>JAGKWZ010000097.1 GCA_021151605.1 Verrucomicrobiaceae bacterium
GTGCCATATTTGAGCTGGCTGCCGACAGCACTGCGTGCGCCATAGATGATGTGATCGGACTCGCTGTGGGTGTAAGCGGTGGTGCGCACGCCGGTGATGCGAGTGCCTTTGCGGCTGATAACTCTGCGCCCTGAAGATGAACTGGAGCAGGACGCCATAGAAAGGACGGCTAGGCCACAAAGAATGTGAAGGAAGAGACGGGGCATTGTTCGGCAAAGCTAATAATTAACAATGTCTCAGAGACACTTCATTTTGGGCGTGGCTGGGTCGATTGCAATCTTTGATTTCGGACTGAGCCCGCTGATGGATTTGTGTTCATCTTGGATCTTGCGAGCAGGTGCCTTCAGCCTTTGATTTGTAGGCATGTTCCACTCTTTGATTTCCTTTGCCCCCCTTTATCAAACTCGTGTCTGGGGTGGTCGGCGGCTGGAATCGCTTTTCGGGCGTTCGCTACCGGAGGCCGAAGTGCCCTATGGGGAGTCCTGGGAAATAAGTGATCGAGAGCATGAGCAAAGCATCGCCACATTGTCAGATGGCACCCACATCAGTCTGCACGAACTTTGGACTCAGCATCGGGAGGCGGTTTTCGGTGCAGCGCTGGTTCAGGAATCTTCGTCGCGGTATCCCCTACTGATGAAGATTCTGGATGCCTGTGATGATCTCTCCATCCAGGTGCATCCGCCCGCAGATGTCGCGCCGGAGCTGGGGGGTGATCCGAAGACGGAGATGTGGCTCGTCGTCCATGCCGAACCTGGAGCCCGAATCTACGCAGGGATTCGAGAAGGTGTGACTAGAGAAGCTTTTGAGCAGTTGATCGCCGATGGAACTGTGTCCGAAGGAGTTCAAGTCCTGGAACCGAAAGCTGGTGACTGTCTTTTCATCCCGAGTGGACTCGTTCATGCCATCGGAGCTGGACTGGTGATCTATGAAGTGCAGCAAAACAGTGACACCACCTACCGCGTCTTTGACTGGAATCGCGTGGGGCTCGATGGCCAACCGCGCGCGCTGCATGTGCAGGAGTCTCTCCGAAGCATCGACTTCGCAAGCCCGCCTCC
Organism: Verrucomicrobiaceae bacterium; assembly: GCA_021151605.1. GTDB lineage: Bacteria > Verrucomicrobiota > Verrucomicrobiia > Verrucomicrobiales > Verrucomicrobiaceae > Prosthecobacter. Next base: position 1,056 of record JAGKWZ010000097.1, read on the forward strand.
CGCCTTTCAGCAGACTGATGCCCAGGGTCGGCTGGTAAGCTGCGAGTATTTTGAGATTCGAGAGGGCAGATCGGAGGCAGGTGCAGAAACCACCCTGGGACATCAAGGGGAGCATCTCTGCATCGCCATCATCTCAGGCAGTCTAAGCGCTGGAAGCAGGAGTTTCGGGGCGGGTGACTTTGCCCTTGTGCCCGCCTGCCTCAGTGCGACGGAGCGCGAAATTCAGACTTCGGTGGCAGCCCATTGGCTGGAAATCAGGATCCCAGAGAGTCGCGGCTGAGATCCGGCCCTAATTGCGGTCCGGCTTGACCTCGAGAGACGCTGGGATGCTGTCCCAGGTCTTTCCGCGCAAGGTAGTGATGGGTGAAGCCCACTCATGAACGACTTTTCCGTCGGCGTCTTTGATGCGCAGCATCAACCCGCGCAAGGCGTCTGCGTGGCGATCATCTCTAGTGCTGGAGTAACGATAGTCCACAACATCGATCTGAACCTCCTTCGTTGTAAAATTGCCGACGCCGTTATAGCGAAGTGGTCCAGTGACGGATGCATCTCCGGAGTGGAAACCTTCTCCACGGATGTCACTACTGACAATGGTGCCGTCCGCTTCATCCTTCACAAAGATGCGATACTCCACCTTCAGATTCTGCACCGGGTTTCTCGCAGTGTTGCGGATTTCCACCTTATAGGCCCAAAGTTCATTTTTGACCGTTTTATAACCCATGTTCTTACGGTTGCCAGAAAGCTTCTCCGCCACCGCCTTGATGTCAAAACGGTAGGCAACAGTGGCTGGAGTGCGCTTCAGCCACTCTGCGATGTAGGTTTGATCTTCGACACTGAACTGGTTGGCTGTTTTCTGGAATGGCGTGCCATTCTGCATATTCAAGGTGAGCAGCCCCTGGCCATCGTGAGACACGAGTTCGGCCATCACCTTTCTACCCTGAGGATCTTTGAACTGCCTTAACTCCGCCTTCAATACCCCGATGGAGAGGCCGAGAACCCAAGTTAAGGCCTTCATCAACGTGCTTATGCGTAATGGGGTGGGAGTCTTCATATTTAGATCCGTTTGCTGCCAAAGATTAGTAGGTTTATACCAAGCTCCACACTTCCGAAACAAGAGAAATTTCTCCATGAAGCTCTACACCTATCATGCCTGCTCTACCTGCCGTTCAGCGGTGAAGTGGTTGCGTGGCAATGGCATCACCTTTGAAGAGGTTCCCATCCGGGAGACACCTCCCAACCTCGCCGAACTCCGTGCCATGCTGGCCGCCCACGGTGGCCAGTTCCGACCACTTTTTAACACCTCCGGCCAGGACTATCGCGCCCTTGGCCTCAAAGATAAATTGCCTGCCATGAGCGTGGAAGAGGCACTCGCCCTGCTGGCCAGTCATGGAAATCTCGTGAAGCGCCCCTTCGCCATCGACATGAAGGCGGGCGTTTTCCTCACTGGATTCCAGGAGGAAGCATGGGCGGCTGCTCTGCAATAAGCACGGCGGCAGAGTACAGTTTTGAGCGCAAAACGGCCGCCTTTTCCGCTAGGAGGCGCTGCTCCATTTCATACTGCTCACGCCCCTCGACTGTCTCGATACACACTGGCTCATAGCCCAGATGGCTCAGGTCATAAGGGCTGGCCCGCATGTCGAGATCGCGTCCTTCACAGGCGAGGGCGAAGCAGTCTCCAACGAGGTCACTGCCGACCCAGGGCCATAGCTTTGAAGACCATTTGTAGAGGTCCATGTTTGCGTGGAGACATGCCCCCTGCTCCATTTCCTCGCGGGTTTCCAACATCGGCTGGAGGAGATTCAGAGGCTTGGCCTCAGGCGCGAAGAAGCGGAAGGCATCGTAGTGGGAGCAGCAGAGAACCTGAGACTCCACGAAGCGCGCCATGGTTTCCGGCGAAAGGCGCAGTTCATAGCCCTGGTGACGGACTTGTTCGCGTGGCTGGCGGTAAACCATCGCCCACTCGTGCAGCCCGTAGCAGCGAAAGCGCGGCGCACGCTGAGAGATGGCCGTGCATAGTGAAGCCACCCATTGGGCGAGTCCGCGCGCGCCTCCAGACATTGCCGATACATCAAGCTTGCATGAGTTTTCACTCCGCTGCATAGGCGTGGCAGCAAGCCAGGGCATCTCGATCAAATCCTGCTCCTCGATTTCAATCCAAGTGCCAAGCGGCGGCAGCCAGCGCTTCAGCTTCGCCGGAGAAAAGTTGTAGTAGGTGAAGAGGAAATCGTGCACGGGATGCCTCACTCCTCGGCTACGCCTTTTCACAAAGGCATCCGCCATCTCCGCCACGCGATTGAGATGCGCCTCCTGACGCGCATGCCAGTCGTGGCGGGTCAGTTGAGAATGTGCCAGCGACTCCATCTCGGCTTAGTTTTTTAGCACGCCAAGCCTCGGGTCATCTAGGTCCAGGCAATACATGAGCTGATTGTAATCGTAGCGTGGTGTGGGAACGGGATTGCCACTGAAGGTCTCCGAGTAAGTGCCTTCAAAATAGATGATCCGCCCCTGCTGTTGATCAAAAAAGGCGTGGTGCCGTGGATTGTAAAAGGAGTAGCGCGGGTGGCTCGCCACCTTAACCGCCTTCGTCCAAGGGCCGGAAGGCGTCGGAGCCTCCGCATACCAGACTTCTCCGAGATTGGATTCCGACGCCTGCTGCTGATTTCCGATCATGATCCAGGCCTTGCGGTGTGGGTTCCAGTTCACGCTTGATCGGTGAATCTCCACCGGCTTGCCCGTGACAGCGTCCTTTAACTGGAGGAGCGAGCGGCTGGGCGGCATCTTTTGGTCAGAAAGCATTTTAGCTTCACTCTTCTGGGTCACTGGGGGGAGCTTCTTTTGCCAAAGATAATCCTGCTCTGCTGCGGACCAGGCCAGCGCTTCGTAGCTTCCAGGATTGGTGGCGTCATTGTAGCTGGCTGGCACGCGTGTGACGGCGAAGCTATTGCTGAAGTAATAGAAATCTCCGTCTTCGTTCTTTACGCGCACCGCGTTACCCTCGGGATGCTGCCATTCGAATTCATCCCCAAGCAGCACGATCGAGGTGAACACGCCCTGAGTCTCATCAAATTCACAGATGCCATGCTCGAGACGCTTGGTTAGATCTTTGAACCGTCCATAGTGCCCGATGAGGTGCTCTTTTCCCTCCGCATCAGGCACGACCATCAGACCGAAGATCCAAACTGCGCCGGGTTCCTTCGTCGGCATCATCCGCCGAAGTTGGGAGTCGTCATCGGTCAAAAATTCGAAATGAATCCCCTCCTGAGGGGACAGCCCGCCCTTCTCCGGCAGGTCCGACCACGCACAGGTGGAGTGGAAGTTGCCGAGCGGATAGTTCGGTTTGTTGGTGTCTCCCCACAGCCAAAAAAGCCGCCCCTTCCATGGCAGCGCCTGGACACTGTCCTGTCCGGTGGTGAAGTTAAAATTGGCCCTCGGAAGTGGAGCTTCTTTGCCAAGCAATTCGGAGTCGCGGTAGATGCCCTGGCCCGTGATGCGGTAGAGACGTTCGGCGATGTTCATACGCATCACTTTAATCTCTGCCTTATCTCCGAGTTTGGGTGTCAGACGCAGACCTGAATAGCCAAAACCATCCTTTCCCACAGCATAGCCTGGCGCGCTGACATGAAAGAAAACCTCGCGATCCATCAGTCCGGGCTCATGGAAAGCCACCCAGCCTGCACTGTCTGATGTGTGGCTCACGTGATTAACCGTCGTCAGTGTGACTAGCGGCACACCACGCCCAGTGGATTCATCGATGATTTGAATGGCAAACCAGTCGCCCACTCCAGCATGCAGAGGAAGAAGGCAAATCAGGTTCAGAATACAGATGCGCAGGAAAAGCATGGCACGCCTCTAACACCAGAGGCTTCCGAGCAAAAGACCGAAATACTCCATGGAGACTGAGGTCACTCCTTTGCCGGGGCGATGACCAGATGACGGACGAGCAATCCCGGCATTTCTGGACTCGATGCTGTGAGTTTGAGCACGACACCACTGATGTCCTTCTCCAAATTCACCTGACCGATCCTCAGAAGCCGGTATGTCTGAGCATCCTTCGTGGCCTGAGTAGTCGAGATGGTCGTTTCGACAATCTGACCCGCAAACTCGACGCGGATGGGAACAGCCTCATCTGGAGCAAGGTTAGCAAAATGAAGCACAAAATCATAACGGCCTGCCGAAAGATGGCCAATCCGCCAGTTCATCTGACCGATTCTCGCAGCGACAGGACTGGCACTTCCAGTGGGCTGAGGAAGAATACTCTGGGCGAAAGACGGGGTGAGGGTGATTGAAACCTTACGCGCCTGCACGTCCGCATGCATCTCTCGCGCAGCAACGACTACTCCACTGCTGGGATTCAATTCTCGCGCTGCAGCAGCAAGATCTACCAGACCTCCGGCACTAATCAGATCCTGCACTCTTTTGATCTCCGCCTGCAGGGCCGCGGCATCATTGGAACCGGGAACACTTTGCTGAAGTTCCCTGAGGTAATCGCCAAGCAGAGGAATGTGACGTGCACGCAACTGCTGCTCATAGATACTCTCCAATTGCCTCAAGCGAGAGTCGGGGCCACTGGCCTCCACAGCTGGAGACTGGACTATTAAACTAGGTGCTTCTTCCGGCATCTGTGCCTGCAGATGGACGGCTGCTGGCAGTGCCGGAATTAGAAAAGCTAGATGGAGATTTCTCATGGTTTGCTCTCTCTGCTGAGCGCCCAGGCCCCATGCTTCAGACGTCTGGCCAGGTCCTCGCTTTGCTGCAAGCTATCAAGCAAGCCACGCTCCGTCATTCCCGCTCCCGGGGATTTACGCCGAGTTTCAACCATCGCGAATCCCTGCTCGACAAGCACATTTTGATAAAGCCCAGTCTCAGACAGGAAGACGAGGGCTGGCTGCTTGCCATCCTTACTTTTATTCGGGCGGAGGAGAACCCGCAGAGGCTTATCCGCCAGATAGCCAAGAGTGAATTCGCGCGCTGTGCGGGCCAGCGGAACGGCGTCTTCCTCATCCAGATGGAAATATTTGGCAAAGGTTCGTGCATCGTCGCTTCGGGCTTCCAAAGGTGAACAGCGAACCCAAAGAAGACGAATGGGAATCTGCCTTCCCTCATGCTCGACGATGAACTGATCGCCGCTGCTTGTACTGTCGGTCGTCACGAGTTTGGCACCTTCAATATCGGAAAAACCAGCTACACCTCCGAGTTGTCGCAAAAGGCGCTTCAGAGCATCATCTTGATGATTTGGCTTCTTGAGATCGTTCAATCGTTCAGTCTCGGCCAAAACTTGATCTATCAAATCTGGATTCTTGGCCAGGACCGCAAGAGCTTCGGAGTGCGCCTTGATAACGGGCTGCTGCACCTGGGCAAGTTCGCGATGAAGTGCATCTCTGGCTAACGCGAGGAGATCCCCCTCAGGCACCGGAGCGGCGCTTTTCAAGCCATCGCTAGCGGGTGACAGACGCAAGTTGCGCATGAAGATGACATTCCCAGGATAACTCGTCGTTGGCACAATCCGGAGCGTGACGCTGTTGCGAATGAAGTTCAGAGGTCCTATGCGCAGTGGAACAAAGGATTCGTCATTAGAACCACGAGCGATCTCGAAATTCCGCCGGTTCTCCTGCGCTCCGGGCAACAGAGAAACTTCGTAAAAATCAAAGGAGGCCTTGTCCTGTGGCATGAATCTCTCGGGAAGTGCGCCGCCAACAGAAGTGGGCAATCCGGTGATGGTAGCCTCCAACTCGAGGTAATAAATGCCTGGTGCCACCTTTACATTACTCCACTCGGCCATGCTGCTGGATCCACGCCAGCCGGTAAGAACCTCGCCCCTGGCCTCAGCACTACCGCTGAGCCGAGCACGAGATGGCGAAAGGGGGATGTTGGAGGTATTGCTGGCGCTTGCCTGACCGTAGATGGCTTTCAGTTCATCCCGCCGCATCTGCACGAGCCGGGCCTCCTCATAATCGGCACCGGCGGCCAGTTCTGATTCAAGCTTAGCAAGCGCACGATCATACTGTTCACTAAGAGTCTGTGACTCGCTGAGCACTCGTTTGAGGAAATCCGCTCGGGATGCATTGATGCCCTGTGCCTGTCCCGCCAAACGTCCCGCTAGGATCAAGTGGAGGCAAATCAAGATGAGTTGGCGGGGGGACATGGTCGGGTGAGAAGGTGGCATTAAATCGCGTCAGTTGCGAGATGCAAAAACATCAAGATTGCCCGCCTTGAAAGCCAGATGAGTTCTCATTTGCCAGGCTCACGAAAGCCGCCATCGTCTCGAATCCATGATCCACAACGTCTACTTCTGGCTAAAAACTGACCTCAATGCGGAACAACGCGCCACCTTCGAAAGCGAGCTTCGTCTCCTGCCGAAAATCACTTACCTTGCCAGTGGTGCGGTGGGCAAACCTGCGAAAACCGAGCCCCGTCCTGTGACGGATCACAGCTTCGATTATAGTCTATCTCTCCGATTCAAGAACATGGCAGACCACGAGTTCTACCAAGCGGGCTGCCCAGATCACCAGCGCTTCGTGGATACCTGCAAACCCTTCTTTGCCAAGGTGATCGTGTACGACTCCGAAGAGCTGGCGTAGGACGGTTCGTTCAGGGGATTTTGTTTAAAGTGTAGGCACAAAGGCGATGCCAAAGTGCCTTGCCATTGGTGCTACTGAGTTCGGGCAACTCGAACTCATGGACATAACCGGCACGCAGATTCGAGCACTTCACGGTGAGACTGAAGGCATCGTCAGAAATCTGCCAGTCGCTGAGCTGGAGCGGCTGGGCTTCGACTTCGGGGCTGCCATACTTCGCGGTGTGGAGGTAGGTGTAGCTTTGAGCCTTGGTTTGGGTCCAGTCAGCCGCCTTCACTGGCTGCGTGAAGGTGAAACGGAAACCACCGCTGATGGCTTCGAGCTTCTGGATCTCCAGTGGCACCTTGCCTGTCAGCACGAGCCGCTGGAGGCCGAAGGATTTACTACCATAGCTGTTCCATCCGCGATTCGACTGGCCCACGATCATGGAGCCATCCGCGAGGAAATTGAGCGTGAGCACGGCACTTTGCAGACCACTGACAAAGGGGAAACAGGCTCCCTGATACTCGCCGCCGACTTTTTCCAAAAAGACACGATTCACGCCCGAGAGCACGAACTCGCCGACGAACATCTGTTTCTCAAAAGGACCGAACTTTCCGCCCGTGAGATCGCAGCGCAGGCCGGTGGTGCTTTGGCCGAACTTCACATACGGCAGCCACACGGCGGGCAGGCAGTAGCCAGGCACCTGCGTCACGGCTTCAGCGACGGTGATGCCATCGAGAATCTTCGCCGGTGGCTTCACGGGTGAGTCGGGGCGCTTGGCGTCCTTCAGGGCATCGGCATGGCCAAAGTAAGCACCTTGTCGGATGTGCATGATCGGGCTCGTGGGGGTCCAGTTGCCTTGTTGATCGGTGCCAAAGATGTCGCCTTCAGCATTCAGGCCGATGCCGCATGGACTGCGGAAGCCTGCGGAGAAGCCTGTGGCGGTGGTGCTGCCTTTTTTCGTGATGATGCTCCAGCCGCGCCAGAGCGGATGCTTCGCTTCATCGCCCGCGCCATCCCAGACCTTCCCCATGGAGCAATTGAGCGTGTTGTGCATGTTGCCTTCGCGATCAAACACAGGGCCATACGCATACTCGTGGTAGGCACCGGAGACGCCCCAGCCTTTGCTCGCAGCGAAATATTCATCGGCGACGCCGTCTTTGTCGGTATCGCGCAGGCGAGTGACCTCGCTGCGCTGGGTAACATAGAGATCGCCCTCGTGATAAGCCAACCCGAGGATCTCGTGCATGCCACTAGCAAAGAGCTTGTAGCCGAGATTGGCGACGGTTGGTGGTTCAGCGCTTGGGTTCTCGATGATCCAGACTTCGCCTTTGCGGATGGAGACCGCGAGCTTGCCATCCGGCAGCACGGCGAGTCCGCTGGCCTCCATGTTCACACCGGGCGGTGTTTCCAAAGTGACCGTGCGGTAGTAGTCGGACTGGTCCTGGGCCGAGAGAGGAAGGGCTGAAAGTAAAACGAGTTTTCCAACTCGTTGGGCTTGGGATTTAACGAGTTGGAAAACTCGTTCTACGTTACTTACCATGAGATGACCTCCTTCGTCGTGCTGCCGTTGATCTTCACCGTGCGTTCAAAGCCGCCGTTCACTGGGCGGAGCGTGTCTTCCACAGCCTTTCCATCCAGCGTGTAGAGCATGGTTGGCACGCCATCTTTGCTGAGGCGGTAGCCACTGAACTCACGGGTGCCGGTGGCGGCGGGGAGTTCCTTTAAATCGGAGCCGAGTGGCTTGATCGGCAGCATCTCGCGGCTTTGCCAGTTACTCATCGCATCGAGGAATTTGCCTTTCCAAACTCTCGCCCAGCGCACCTGCACGGAATCAAACACGGCATGAACACCTTCCGGGAAACCAACAGCAATGGCGTGACTTCCAGCTCCTTCGATGAAACTGCGGAAGACGATGGGCTTGCCTACTTTCTCTGGCTTCAGCTCGAAGTCTTCCGTCGAGATCAGGCCTTCGGGCAAGGATTGGCCTTCGAGTTCCTTGAGGTAAGTCCAGATGGATTCCACGTCCTTGTCGGCGGTTTTACGGCCCATGAACATCGGCGGCATCATGGTGCCGGGTTGGGTTGCTTGCGGATTTAGCAGCAGCTCTTTAAAATACTCGGGCTGGAGTCGGGCGACGGTGTTGGTGAGACGAGCGACAGGTGGGCCGAGGGATTTTCGATCCTTCAATCCATGACAGCCGACGCAGGCCAGCCCTGTGGTGCCGAGCAACTTGCGACCGATTTCAGCGCGGTGATGTTTCTCCAAACCGCTGACGTCGATCTTCACCGGCTTCTCCCGCTTATCGGCCTCGGGCAGCAGATCCAGCAGCATCTCCGTCTGCGCTTTGCCGAAGTTTGGCATCCGCGTGTTCATGTAAGGTCGCACGCTGCCACCTTCGCCGAAGAGAATTTTTTCCAGCCAGCCGCGTGTGAGCTTGCGACCCGTGTTGTCGAGGTTTGGCGGCATGTGCGCGAGTTCACCGAGCGATTCCGCCGTGGCGTCATTGCTAGTGAAATACTGCGCCCTTGGATCTTCCGGCCCGCCTTTGCCATCGCGATCATGGCAGGCGTAGCAGTTTATGCGCGACATCTGCCAGTCGATCTTCTGCGCGGCGGTGAGCGGTGGAGCTTCACCTTTCTGAATGGAGGCGAGAGCGAGCTTGATGGCACGCTTCTGGAGATCGTTGAGGTCGTAGCGTGGAATACCCGTAGGCTGTGTGGTGGAAAGGCAACCTTTGGCGGGGTTCAAAGAAGCCAATGAAGGATGAGAACGGCCTTCTGATGGAACTTCGCTCTGGTGGCAACTCGTGCAGCCCATGGCCTGAAAGGTCTGTTTCCCTTTCTCGATACCCTGAGGCGGAATTTTCAGCGCCGCCCGCTCCGTGGCTTTTTCGGGCTGACGACCGACGTGCAAATAGGCGGCGATGTCTGCGGCTTCCTGATCCGTGAGGCGCATATCAGGCATCCGACCGGAGGGACGATGCGCGAGCGGGTTCTTCAGGAAGTAGGCCAAAGAGTTCACGTCATACACATCCGCGAAAGCGATGGGCACGGAGGCATTGCCGGGTTTCTCGACTTCCATCTCGGCGGGGACTTTTTCAGGACGGAAATCGCTGCCGGGTTCATGACAGGCCACGCAGCCGACCTTGTGATACAGCTCCTTGCCATGCGCGCCATCGCCCGCAGGCATCTTGGGCGTGTCCTGCTTCAGCGAGCTGAGATACTCCACCAGGGCCTCGACCTTCGCCGCGTCACCTTCTTCACCAGCAAACATGCCGGGCATCTGCGTGCCTTTTTTCCGATACTGCGGACTGCGGATGAAAAGCCAAAGCTGATCCGCATCCAGCCGTGAACCGACGCCATTGAGGATCGGCCCCTGCTTCGGAGCCAACCGTTCTTGCCAAGCCTTCGGTGCCGCGTGGCAGGCTGTGCAGTTCAGCTCCGCCAGCAAAAGGTAGCCACCTTCGATCACATGCTCGTCAGGATCTTCAGGCAGGTTAAACTGATCGAAGTTGAAGACATAGGCGTGGTTGATGGGCTCAGCCTGCAAAGGATGAGACCGCGCTGGTGAGATGCTCAGAGAAAGGAGCATCAAGGGCAGCGCGGAATGACGAATGACGAAGCTCGAATGACGAAGGAATGACGAAGCTCGAATGACGAAGGGTGTGCGCATGGCTTCGGGTTTGGGATTTCTGGCTTCTTTCGTCATTCGGGTTTAGTCATTCGTCATTTCAGACGCCCATCTTAGCACGCTCAGCGTCGAGCGCCTTGATCCACGGCCCGATGAAGTGACCGGAATCATGATAGGTGCGTCCCGAATACATGTGCTGGTCGATCACGCAGGGCTCGTTCACGTAGATGCCGCCGCAAATTTCGAGGTCGAATTTGCACTTCGCCACGGTGGCCATGCGCAGGCCTTTGACGATGTCGGCACGCGCTGGGATCTCCACGCCGTGGCAGACGCTGGCGCAGGGCTTTTTGGCTTCCCAGAACCACTTGGTGATGCGCAGGAGGTCGGCGTCTTCGCGAATGTACTCGGGGGCGCGACCGCCGCTGAAGAAGATGCCGACGTATTCCTCGGGATTGATGTCTTTGAAGGCGATGTCGGCGTCGATGCTGTAGCCTTCCCATTCCTTGGTGATGGTCCAGCCGGGCTTCACTTCATGGAGCACCATCTGGTATTTCCGCTTTTCCGGCGCGGCGACCACAGGCTTATAGCCGCCTTCGATCAGGCGATAAAAAGGATACAGGGTATCAACGGTCTCGGTGGCGTCACCGACGATGAGGAGGACTTTGGCTTCAGGCATAAGTTAGAGGGTTGGATTCTGGAGTGGTGGCTGGGCCGATGAAGGGCAAGCGGCGATTGCAATCAATGGGAGTTTCTTACCCTTGAGGGAAACGCTAGTTTATTTAGGGGTTCATTCAGATATCGCGCATGGTGACTTCAGTTTTTGCAGCCGGGCCTGATGCCGTTCATCTGGAAACTTCCAGACCTCATTGCGGCGTAGCGGGGCCCCTGAACCCGTCTTGACTCGCCTCCCACGCTCGCTTTGGATGAGCTTTTTACCGCCCTGCCCATGGAACTGACCGCCATCGTCGAAGCCCTCCTTTTTGCCACCCAGGAGCCACTGCCGCTCACGCAGATGGCCACGGCGGTGAAGGAAACAGCGAAGGATATCCGGGACGCAGCCAATGATCCCTCCGAGATCCCTCCTTATATTGAGGAGCTTGTTTCTGTGGATGAGATCTCCATTCGGGGAGCTATCGACACTTTAGTTGCTCATTATGAGGAAGATAAGCGTTCCTTCACGATTGTGGAGCGTCCGCATGGATGGCGCTTGTGCGCGAAAGCCGAGTATGCTGAATGGTGCCGGGCACTCTATCCCGGAAAAAAGGTGCAGCGCCTGAGCCAGCCTGCTCTGGAAACACTGGCGATCATTGCCTACCGGCAGCCGATCACCAAGGCGGGAATCGAGGCTGTGCGCGGCGTCAGTGTGGATGCGATGGTCCAGACCCTCGTGGACAGAGGGCTGATCCGTATCGAGGGGCGTGCTGAGCTTCCTGGCAAACCTTTGCTCTATGGCACAACGGAGGCTTTTCTTGACCATTTCGCAGTCAAAAATCTCGATGAACTTCCCAACGCGCAGGAACTGCGCCGTGTGAAGCTGCCTTCTGCCCCTGAGGAGCAGCCCGCAAACACGCCGACAGAAACTCAGCTTTCTCTGGAGCCTGTGCATACTGAGGAGTCTTCCGCCTCCGAATAATTAGCCTTTCCCATGCCCGATCAGTCACCAGCTATCGCTTCGAACGAGCAAGCCTCTCAGGGCCTTGGCAATATCCGTGTGCAGATCGATGCGATCGATGAACAGCTTATCCGCCTCCTGAACCAGCGTGCTGACCTGGTGCTGGAAGTCGCCGAGGTGAAAAAGAAGGCGGGGCTCGACATCTACGTGCCTGGACGTGAGGAGGCTCTCCTACGCAAGCTATGCCAGATCAACACCGCCCAGCACGGCAAGCTGACGGAAAAAGCCATTCGCTCCATTTTCCGTGAGATCATGAGCGCGGCACTCGCCCTGGAGGACAGTCTAAAGATCGCCTACCTCGGTCCAGCCGGCTCCTGGACACATCAGGTCGCCGTCCACAAGTTTGGAAACAGTGTTGAGTACATCGCTGAGGCCTCGATCGAGGGGGCCTTTGGCTGCGTCGCCTCCCGCGAGGTGGATTACGCCGTTCTGCCCATTGAGCACAGCACCGAAGGAGCCGTGCATCACACGCTGGATCATCTCGTCGATTCCCAGCTCCAGATCTATGCTGAGATCCTCTGGAAGGTGGAAACCATCGTCATGGCTCAGGACGACGACTGCCCGCCTTCCGCGATTTACGGACATCCCCAGATGCTCGCCCCTTGCCGTGCTTGGCTAGCGCAGCGATTCCCCGGCGTGAAGCTTATAGAGAGCGCTTCATCAAGCCTCGCCGCCACTCATGCAGAGACGGAACCCGGCGTCGCCGCCATCGGCACACCTTTGGGAGCTGAATTGCATGAGTTGAAGGTCATCGCCGCCAGCCCGAGCGAAGTCTCCAGTCGGGCCCGCTTCATCATCCTCGGCCGCCGCAGTGGCGATCCGAGCGGCAATGACAACACGATGCTGGTCGTCCATGCCAGGGACCGGATCGGGGCATTGCTAGAAGTGCTCAAAGTCTTTGCCAGCCGGGAAGTCAATGTCCGCCAGATCGAAAACCGTCCAGTCCTGGGAGATGCCACGGGCACCCAAGCGCGCTTTTTCCTGGAGATCAGCGGTCATCATGAGGACATCACTTTGAAAGAAGTCATTCAAGAGCTCACCGAGCTCGGCTCCACAGTCAAAGTTTTGGGCAGCTACCCAGCACCAAGGTGGGTGGAGGAACGATAACCAGGTGAGAACCGAAGCGCTACAGAGCTAAGCGACATCTCGCTCCAGCACTCCGGCTCCATGCCTCATTTCTATCACAAAAGGTCAGCTTGGTGCCAAATGGAGCAGCCCCCTTAGAGGGTGTTTGCCGTTCTGTGATTCTCCCCCCTTGCGCTGCTCGTATTCGCTGCCAAGGGTGGGCGCTCTCCCACCCCTGAATGAGCGATCCCATCCGACACGAATGCGGCCTAGCCGTCGTCCGACTGAAAAAGCCACTGGCCTACTACCAGGACACCTACGGCACCGCTCTCTACGGTTTCAATCTCCTGGCCTCCCTGATGGCGAAGCAGCGCAATCGTGGACAGGACGGCATTGGCATCGGCTGCTGCAAGCTGGATATGCCACCTGGTGCTCCCTACCTCTTCCGCGAACGCTTTGACGTATCGGTCGAGCAGATGGGCCAAGTCTTTGCCGACATTCGCAAGGACTACAAACGCATCGCCCGCCGCATCGATGGAGAGCGCAAAGAGGAGCGACATGAGACCGGCATGGAGCATCTGCCTTTCGAAGAAGATCCCGAGGCTATCAAACGCGAATTCGAACTCGCCGGTGAGATCAATATCGGCCACCTCCGCTACGGCACCTCTGGCGGGCTTGGAAAAGCCTGTCTTCACCCCTATCTGCGCCGCACCACATGGCCCACGCGCAGCCTCATGGTGATGGGGAACTTTAACCTCACCAACTCCGGCGAACTCAATCGCGTGATGATGCAGCGCGGTCAGCATCCCGTCTTTGGAACGGATACTCAGAGTGTGCTCGAGGAGATCGGCTTCCAGCTCGATGAAGCCCACACGCAGCTCTATCATGAACTCCGCGACAGCGGCATGGCAGGGACAGAAATCCCGCACCATATCAGTCAGCGACTGAATGTCGGGGATATCGTCCGCAAGTCTGCTCAGATCTGGGATGGCGGCTATGCCATCGTCGGCGTCATCGGCTGTGGTGACCTCTTTGTGATGCGTGACCCCAGCGGCATTCGGCCCTGCTGGTATTATGAAAATGACGAGATCCTCGCCTTTGCTTCCGAGCGAGTGGCCCTGATGTCCGTTCTCGAAGTGCCTGAGGAAGAAGTGAAAGAACTCCCTCCAGCGCATGTCGCCATCATGAAGTCCTGTGGTGCATTCACCATGGAAAAGTTCACCGAGGTCCGCGAGCCGAAGCCTTGCTCCTTTGAACGCATTTACTTCTCCCGTGGCAATGACTCTGAGATCTACAAGCAGCGCAAACGCCTCGGCGAGCATCTTGTCGAGCAGGTGATCGAAGGCATCGAAAACGACTTCGAGCACACAGTTCTCAGCTTCATTCCCAATACCGCCGAGACCGCCTACTTCGGCTTCCTGGACGGCCTGCGCAAAAGTCGTCGTGTGGCTGTCAAGGATGCCATCATGGAGATGCTCTCCAAAGGTGAGATGGATGAGTCAAAGCTCGATGATCTTGTTCTCCGGAATTGGCCACGGGCTGAAAAGATCGCGCTCAAGGACATCAAGATGCGCACCTTTATCGCCTCAGAAACTGGGCGTGATGAACTTGTGTCCAGTGTCTATGACATCACCTACGGAGTCGTCACAGAGAAAGACAACCTCGTTGTCATAGATGACAGCATCGTCCGTGGCACCACGCTGAAGACCTCGCTCCTGCGAATCCTCGCCAGGACGAATCCAAAGCGCATCCTCGTGCTTTCGACAGCACCACAGATCCGCTACCCAGACTGCTATGGCATTGATATGTCCGAGTTGGGTAAATTCATCGCCTTCCAGGCTGCTGTGAGCCTCCTCAAAGAGCGGAATATGCGCCATGTCCTGCGTGACACCTACAATGCCTGCGCCGCAGAATTGAAAAAGCCCCGTGAGGAAATGCGCAATGCCGTGAAGGCCATTTACGCCCCGTTTACCGACGAGGAGATCTCCGCCAAGGTCGCCCAACTTGTTTATCCAACGCGAACGGCTTGGAAGGGCGAGGTGAAGATCATTTTCCAGACCATCCCCGGCCTTCACGCTGCCCTGGACCTCGACGGAGGTCCAAGCTTTGGAGACTGGTATTTCAGTGGTGACTATCCCACGCCCGGCGGATTTGCCGTCGTCAACCGCGCCTTCATGAACTTCTTCGACAAGAAAGAAGGGCGAGCCTACGACACGCTGCTGTAGCCCACATTTTTTCCGATTCGGGCGAACTCAGTTCGTTTTGTTTCGTCTCCGTAGCGCCGTAGTGCTCAGTTGGTTTTCCGCTTGGCGGATTTCCCTCTGAGCACTATGAAATGACCACTTTGTTCGTAACAAAGTGGCTCTCAATCAGCCAACAATGATCCCCTTGGTCTTGCGCTCTTTTTC
The DNA here is from genome assembly GCA_021151605.1 of Verrucomicrobiaceae bacterium. Lineage (GTDB taxonomy): Bacteria > Verrucomicrobiota > Verrucomicrobiia > Verrucomicrobiales > Verrucomicrobiaceae > Prosthecobacter. Next base: position 16,391 of record JAGKWZ010000097.1, read on the forward strand.
ACGTTCAAGAAGAGGGATCTTTTCCCCAGTCTCAAGGATTTGTACGCCGAGGTCGCCAATCTTGGCAAAGCTAAGTCCGGAGAAGGCCGGCACTTCAGCGGCGAGGCGGCTGAAGACATCCTCAATACTATGCAGACCATTGGAACCACCGCAGGCGACGACGAGATCACGCAAGATTTCCCAGGTATCGCGGGCGCTGCCTGGGGCGTTCACCGCCTTGTTCAGGCGCTGGAGACGACCGGTGACATTGATCATGCTGCCGCGCTTTTCTGCATAGGCGTTTCCAGGAAGCACCACATGGCTAAGTTCAGCGCTTGGGTTGGCGAGAATGTGTAAGGAGACGAGGCAGTTTACCTTCTCCAGATCACGCTGTGTAAAGCCAGCTTTCAGCAGGTTTTCGCCGAGGGCCAGAACAACGCGGAAGCGACCACGCCCCATTAATTCCGTAATGCCAGCAAGCTTTGTCCCAGGCTCGATACCCAGGATCTGCTTCGCACCAGTGGTGTTAGGATTCATGTCGTCAGAACGCAGGTAGTTGTCTGCGCCACCAGCGCGTGGGATGACATCGATATGCTCAGTGCCAAGGGTCTTGGCGAGCTGCTTCACAAAGAAGAGTTCTTCATTGGTCATGCGTGCGCTGGCGATGATGGCGATCTCTTCACCTTTCACGCCAGATGTAGCATCTGCCACGGCCTGGATGGCCTTCTTCCATGAGGTCACTTCATGTTTCCCAGCGCTTTTTACCATTGGGTCGGTGAGGCGGAACTCGCTGTTCACGAAATGGAAGTCGAGACGCCCCTGGTCGCACATCCAGTTCGAATTCACATCGTTATTGTCGCGTGGTGTCTGGCGGTAAATCGTGTCACCACGAGCACCGATTTCCGTATTGCAGCCACGACCACATTTCGTGCAAAGGCTGTTCGTTTCACTGAGGAACCAGACGCGCTGCTGGAAGCGGAAGTCGTTCGAGGTCAAAGCGCCGACGGGGCAGATATCGACGGTATTGAGCGAGTAGTTGTTCTCCAGACGCTTGCCCGGATGAACTGCCAAAGTGGTGAAGCTGCCGCGCTCGGTGAAGCCCAGCACTGGATCATCGGCGATTTCGGCAGTGAAGCGGATGCAGCGGCTGCACATGATGCAGCGCTCGTCATCGAGGCGGACGCGGGGTCCAATATCGACATTCTTGGGCTTCTTGACCTTTTCTTCGCGGAAGCGGCTCTCGCCCTTGCCATGCTCGACACTGAATTCCTGGAGGCGACACTCACCAGCCTGATCGCAGATTGGGCAGTCAAGCGGGTGATTGATAAGGAGGAACTCCATCACACCTTTGCGAACTTCCTGCGTCAGAGTGCTTTCAGTTCGGATACCCATTCCTTCGGAAATGGTGTTCGCACAAGCAATGACCGGACGCGGCATCCAGCCGATCTTCGGCATGCCGTGCTCGTCTTTCTCAGGTTCGGTGCCTGGAGCTGGACGCGGTGGCATGCCCATCTCCACGAGGCACATACGGCAGTTCCCAGGAGAGGAAAGCTTCGGGTGGTAGCAGTAATGCGGCACCTCTTTCTGCACCTGTTTGCAGGCCTCGATCATGCGAGTTCCCTTGGGGAACTTGTACCACACGCCATCGATCTGGACATTGAC
>JAGKWZ010000453.1 GCA_021151605.1 Verrucomicrobiaceae bacterium
ACGGCAGGCTTTGCGAGGGATGTGAAATCCATCGCCACCAGCCGCGAACAAGAAAAAGGCCGCCTGATGAGGTGGACGAAGACGGAGCTGAAGAATCTGGGAAAGAAGAAGCGAGTCTTTGGCTTCCAAGGATGGTTTTCGACGGGCTGTTTCTCGGTATCGAATGACTTCTTCCTTTCCCATGTCCTCTCGCTTTTGCCCCTTCGCCGTTGTTCTCCTTCTTTGGAGCACCCAGGCTTTTCTTTCTGCCGCTGAAAACGATGCCGCGACTCCGCTTCGGCTCGTGGCGGACCATGTGATGAAGGAAACAACGCGCCGGCTGATGGATCGGAGCAACGGGCAGACCTTTGAAGACAGCACAAACCTCGCGCCGAAGCCGGAGATCAGCATCGAGAGCAAGTTTAACGCGTGGTTTTACCAGACGTGGCTGCTCGCGGACGGCATGAGGCGCGTGGCGGAGTCGCTCGATGAACCCAAGTATCGTGGCTACGGCGAGCGAAACCTCGACTTCATCTTCCAGCACATGAGTTACTTCCAGCGGCAGCACGATGCGCACATGAAGGCGGCTCCGGTGGGCGATGGGAAGCTTTCGCCGATCGGCTTCTATTTCGATATCAGCGCGCTCTGGCACACGGGCTTGGCTCCGCTCGTGCTGGAGCGTTCGCAGGCGACGAAGGATGCGAAATACGCTCCGTTCCTCAAACGCATGAGACAGTTCGTCGCCGACTGTCCGCGCTTCGATGACGGCCGGAATCGCGCTTCTCGTGTTCGCCGTCGCGGGGACGCAGGGCATTCGTGAGGCACATGAACGGCTTGCGGGCCTGCGCTGATCCCCAGGGCGGCTGGCATCAGGTGCTCGATCATGCCGAGTCCTGGCTCGAAACCTCCGCCACCGGCATGATCACCTATGGCATGGCACGCGGCGTGAATGAAGGCTGGCTCGATGCCTCCTTCGCCGAGACCGCGCTGAAAGCCTGGAAGGCGCTGCAAAGCAAAGTCACGCCCGAAGGCGATCTGCTCGATGTGTGCGGCTCCACCGACACCGGCGACTTGAAGTATTACCTCAACCGCCCGCGCCTTCAGGGCGATCTGCACGGTTTCGGCAGCTACCTGTTGGCCGGGGCGGAGATCGTGCGGCTGCAATCCAAACAGAAGCCGATCAAATAGGCCGAAGAATGGGGGCAAAAGAATGTCACTGGATTCTTCTGCCCCCATTCTCCTGCCTTCATCAACTGCCGCTCTCAGATTCAAAAGCCTCAAACCAGGATCGAACATGCCCACCACCCGCCGCCATTTCCTCCAAACGACCACCGCCACACTCGCCGCGTGTGCCTTTGATCCGCGCCTGCTCGCTGCTGATGCCGTCGAAGCAGATGTCTGCATCTATGGCGCGACCGCCAGCGGCATCGCAGCAGCGCTCGGAGCCGCCGATGCAGGGGCCAAAGCGATCATCGTGGAGCCTTCGCGATGGCTGGGTGGCATGAGCGGCGGTGGGTTGAATGCGATTGATTGGGGCTACAAGCGCTCGGTGGGCAAGATGGCGCTGAAGCTCCTCATTGATAAGGACGACGTGGCGATGCGTGAGCTTTACAAACGCGAACTCGCCCAGCGCGGCATCCCGGTGATCTATGAGCATCGGCTCGCCAGCGTGACGAAGGAAGGCGCTCGCATTCGCAGCATCACGCTCGACCATGCGCCTCCGGACAAGCTCGGCTGCCCCATTGAGCAGCCTTTGACGAAGAACGCGAAGACCGTCGCGGCGCGGATGTTCATCGACTGCTCGTATGAGGGCGATCTGATGGCGAAGTCCGGCGTGAGCTACACCTGGGGCCGTGAGTCGCGTGAGGAGTATGGCGAGTCGCTCGGCGGCGTGCGGCCGATTTTGATGCGCTACGACATCGATCCGTATGTGAAGCCAGGCGATCCGAAGAGCGGCCTGTTACCATTCGTGCAGGACATTCAAATCGGCCCGCCCGGCAGCGCGGACAAGCTCACAATGATGTATGCCTTCCGATGGGTTCTCACGCGCAAGGACCCCATCCGCATCGAGAAGCCCGACGACTACGATCCGCGCCGCTATGAGATCTTCCGTCGCGGTTTTCAAAAGGGCGTGGACATGCGAGCGGGGCGGAAGATGCACGTGCTCGGCGAATACTCGGAGAACAACGGCTGGGGCATCTTCAGTGGCAATTCCAGCCGCGCACTCTGGGCGCAGTCGATGGCCGGTGAGAACGCCGCCTATCCCGATGGCGACTGGTCCACACGTTCGCGCATCTGGCGGGATCAGATGAACTTCGTGCGCGGCATGTATCACTTCCTGCGCACCGATCCCACCGCACCACCCGACCTGCGCGAAAGGGCGGAGGCCATCGGCTTTCAGCGCGGCATTTTTGATGAGACGAACGGCTGGCCGCATCAGCTCTACGTGCGCGAGGCACGGCGCATGAAGTCGGACTACGTCGTCACGCAAAAGGATCTCGAAGGCGCGGCCAGCCCCGAGGACTCCGTCGGCCTCGGCAGCTACGGCGTCGATGACTGGCCCTATGCCACCATCGCTCACGAGGGCGGCATCGCGCTCAGCGGCGGCGAGTTCAGCATCATGAAGGCGAATCCGGCACACAGCGGCATTCATCGTCTGCCGTATCGAGCCATTCGTCCGAAGCAGAGCGAGTGCGAGAACCTCCTCGTGCCCGTGTGCTGCTCCGCGAGTCACATCGCGATGACCTGCATCCGCATGGAGCCCGTGTGGATCACGCTCGGCCTCTCCGCCGGCATCGCCGCCGCGCATGCGATCCAGGAGAACGTCGCCGTGCAGACAATCGACTTCCCACGCTATCGCCGCGCCCTGCTCGATGCCGGTCAAATCCTCGAACTCAACGAAACCAGCGCCGCTGGCTGGAACTCCCGCGATGAATGGAACCAATCCAAGCCCGGCTACGAATGGGTCTTCGATGCCATCGACGAAGACCAAGACGGCCGCATCTCTCCCGACGAGTATCGCGAGTTCCAGGCCTTCAAGCAGAAGCACAAGGACTGGCAGGAGCGGTTGAAGGTGAAAGCCGGGGGGAAGTGAGTTGTAGAGCCACCCTGGCTCGTGAGCGTGGCATTAGTCGGGAATTGATCGGCAGGAGCAAAGGTGGATACGTCGCCACCGAAACTATACGAGCACCCGACACGGCATAGACCCCGAACTCGATTAAACAACAGTTACAGCCTGTCCGATGATGAAATGAAAGTCGCTCGTCCGCTTAACCGCATCGTCGGGAACCAGGCGATACTCCCATTTCTTTCCCTTCTCCACGCCTGACGCGACTTCGCACCAGCGGATGGCTGATTTCGCCTTTTCGCGCACATCACCCTCATTCAGTGAGTTTCGCGCTTTCACTTCGATGAGGAACTTGGTCGTCGCGGTCTCGACCACGAAGTCCACATTGTAGAACCGGCCACGATAGAAAATCGGCAGCTGATCAAGTGGAGGGCGCAGCCACTTTAGGACCTTCTCGTCGCCTTCCATCACAACCGCCAATTCGCGCTCTGGTAACGAATCGAACCCAACCGCATCGAACAGGCCTTTGGTGACACCTGTGTATAGAAAGCGCTTAACGTCTGAACTGGCCGGCAAGTCAGCCCGGAGGTCGAGCGTTCCGCCTTCAGCGAGAACGGTCTTCGTAAAGCCACCGAAGACGATAAATCCGTCCTCCATCTTATGCGTCACTTCCGTTTGGTCATAGATGTTCGCCCGGATTTGAGTCTTGAGGTCTTCGACAATTGGAACCCGGTAAAGATGGACGAGCTTTCGCAGCTCATCATCGGGTTTCGCCAAAGCGCCGATGTAGTCGTCCACTGCTTTGAGCACATACTCCTTGTCCGTGATGTCGAGTTCCTCGACTTCATCGAGTAGCCTTTGCGCCAGAAATTTCCGGGGATTTGCCACCTCATTGATTTCGACAGCGTCCTCGCGGCGTTCCTCCCCTGTAGCGAGATTCGCAGACTGCAACCGCTGCTCCACCATCTCCAACGTTGCCAGTTTCGGTGTGGCTGTGAAGGTTTTGAACACGACTTCAGGGTTCGCGTAGGTCGTGATTTTTGGGATGTCGATGTTCTTCTCGGCGAAGCGGTGGATTTCCACGCGCAGCTTCTCCTTGAGGTCTGCCTTATAC
>JAGKWZ010000454.1 GCA_021151605.1 Verrucomicrobiaceae bacterium
CTTCGGCGGCATGGGCTTCGGTGATGTTGAGCGGGGAGAGCCAGCGGACGACGTTTGGCCCTGCAGGAGTGACCATCATGCCGGCATCGAGCAGCTTTTGGGCAAGGTAGATGGAGGGGAGTTTGCCGACGGACTTGGCCGCGATGGCTTCGGCATTCAGCTCAAAGCCGATGAAGAGGCCGATCTGGCGAACCTCTTTGATGAGCGGATGGCTCCAGGCACGAGCGGCCTCGGAGATGGCGGCTCCGCGTGTCTTGGCGTTGTCGCAGAGGTTTTCATCCAAAATGGTGCGCAAGGTGGCAATGCCGACGGCACAGGCGAGCGGGGAGCCTCCATAGGTGGTGCCATGGGTGCCGGGGCCGAGCAGCTTGCTGAGATCGCGGCGATCATTCACCCAGAAGGAACCGAGCGGGAAACCGCTGCCGATGGCCTTTGCCCAACTGATGCCATCTGGCTGGATTTCATCGCCAGGGATGATGCTGCGCCAGCCGGCCATTTCGCCTGCACGGCCAAAGCCGACCTGGACTTCATCGAGCAGGAGGAGCAGATCCTTTTCCCGGCAAAGGCGCTGTGCAGCGCGGAGGAACTCGGGCGTGACAGCATTCACGCCACTCTCTCCCTGGACGGGCTCTAAAAGGATGGCCACGGTCTTGTCCGTGATGGCGGCTTCGAGTGCGGCGATGTCATTGAAAGGAGAATAGACAAAACCCGGAGGCAGGGGGCCAAAGCCGCCGTGGATTTTTTCCTGAGCGGTGGCGGTCATCGCGCCAAAGGTGCGGCCGTGGAAGGAACCACTGAAGCTGATGATCTCATATCGACCGCCGGTGGCCTGGCCGTATTTGCGGGCGAGTTTGAGGAGACCTTCATTGGCCTCGGCTCCGCTGTTGCAGAAGAAGCACTTGCCGGGAATCTCCACGCATTCCTCCACCAGGATGCGGGCGAGTTCGGCCTGCTTGTCGATGCAGTACCAGTTTGAGACATGGATGAGGGTATTGGCCTGCTCGGTCATGGCCTTCACCACCGGTGGTGGGCAATGCCCCAGTGGACACACGGCCACCCCGCCGGCGAAGTCGAGATACTTTTTCCCCTGGTGATCCCAGACATACGGCCCCTCGCCACGGACGGGCCATACATCATAGCGACCGTAGTTTGGCAAGACATACTGACTGAGCCATTCGGGATGGGAGGAAGACATGGGGTAATCTGGAAAAAGGGTGAGTGAGCTCGGAGGACAGCGAGCTGGTGTTGATGTCCTTACGGTTCGGATCGGCTCAAAGGTGGATCTCCGTGCCGATGCCACGGTCGGTGAAGATCTCGAGGATCAAGGCGTGGGGTATGCGCCCGTCGATGAGATGCACCTTTCCCACGCCGCCGCGGAGAGACTCCAGGGAGGAGTCCACCTTCGGAATCATTCCGCCACTGATGACACCTTCGGCCTTCAGGGCCTGGATCGCCGACTCATCCAGGCTGGGGATGAGCGTGGAGTCGTCTTTTGGATCACGCATCACGCCGCGCACATCACTGAGGAAGATGAGCTTCGTGGCCTTTAGACCTGTGGCGAGCGCACATGCAGCGAGGTCGGCATTGACGTTCAGGGTTTTGCCCGACTCTGCATCACGTGCCACGGGCGAGACGACGGGGACGAATTCACCTGAGACCGCTGCCTGGATGAGGCCTAGCTTGCAGTCTGTGACCTCCCCTACCCAGCCCAGCTCCGCCTTCATACGCTGTCCCTGGAAGACTTCCGTGCCGGGAATGCCCACGGCTTTGCCGCCAAAGGCATTGATCTTCGTCACAATTTCGGGGTTGATGACCCGGGCGAGTGTTTGCTCGACGATCTTAATCGTCTCCTCGTCTGTCACCCTCATGCCGTTGATAAAGCGCGCTTCCAAGCCGCTCTCCTGCATGGCTTTGGAAATGGCCTTGCCGCCCCCGTGAACGATCACGGGATTGATGCCAACGGCTTCTAGAAAGACGACATCACGCAGGAACTGATCCACGACGACTGGGTCCTCCATGGCGCTGCCGCCGACTTTGATGAGAAAGGTGCAGCCTCGGAACCCCTGCATGTAGGGCAGAGCTTCGAGCAAAACGTCGGCTTTCTGAGTTTGGGCGGAGTGATCAATCATCGGCAAATGGGGAAGGGCGGAGAATACCCCCCCACACGCAGCGTCAAGCTCGGTGACGAGTTTTTCTCGTCACTTCGTCCATCTTCCACTCTGACCTGAGAGAAATGCTGATGCTGGGAAGATCGTCTAAACTCCACTGCTTGCGCTCCGCCCAGATGCCGCCATCATGCGCGCCCCCTATGGCTCCACGCAAAGAGGTCAGCATCTCCATCGTCTCCTTTCTCGTCCTCGCCTTCCTGGCCGTGGGACTGGGTTTCTTCTATCGGCTGCCTGACTTGGACCGCCGCCCCATGCATGCCGATGAGGCCATCCTAGGCATGAAGCTAGCAGATTATTGGCAGGATGGGCATTTCGAATACGACCCGAAGGATTACCACGGTCCTGCGCTCCATCAGGTCACCAGCACCTGGGGAAAATTCACAGCTTGGGCTGATCCCAGCACTTGGACTGATGGCGATCTTCGCCTCGTCGTCGCACTTTGTGGTTTTGCCGTCATCCTCAGTGCCCTGCTCTTCGTCGCTCCACTTGGGCGGCTCGGCACGGCCCTGGCCATGCTCATGACCGCCGTGTCTCCGATGATGGCTTATTACAGCCGCTACTTCATCATGGAGATGCAGCTCACCCTGCTCATCATTTTGACCCTCGGCTGTTTCTGGCGCTTCTCCCAGAGTGGAGGTCGTCTCTGGCTCATCCTCGGCGGCATGTCACTGGGCTTTGCTCACGCCACGAAGGAAACCTTTATCATCAATGTGGGCGCCGCCCTCGCTGGGTGGATCGTCGCACGAGTCCTCATCGGCGACTTCCAGCCGAGAAAGAGCAACAGCCTGAGTCTCAGTTCCTCTTCTTCAAAGAAACGCATCTCATCCCCATGGCTATGGGTGCTCATCCCTGCCCTCCTTGTCTCCATTGCCTCGTATTCCGGTGGCTTCCGCGACTGGCAGGCTGTGCAAGACAGCTTCCTGACCTTCGGCCATTACTTCGAGCGCAGCGAAGGCAGCGGTCACGAGAAACCCTGGCATTACTACCTGACCCTCCTTGTTTATCGGAAAGACGGCCTTGTGTGGAGCGAGTCGATGATCGTCGCCCTGGGTCTGGTGGGCATGATCTACTCCCTCGTCGGCGACTTTAAAAACACCGCCCGCCAGGCCTTCATGGTCTTCCTCTCCGTTTATACACTCGCCCTGCTGGCAGTTTATTCCCTTCTTAGTTACAAGACCCCCTGGTGCATCCTCACCGCCCAGCACAGCCTGACACTGCTCGCTGGTGCTGGCGCAGGCTGGCTGTGGTCTTCTTTCCGGGGACGCATCAGCCACCTTCTTTTAACCATCGCCCTCACCAGCGGCCTGTGGTTCTCCTGCTGGCAAACCAAGTTCGCGAATGACGAATACCGTGCAGACCTGCGGAATCCCTACGCCTACGCCCACACCAGCACGGATCTCCTCCGGCT
>JAGKWZ010000098.1 GCA_021151605.1 Verrucomicrobiaceae bacterium
TGATCGAGCACAACATGGATGCGGTTTTTGGCGTGGCAGACCGGGTGCTGGTGCTCATGCAGGGGCGCTTGGAAAATGTCCGTCTGGCGAGCCTGCCGCCGGATATGAAGCCCGGGAAGCCTCTGGAGCTGGATTTGCATCTGGCCGCTGACTGGCTGCGCGTGCGGGAACTGGGGCGCATGCGTTTGAAGGAAGGCGCTACGATACGCACTCCGGAAAACGAAATCGAAGTGATGAAAGTGATCGTCAATACGGACAATCGCGGCCACGAGCGCAAAGGAGCGCTGACGCTGCGGCTGCGGGAGCGGCATGTGACTTTTGCCGGGAGGAATGCGGCGCGTCCATTTATGCCGGTGCTTTGCCTTTGGGCGGCTGACAAGCGCCTCGTGTGGCAGCAGGTGATGACAGGGATCGATCAACAGCGTGGTGAGAATCACGGCTGGATGACTTTCCAGCACGAGGTCACGTTTCTATGGCCAGTGCTTTTGCCTGGAACGGGTGTGACGATGGAGAATCTGGCGCAGCAGGAGCTGGTGTGGATCGGGGGCGACTATCTCGGCACCTCGCAGCATGAGGTGAAGCTCTCCAGGGTCGATATCAGCGATGATTGGCGTCACAAAGATCAGTGGCCGGAGACTCCGGCATCGCTGACGCCAGCGAACCCGCGCGTGGCCTTTCTGGAGCATGTGAAGAGCCTGACAAAACCAGATTTGAAGGCATCCCGCGAGGAGATCGCGAAGTTCATCGCGGCAGTGTATGCGGCGGAGGTGACGTATGAGCGCCGGGAAGACCTGGATGAGGAATTGAAGCCGAAATGGCCGGGAAATGATCTGGAGGTAGCCCAGATGCTGGCACCGTATTTCCTCCAGCAGCCGGAGTTGCTGCTGGGAACGCTACACAAAGGCATGCGCGGCTGGCATGCGTTCACGGATTGTGTGGCGGGTCAGGTGTTGCAGTTGGCGAAGATCAAAGGCTGCACGCCATCGGCGTCTCAAGAGCCGCACATGACGCAGTATCTGGCGGTGCGTGCAGTGGAGGGGCAAGTAGGGACGTTTCAGCAACGCTCAGCTGACCCGCTGCCAGGCCTGGAGAGTCGCGAGGCTTTCATCCTGGCGTGCATCGAGGCCGTTCAATCTGGCTCGGACGAGCCCCTGTGGCGGATGTTGGGCAATTACCGTCCACGAACGGACGAAGAAGTGTGGACCGATTTTTCAAAGTCCATCAGCGCGGTAAATCTGCGCTACTTGGCGAAGAAGCCCGCTTATCGAGACAAGGCGGTCGCGCTGACCCGACGTGAGTATGACCATCTGCCGAAGGCTTGCGCTTTGCAGCAGCCGGAGCGCTGGGTGTTGGAGGCGGCGGTGGCGCTGGGCGATGCGATGGCGCTCGACTGGCTGCTGCGAAGTGTTGCTACAAAGGACATGGAGCACGACGATGCGCTCCAAGTGCTGGAGTCTGCGCATGGGGCGATGTTTGATGTGCCGGACCCAAAGCCGGAACCGAAGGCTCTGCGTGCCTTCCAGCTCGATTGCCGGAAGTGGAGCGCGAAGGATTTTGTCTATGACGCTACAAAGATGCGCTGGGAGCTCAAAACGGAGGTGAAGCCATGAGTGCGGGTTTCTTTTTTCGCGTGAGGCATCAGCATGCGCAGGAATGGCGCGCGCAGTGGGGATTGGTTTTGCTTTGGGTGATGCTGCTGGCTTCGCAGTGGTGGCAATCGCTGCGGGTGCGTGTGTGGGAACTGCCGATGCCGGAATCGCTGCCGGGGCTGCTGGCGCTGCTCATCATCGTGCGCTCGATCCATGCAGATACACCGGGAAATGCCGAGATGGCCTCGCACACGCGTCCGATCGGTCGTGAGGCGGTTTGGATGGGCAAAGTGACGTTTTTCATGCTGGCGCTGCTGCTGCCGTGGATCGCCCGCGGTGTGCTGGACGGCCTGGAAATGGGTTTTGGAGCGGGGGAGTGGCTGGGGCTCGTTTTGGCGCGTGTTTTGCCCGCGCTGGTGTCGGGAGGCTTGGTGGCTGTTTGTGCCGCGATGAGTGATTCGGGCCGCAAAGGCGTGATTTGTGGTGTTTTAGGCCTCGCGTGTCTGATGGGCCTGTTGCCGCTGGAAGACGAAATGCGCGGCGTTGGCGAAAAAGTAAGTGCGTGGGTCTTGGCGGCGGTGATTTGGAGTTTCACGATGCTGCTGGTGTGGTGGTGCGTCACGCTGCGGAGGCGTGCGGCTGCTTTGCTCCTTTGCGGCGTGCTGCTGACGGCGGTGACGTTGCTGTTTTGGCGTCATGACTGGCTTTCACAGCCGGATCGGCCGTTTGTGGATGCAAAACTGGCTTTGCACATCGGCGAACGGCCAGATGAGGCTGCGCAGGAGTTGTGGCCGGGCTTGTTTGTCACCGGACTGCCGCCGGATTACGTGGCGAGCGTGGTGGAGTTCGCAGGTGTGTCAGACTACCACTGGGGTGAGAAAAAGAGCCGCCGTGAGCACTGGATGACACAGGCACACACGCGCTCTTTGATGGCGCATTATCCAGCGGCTTCGCTGTGGCATGGCAATGTGGACATGGATGTGCGTGATCCGCTGAAGAAGCACGTGAGGACGCCGGAGGCGGGCCCGTGGAAGCTCAAACTGGCCGTGCAGCGCATGCAGCGAGTCGTTTCGATGCCGGTGCATGAGGTGCGCTCGGAGACGGTGCTGCTGGAGATGGGGCGCAGGTTGAACTTCGGCGCGAGGAAGAAGTCGGTGGGCAACGACATCCACTTTTGGGCAAATCTGCACCGCAGGCTGCCGTTGCTGTTTCCTCGCTCGAGTGGACGAGACCTGCGCGTGAACGGTTGGGAGCCCGAGGAGAACTTTTTGGCGCTGCTGCACTCACCCGCGCTGCGGGAGGTGCGCACCGCGTGCGAGCCTGACGAGAGGTATTCCGCGCGAAATGACATGCTGTGGCAGCAGGCGCGCCGGCCGGTGAGCTTTTCGTTCACGCATCCACGGCCGCACATGGACATCACCGGTCTGACGCTGGAGCAATGGGTGAAGGACAGCACGCTGGACCTCTGGTGGCCGGAGCAGCGCGGGGTGATCGACCTCGAAATCAGTGTGGAGGAGATGCAGCGGCTGGTGAAAAACCGCTGATTTTGCCTCTACTGAAGATTTTTTGTCAGAAATCTGGGCGGTCTGCCAAAGTGACAGTGAAGCCCTGCCATGTCTGACCCGAGCCACGATCAATTTCTCCCCTACTTCCTGCCCGTGCAGGCGGATCTGCGGGCGTTTATTGGCGCGGCAGTGCGGGATGTGGTGACGCGGGAAGATGTGTTTCAGGAGGTGGCGATGATCCTTTGGAAGAAATTTGACCTCTATGATCCTGCCCGCCCCTTCGGTGCCTGGGCACGGGGGATCGCCATCCGCAAGATCCTGGAGGACCGCCGCCTTCGTGGAAAGCTGCCGGAGTCCTGCACGGTGGAAACCCTGGAGGCGCTCTCCGCCGGGTTCGCCGCAGATGAGGCGGAGGCTCCCTGGGCGGACCGCGAAAAGGCGCTGCATCATTGCCTGGAGCAGCTCCCAGAGCGCAGCGGACGCTTCATCCGCGAGCGTTATCACCAGAATCACAGCATTGAGAAGATGGCGGCTGACGCTGGACTCAGCATTGATGCCCTTTATCAAACCCTCAGCCGACTCCGCCGCCAGCTCCGCGACTGCGTGCAGCGTCGGCTTGGCCTTACTTTGGACGAATCATGACTCCGCGCGCTGACAGTGCTGAATTTGCCGTCCTGCTCGAACGCTGGATGGATGACTCCGCCACGGCGGCGGAGGCGGAGTTGCTCTGGCGTTGTGTCACGGAGTGCCCGGAATGCGCGGCCGAGTTTGCCGCTGTCGCCAGATTTGACGGACTGCTGGCGGATACGGTGAAGGCTCGGGATGTGGAGATCGAGGCCCGGAAGGTTCTGGCCGTCACGCCACGCACGAAGACGATGGTGGCTCCGCGTCCGCAGCCAGCCAATTCGCTGCGCGGATTTGCGATTGCCGCCGCACTGGTGGTGCTGGGTCTGATCACCGCGATGCTCTGGCCCTCCTCTCCAGTAGCAGTGCCGCAGGTGGTGGAATCCACACCAAAAGCACCCGTGCAGCCTGTGCCCTCCGTGACGCCGCTCACCCCGCCGAAGACCGAGCTCAAGCCTGCGCCGCCAGTCGAGATGGTCGCCGCCCAAGGGGCCACTCCCGAAGCGACTCTGACGGAGCGGCTGGATGGCTTCTTCCTCAATGGCGTCATGCTGGAACGCGTGCCGCTGAGTCAGGCTCTGGCGATCCTTCAGCAGGAGCTTGTGCAGGCAGACTACCTGAAGACCCTGCCACTGAACTCCCTGCGCGTGACCGTGCCCGCAGGTGCAGCAGGGCGGCGAGTCACTTTCCAAAGTGCCAACATCCCCTACCTCAAAGCCGTGCGTGCCGTGGCCGCGCTGGCTGGGTGCGATGTGCAGGTGGAGGCCACGAGCATCACTCTCATCCTCCAGCAGGGCATCTTTCCTCAGATTGCTGAAAAGCGCTCTCTCGGAGATCTGCTGGCAGGCCGCCTCACACCCGAAGGCACGGCGATGGCCGAGGACGCAGGCCGTGTGGCGGATCTCTGGGAAGATGCAGGGCTGCTGGGACTCTCCGTGACGGACGATGGCTTCACCCAGGCCTCCCGCGGGCAATGGGAGGCGCTGCGCCAGATGACGGATTCGCGCGACATGATGGGCGTGATCCCCATGCCCACCTTCGCCCTCTATGTCGTGCCTGAGGATTCCGCTCCGCCTGAAGGCGTGCTGACGCAACAGCAGTTGCAGCAGTTTCGGCTGGATGCTGATAAGGCTGGGTTCCAGCCTGTATCTACAGTGACGCCGGATCTGTCTGAGCCGCAGGATGAGGCCCTGCTTGCTGCTACGGTGACTGGAGACAACGTCAGCGTGAGCGTCGGCCCTGAGCCAGCTAGCGCAAGCGTCTCGCGAATTGGCTCCGGCACCTTATGGCTCCAATCTGGCACCAACGCAAAAATCACCACCGACAGTGTGACCCTTTCCGGGATGTTCGATCTGAGCGGTTACTCCATTCGGGGGGGGCAAGTGAACTTTGTTTCAGACCCTGCCATTCAGACTGCCATCCAGTCATATATCACAGCTGGCACAAATGCCGCCGTCATCGCCGTCCCTGTCCAGTCCACGACTCAAGCGACAACTCCGCCAGCACCTTAAGTAGCAGGTAAATCACCATCAGACTTGCCTTACCGCCCTTTTTTCCAGTAATCTCTCCACCCCAACCAGCCATGATCCCACGTTTCCTCACCTGCCTCGCCGCCCTTCTGGTAGCCAGCAGCCCGCCCGCAGCTCTCGCCGCACAAAGCAGCACCGCCAGCTCTCCTGCGGTGTCTTTGCGCTTCGCGCTGAAAAAGAAAGTCCTCACCGTGGCAGTGGAACGTGGCATCCAGCAAGTCGTGCTTGAGCAAAAGTCTGGTGATGGATGGAAACCAATCTCGGTGGTATATCCGAACTCGACGATGAGTGTGCTGCCTGGAGCCACCAGGCTGACCACCATCAAACTCACCACGGACATCCCAGCGTCTAGCCTGCGTGTGCAAGGCTACCGCAACGCCAAATTCCCAGCTCGCTTCCAGCGCGGGAAACGCAGCTTTGACCGCAAAGACCTCAACAGCAGCGGTCCGGTGATGATGCAGTCGCAGGTCGTATCTGGCAATGTCCTCGCCACCACAGCCGTCGCAGACACGAAGGGCGGTGCAGCCGCCACGAAGGTCGTTGAGTCAGACATTTGGCAGATCGTGGGAGATCAGGTCTATTTCTTTAATCAATACCGTGGGCTGCAGATCCTGGACCTCAGCGATCCCACGCAGCCCGTGCGCACTGGCAGCCTGCGCCTGCCTGCGAGCGGAGAGCAAATGTTCGTGCTCGATGCCGCTGGCACCCAGGTGGCACTGCTCGGACGCTCCAATGATAAAGCACGGCAAGGCGCAGCCACTATCTGGCTCATCCGCGTCACCGCCGGCGTGCCTGCCATCGTCGGTGAAGTGCCTCTGGAAGGCGCCATCACCGACAGCCGTCTCATCGGCACCACGCTGCATGTGCTGTGCAGCGTCTGGTCTTCTAGCGCGAACAATCTGAACTGGAGCAGCGAAGCTGTGCTAACCAGTATCGACCTCGCTGATCTCAGTGCAGCGACCAAGCTCGGGACACTTCGTTTTCCGGCTTACAGCGCCGTTCTTCAGGCCGCTGGCGGGCATTTGCTCATCGGCACGCAGAATTACCTCAACAACTATTCGACCCAGCAGCGCGCTCTTCACCTGATCGATATCACGGCGGCACCTACCCTGTTGAAGACCTTTACCCCGCGCGGCCAGATTCAGGATAAATTCAAAATCAGCATCGTCGGAGATGCCGTCGTCGCCGTTTCTTTGGATTGGCGGAACTGGAATGACCGACAGACCTGGGTGGAAACCTTCCCCATCGCTGGCAGCACCATCACCCCGCTCGCCGCTCTGGAACTCGAAGGCGCGCGTGGAGAAAGCCTCTATGCCACCCGCTTTGATGGTGATCGCCTCTATGTGGTAACCTTCCTCCAGATTGATCCCCTCTTCATCGTCGATCTCGCCGATCCTGCCGCGCCAGTTCTTTCCGGCGTGCTCGAAGTGCCCGGCTGGAGCACTTACCTCGAACCTCTCGGCGATCAGCTACTCGCTGTTGGAGTCGAAAGCGGGCGCGTCACCGTCTCCCTCTTTGATGTTGCTGATGTAACGGCTCCCTCCCTGCTCTCACGCCTGGCGCTCGGACCCGAGGGCGGTCACAGCTGGAGCGAGGCAAACTACGATGAAAAGGCGGTCGAGTATCTCCCTGATCAGGGCGTGGTCATGGTGCCCTTCCAGACTTGGGACTGGAACACCGGCAGCCAGCAGAAAGCCATCCAAGTCGTCAATGTCGGCGCGGACACCCTGACCGCAGGCGCCACCATCGAGCACAACTTCAATCCGCGGCGTGGCAGCTTCATCGCAGGTCACTTCGTCACGATCTCCGGCCAGGAACTCCTCGTTCACAGCACTGACCCAACGTCCAGCGGGGCTCCGGTGATTCAGCTTCCTCTGGCATGGCGCACTGATCGCGTCGTCCCTGTTGGCGGTCATCTGGTGCAAATCGAAGACGGTAATTCCGGCTACTGGTATGGGGGCATGATCCTGCGCATGCCCGCATTAGCAACAGCCAGCGGCAACGCAAAACTCCGGATCACATCAGCCAATGATCCAGACGCCCTGGAGCAGATTATCGACCTCGGCGTGGGGCAGATCGTCGGGCAGACACAGAAGGACAATAAGCTCATTCTCGCCCAGTGGATTCCAGCAGCAGCGCAACAGCCTCAAAGCCTTCGTACGTTGGTACTCGACCTCGGCAGCACACCACCAGTCGTCTCAGAGACAGGACGTGTGGAGCATGACCTCACCGGCCTGAACTCCTGGGAACTCAAGCTTGATAGCGTGAAACCTCTCTGGGTTGGAGATCAACAACTCGTCTGGCACATACCTGTGCAGACATCTTACTTTTGGTGGTGGGGTCCCGTATTCACCATCCAGCCCGTCCTCAAAGTAGCTCCAGGGACAATCGCAGTGGCCAATGCCCCTGTGGCGAGTCCGCCTCCATCAGTAGCAACCGCTAGTTCCCCCATTGCAGTCCTCCCCCCAACAGTGGCCCTTAGTTCACCTGCTGCAGTACTCTGTCCAGTGTCATTGGAAGCCGCGGGACTTAGTGCAGGCACAACGCAGGTCATCCACGTGAATGGCACCGTACGCGGCACCAGCACAGCCTTCGCTCAGAGCGGATTTATCTTCCTGAGTTACGACACCGCCGTGCAGGAGCCACTTCCCAAACCACAGAAAAACACCAGCGCTTCGATCCTCCCTTATTTCCCTTATCTCTACACGTCACGCGTTGCCTCTTGGCTCCAGGTCATCGACTGGCGCACAAACACTCCCGTCTTGCGTGATCCCGTCTCCATCCCCGGGCAGCTTCTCAGTGTCGCCCAGGCAGACGCGCAGGGCGCGGTGATCCTCACCAATAGTGATCAGCAGATCAGCAGCAGCGGCCCCGCAAGCCGTGTCATTCAGGCAAGTGGATACGATGGCGTCAGCGCCTGGCAGCTCGACAGCTACATCACCGCCACTCCCTTCCACAGCGCTACTGCCACCGATGGCGTGCGCCTTTACCTCGCACGGGACACAGGTAGCGTCGGTGTGGTTGGCGTGGGTTACAATGCCAGCACGGGCCGCCTCGCCCAGATCAACACTTGGACCACTACCGAAACACCAGCGCTACTGAATGTGGCTGGCGGCCATCTTCTGGCCAGCAGCTACGGCAATCTTGAAGTCGCCTCCATTCACCCTGGCACGGGTCAGCTTACCGCAGTCGCCTCCTATGATACACCCACCAATCTCTGGCTGCGTGTGGATCGTGCTGCATTCACCCCATCTCTGGACCTCTGGATTCCTGCTGCCGACTACGGCGTCGAACTCCTCCAGCGTGCAGCACTGGCTCCCTAATGACACTCTGATGAAGGCATAAAAAAACCCCGCAGGTCACGGTCACTGCGGGGTTTTTCGTACTCGGTAAAAGTGCCCGAATTAGAGGGAACCCTTCAGAGTGGAGGAGGCCACAAAGCGAACGGTCTTCGAGGCTTTGATCTTCAGTGCAGCGCCGGTCTTTGGATTGCGGCCAGTGCGGGCAGCGCGCTTGGAGACCTTGAAGGTGCCGAAGCCGATGAGCTGCACGTTGCCGTCTTTCTTTACACCTTTGGCGATGGCTGCGAGCACGGCTTCGAGGGCGTCTGCAGAGGCACGCTTGCTGGTTTCACCACCAAGATTCTTCTGCACCAGTTCGAGGAGTTGAGCTTTGTTCATATTGTTGTCCGTTTGTTGGTTGCTAATGTGTTCTGGATTTTCCGCTTAATAATCGCGGTATCAGAAACGATTTAGCGGCTGCCATCCTTTTCCGTCAAACACTAAAATTACCGCCAGCCCAGCATCCACGTGGATTTATGAGCCCCTCTTACCTTAAAAAGTTCTTGATTCCTGACGTCCGACCGTTCGTGCCGAAGTCAGCATTTATCGCCCCTGGAGCCATTGTAATCGGGGCTGTTGAGCTAGGTGAGGAGTCGAGTGTTTGGTTTGGCAGTGTTCTGCGCGGCGATATCAACCGCATTGCGGTTGGTGTGCAGTCCAATGTTCAGGACGGTTCGGTGCTCCACGTCAGCGACGATCATGCCTGCATTCTCGGAGATCGGGTCACCGTCGGGCATCGTGCCATCGTTCACGCCTGCACGGTGGGTGATGAAGTCCTCGTCGGCATGGGAGCTATCATTCTCGATGGAGCCGTCATCGGCGCACGCAGCACCATCGCCGCAGGTGCCCTCGTAACGAAGAATATGCAGGTGCCCGAAGGCTCCCTCGTGATGGGATCGCCCGCGAAGGTCGTGCGCACGCTCAGCCCCGAAGAGCAGGCGGCAAACAAACAGCTCGCTCTCAAATATGTCGAAGTCTCCCGCCGCTTCCTCGCAGAGGATGTCCCCGGCTTGATCACACCTTCGTCAATTGCCGCCTGAGCGCCAGCTGCACTCCCGTCAGGATCAGCGCCATGATAAACAACATCACGAGGCCATTGATCCACAGCGTGCTGAACTCCGTGCCAAAGTAGCGTTTGCTTGTGCCGAAGAAGACATTTGGACTCCGTTTTCGGCGGTAGTCCTCACGCTCCATCTCCGCCTTTGTCACGAGATCTAGCACCTTCCGGTTTACATAGACCTCCTCAGCGCTCACGCCGTCCTGCTGCGCCAGCGCACGTTTCAGCAGTTTATCGTCGAGCTGGCCATGGATGGTGGCATTGCGCACTTGATTGAGCAGATCCACCGCGTCATCCGCATTCTTCGCATAAAGGCCGGACACCACGGCTAGTGCCTGTTTGGCCGTGTCCAGCTCCCTCTGCTGCTCGCGGGTCATTTTGATCTCTTTTGGCAGATCCACGAGTTCCTGGATTCGCGCTTCCAACTGATCTTGAGCAGCGGTTAACGGGTTCAATTTTGCTTGGGAGATCAGCATCGCTTCGTAGCTCCAGCGCAGCGGCATGAACTGGCAGATGAATGGCACCTTCAACTTGCTTGGCTCGCTCTCCTCCGTCATGCCCGCGCGCTCCAGCCAGCGTGTCACTGAATAGACGAAGTCGAGATTCTTGTTCATCTCCTCATACTTGATCAGCGCCCCACCGAGGATGATCTGCGGGATCAGTAGTAGCGGGATGGCATTGATGGCCGTGCGATTGTCCCCCACCATGGTGGAGATCAGCAGCCCCATGCACGCGCCCGTGAGTGCGGTGATGAACATCCACCAAAGGTGAACCCAGAACATGTCCCGGATCTCCAGCAGGCTGTTTCCGATGATCAAGTAGATGAAGCACTGCACAAGTGCGAAGGTGCTCAGCGAGATCACCTTTCCGCACAGGTAGTAAAGTGTTCTCAGGTTGTGATTACGTTCCCGATTCAGCAGGTGCCTATCGCGGATGATCTCGTCTGCGCTGTTCGTCAGACCGAGGAACATCGCTACCACCAGACTCATGAAGAGGTAGGTCGGCACATGGAAGGCCGTGGCAAAGGTGTAGTTCTCTTCCTCGCTATATTTCAGTACACCTGAGATGAGGAAGGCCAGCAGGGGTGCTTCCAGCAGGGTCGTGAGCAGATTTGTCCGGTTCCGCAGCTTCGAGAGAAAGGCGCGCTTCAGGTTCGTGTAGAAGAGGATGCTCTCCTCCCGCAGCGTATGTGTCGGCTGTTTCGGCACCGTGCGTGTCCGCGCCGACGTGTGAGTGTCCTCACGCGGACGAGAGATCACATTCGTCGCACCCGGCATGGCCTGCACCTTTGCCATGCTCTCCAGCAGTAGATGACTTTGATAGCGGTCACGCCAAAAGTTGGGTGGGAAACGCCGCGCCGCTACCATGTGGCCATCAGCGCTTCGCTCCTGGATGATGTCCCCGCTGATGTCACGCAGCGGTGTCTCCAACACGTCGAAGACAAAGTCCGGCGTGATATTTCCTGGCATCTCCGCCTCACGCTGGCCGGTCTCGTCATTGTAGGCCTTCCAGAAGTATTCTAGCAGCCCCTGAGGCGTGCCGAAGTAGGCCATCTTGCCGCCTTTATCCAGCAGCAGCGCCTTGTCGAAGGTCTGCAGCAGCCTCATGCTCGGCTGATGGATGGATACCATCACGATTTTGTTGCGTGCCAGACTACGGATGATCTCCAGCACATGCTCGCTGTCTTTTGACGACAGACCCGAGGTCGGCTCATCAAAGAGATACACATCAGAAATGCCGATCATGTCCAGACCTGCATTCAGGCGCTTGCGCTCACCACCGGATAAAAACTTTTGCTCCTGCGTGCCCGCGAGACGCTTGCGCATGTCTGCCAGCCCCAGTTCCGCCAGCTTAGCCTCCACACGTTTCCGGCGTTCTTCCTCCTTCAAATGCGGGCAGCGGATGGCCACAGAGAAGTCCAGGTTCTCCTGCACCTTGAGCAGCGGATCAAAGGCATCTTCCTGGGGAATGTAAGCAATGTAAGGCGTGAGATTCGTTCGGTTGCCATACAGCGAGAGCCCGTTCATGAGCACCTCGCCACCGCGAGTTTTCAGCTGACCTGCGAGCACTCGCAGCAGCGTGCTTTTACCACAGCCGCTCGGGCCCATCACGCAGATCATCTCACCACGCCGCGCGATCAGGCTGATGCCATCCAGCGCCGTGTCTTTGCTGTCGAAGCGGTGCGAAAGCTCGCGCACCTCCATCTGGCGGATGACATTCTTTTCCTCTTCAATGATGCGATCACTGAAGTGGCATCGCAGATATTGCCCCTCTCCTAATGTGATCGTCGCACCGTCATCCAGTGAGATGCGGTCTCGCACGGGCACTTCGCCGATGAAAATGGGCCGCGATGAACGAAGCACCTCCACCGAGCCGGTTTTTTGGGCGTAATTGCACTCGATGCGTAGAAGGATCTCCCCTTCCGTGTCCTCGCTGAGCAAAATATCACCTTCGTCCAGAAGCTCGGGCTTGTTGGAGACGAGGTAGGTATTTCGGCTCCCTTCCAGACGAAACTGCCCACCAAACTCCTGCGCCCGCACCCGCAAGTCACGCAGCGCGATCTCGATCTCCCCGTGGGCGATGATTTTGTCCTCAATGGAAGCCTCCACACGCGTGCCCTCACGCAGCGCCACACCATTCAGGGTCGCGCTCGTATTGCGCAGTGCCTCCACTGTGACGCCAAGCCCAAAGCTCAGACGCAGGTTCGTCCCTCGAGTGCGCTGGGATGAGATCTCCGCATCACCCATCTCCGTCAGGATGAGGTAAAGCTGGGCACCTGTGAGTGTCTTCTTCGCATTGAAGTAGGACGTCAGGTCATTGAAATCCAGCGTCACATCCTCCAGCACCACGCGCTCTCCGGGATATAAGCGCGAGAAGTCACCTGGCGGCAAACGGCGGCTGCGCACGAGGATCGGCACCCGGCCCGTGTTTTTGATCAGGACGAGGTTCTGATACCTGAAGGCCGTGATCACACAGCCCTCCGAGAGCGAGCGCAGCACGACCGAGTTCGTCTTGTGAGACCCAATCTCCAACGTCTCCAGCGGTTGCCCGCTCTTGGTGACAAACTCTTCCTCGGGTGGGCGATCCCCGGCATTCAGTTGATAGACAATGTCTATGGCCTGGGCCGCAATGCCCAGATTCGTCATGAAGAGATAATACTCCACCATCTGCCGCTGGTTCGACAACGACTGCGAGATCAGCAAATACAGCTGCACGCACAGCAGGATCTTTTGATCCATTTGGAGCTGCCCGCTCAGGTCCTTTGCCCGCTCACCCAGGTTCTGCGGCTGCTGCAGCGCCTCAAAGTAGAGTCGCCGCATGTCCGAGTACATCGCGCCGGAGTAATCGTAGCGCAGGTAGCCCAGAGACCGCTCGATTTCTTCCTCCTCCACATCTCCATCGAGTTTTGAGAACCCAGCAAAGACCTCGATGAGCACTGGCAACATCGCATCTCGCGTCGCCGTCAGTTGCACCCCATCCTGAGGGCTTCCAAAAAACCGGTCCCACCAATACCGCGCCTTCTCCACAGGCCCGACGGGCTCCTGCGTACGCTGGATCAGGGGTCTCGGCATCTGGGCGGTGCTCATGCGGCGGAAAGGCGCGCGAGTATGGCGGCAAGGGCTGTAAACACAACCGCTCTGTGCTCTCGCGGCCTGAAAGTTGTACTTACATCAGCACCTTTCTTGCCCAGCCACCTGCATGAGGCGTGGATTTTCACGAGACTTGAGTGTCTGGCGGGATCGCGCAGGTGCTGCTGAAGATGGGAACGGCTAACCCAACCTACTCACATTTGACTGCCGCAGATCTCAGCGTTTGGCTGCCGCCCGGTGCGCGATCAGCAGCAGCCCATTCATCAAAACTGGCACGAAAGGCACAAATAGCGCCTTCAGGAGCGGCGGGCTCGGCGGAGTGCCGTCGATACCGATGGGCACGAAGTCGATGTGCCGCACATGCCAGGCAAAGGCAAACTCCACCAGCGCCAGCACTAGCCCTGTCAGCGCCACGATGCTGCCAAGTTTGCTCTTGTGGGGTGCGAACAAGTGGATGCCTGCCGCGACCAAAGCCAACCCCGCCGCCAGAATGAAACAGGCTGCCGCCACAAAGAACAGCGGCTCGGTGATCTCCTCCGAGGGTGAAACCGTGGCGAGAAGAAGGACGATCCTCATTTTGTTTCGATAAAAAAGCCGCCGATGCCCCAAGCCATGTCCTCGCGCGGAAGGATGCCATCACCACCGAGATAGAAACGGCTGGCAACGATATAGTTGTCGCGGTTGATCCCGCCTTTTTTGCCACCTGAGAGCAGATCTGCCACGGCCATACCGACCGTGCCAGCGACACCCTCCTTTTTCCGAACATGCTCACGGAAGTCAGCCTCGCTGGGATTCGTGAAGGCAAGAACCACTGCAACAGCGGCGAGGAGGAAGAGGAGCGTTTTCATGAGTCGTCTGGTGGGCGGAGTATCTGCCCAGTATCAGCCGATCAGCAAGCCGGGCTTTCGATGCTAGAAAGGCGGGTGAATTAGAAGATCTCCGGCTCCGGCACAGCAGGGCCGTGCTGGAGGAAGTCGAAGTCGGCACCTTCGTTCGCCTGGGTGACGTGATCGACGAAGAGCTTCGCGTAGCCACGGTGATAGCGCGGCGGCGCAGGTTTCCAGGCGGCGCGGCGTTTGGCGAGTTCGTCATCACTCACATGCAGATGCAGCTTCCGGTTCGGCACATCCAGCTCGATGAGGTCGCCGTTTTGCACCAGAGCGAGTGGCCCGCCGATGGCGGACTCGGGCGCGATGTGCAGGGCACAGGCTCCATAGCTGGTGCCGGACATGCGGCAGTCGCTCAGGCGCACCATGTCGCGGATGCCTTGCATGATGAGCTTTTTCGGGATCGGGAGCTGGCCCCACTCGGGCATTCCTGGAGCACCCACCGGACCGGCGTTGCGCAGGATGAGCACGGTGTCTTTCGTCACATCGAGTTCCATGTCGTCGATCTTCGCCTTCATCTCGGGATAGCTGTCAAAGACGAGCGCAGGGCCGGTGTGCTGGCAGAGTTCAGGCGTGGCGGCGGCGTGTTTGATCACGGCTCCGTCTGGGCAAAGGTTGCCGCGCAGGATGGCGGTGCCGCCATCGGGTTGGATGGCGTTGTCCGGCGTGCGGATGACATCGAGATTGTAGATCTCACAACCGGCGACGTTTTCGCCCATCGTCTTGCCGGTGATGGTCAGCGCGTTCATGTCGAGAAGCGAACTCATGCCATTGAGCAGAGCTTTGATGCCACCGGCGAGATAAAACTCCTCCATGAGGTATTTGCCCGCCGGGCGCATGTTTGCCAAAAGCGGCACGCGACGGCTGATCTCGTCAAATTTCTCCAGCGGCAGCTTGATGCCGAGTCTTCCAGCCATGGCGATGAGATGCACGATGGCATTCGTGCTGCCACCGAGCGCCATATCGACCGCGATGGCATTATCAAACGAGCGCTCCGTGACGATCTGCGAGGGCTTCAAGTCATGCCAGACGTTCTCGATGATCTGTCTGCCTGCCTCAGCAGCGATGCGGAGATGCGCGCTGTCCACCGCCGGGATGGAAGACGCGCCGGGGATGCAGAGGCCGAGCGTCTCTGCCAATGCCGTGAGTGTGGAGGCCGTGCCCATCGTCATGCAGTGGCCGGGGCCGCGAGCGATGCCGTCCTCGATCTCGCACCACTGCTCCCAGCTCAGATTGCCCGCGCGTTTTTCGTCCCAGTATTTCCAGACATCGCTGCCGCTGCCGAGCGTCTCGCCGCGCCAGTTGCCCTTCATCATCGGGCCGCAGGGCATGTAAATGACCGGGATGTCCATGCTGAAAGCGCCCATGAGCAGGCCCGGCGTGGATTTGTCACAACCACCGAGCAACACCGCGCCATCGAGAGGATTCGCGCGCAGCACTTCCTCGGTTTCCATCGCGAGCAGATTGCGATGAAACATCGCCGTCGGTTTCGTCAGCATCTCGCCCGCCGAGAGCACCGGGATCTCCATCGGATGCCCGCCCGCCTGAAGAATGCCTCGCCGCACGGCATCGGCGGTCAGCTTCAAGTGCATGTGGCAGGAGTTTTGTTCCGACCAGGTATTCAAAATGCCGATCACCGGCTTCCCGACATAATCCTCAGCTCCCCAGCCCGCCTGCTTCGCTCGTGAGCGATGTCCAAAAGAGCGGAGTTCATCACGGCCATACCAGCGCCAGGAGCGGAGTTGTTCAGGAGTTTTGCGAGTCATTGTGGGGCGCGCATTGTCACGAAAAGAGGAACATGCGCCAGAGGAGATTCCATGGGAGACGGTGAAGTTTCGTGATGCGGACGGCCAAAATCCCGGAAAAGCGCCCAAGCCAAGAGCGCCGTGAATGATGGACTAAAAATTCCCCGCTAGATCCATCTCGGGATCGATGGGGTTTCCATCCAGTAGATGCTCGATGAGCTGTCTCGAAACCCAGGGAGCACGCAGGACGCCTTTGGAGCCGAGACCGTTCATGAAGGCAATGCCGGGCCGTGCGGGATGCCTACCGATGAGGGCCTCCCGCCTGGCGATGATGGGTCGAACGCCGGTTTGAGCACCAGTAATGTCGTAGCGGATTTTGAGCAGACCACGGAGCCGCATTTCGAGGGCGGCGATGGTCTCTGGCGCGGGCGTGTGCGGCTGGTCGAAATTTAGCTCATAAGTCGGCCCCACGCGCAGGGTGCCATCTCCACGCGGCAGGAGCCAGCAGCCGTTGTTCACCACACGGGGCTCACCTCCGGTGTCGGCAGTCACTTGCAAAACGGTGCCACGTGCTGATTGGAATGGCACCCAGTCAAACCAAGGATGCCGTGAGGCTTCCCAACCGATGCAGAAGACGGCATGGATGAAGTCTTTGCCGATTCGTGAAGTCACTTCACCGGGACTAAAATCTCCACGCTGCCAATAGCCGACGCTCTCAAAGAAGCGCTGACTCGCTGACAAAAACGCCGCCGTATCCATCCAGCCGCCATGTTTCTGCACGAAGCCGCCAAGCGGATTGGCAAAAATGGCGTCATTCACCAGCGGGCCGGGCTCGGGCCTTGCAAGGTAAAGCTTCACCTCAGGCTGATCACGTCGCTTTTGCCACTGCGCGACTGCTTTTTCACTGCTGAGGAGCTGCACGATGGGCACCTCATGGTAGAAGCGAGTGCCGAGCGTAGATTCGATGCTGCGATAGAAGGCGAGCGCTTCAGGATACAGCTCGCCAAAGCGCCAGCTGAGACTCAAGCGCATTCCGGTGATCGGTGTGACGAGTCCTGCGGCAACTTTTGAGGACGTGAGCGGCTCATCACGATCCACGATCATGAAGGGTAAGCCGCGCTGATGAAGTCGCCACGCGAGCGTTGTGCCGGCGAGACCTCCGCCGATGATGAGGAAGCGTGGTGTCATTTTGCGATAACCGGACATTGCTGGAAGTCCCAGGTTCGGCGCACGACTCGAAGGAAGGATTCATTTTCGTCTGCCAGCCATTCTAGATTCAGTCCTGGACGCAGGCTCTTTTCCGGAAAGGTTGTGCTGTCTGGGCTGCGGGTTGTGATCATGGGATGATGATTATTTGATCAGGACCCACATGGCGAGTTCGCTTTTTTAAGTCCGCTGATTTCGATTCGGATGACCGCCCGCTTCCCCACTTGCGCCATCCCGATTCGCGCTCAAAGTCGCGGCTCCTTAAACTTAACCGCACACCACCATGGCCGACATCAGCACCAGCGCAGCAGACAAAAAGGAAAAAGAATACTTCACGAGCACTCCTCAGGAGACTCCGGGCTTCTTCCTCAAAGGTTCCCACCAGTATGACTGGGGTCTCAAGAACCGCCTCAGCCAGGTCTTCAATCCGAAAGACGGCCGCACCGTGATGCTCGCCTTTGACCACGGCTACTTCCAAGGCCCCACCACCGGCCTCGAACGCGTCGATCAGACCATCCTGCCTCTCGAACCGTATGCAGACTGCCTCATGCTCACGCGTGGCATTCAGCGCAGTGTCATTCCGGCCTCCACTCGCAAGGCCATCGCTCTTCGTGCCTCCGGCGGCACCTCGATGGTG
>JAGKWZ010000455.1 GCA_021151605.1 Verrucomicrobiaceae bacterium
CCACGTGCACCGTCAACGGTCCACGAGTCACCTCCGCCGTCTCCACCGGGATGGGTTTTGTCTTCAATCCATAACCTGACAGGGCAAGAAGACCGGTCCCCAGCCCCCAAAACAGCAGCTTCCGCAAAACCCCACGCGGGGCTGTCTTTTTCTTTGCCTCCCAGGGCGGAGTCGCTGCGCTTTCCATATGTGCTGCCTTTAGCGCCGCTATGGTGCATTCTCAACCTCGGACACCTGTGATCATTTTTGAATGACGGAGAGGAGAATAATCCATGGCCACCCTCGTAATCTGAGGGAACCGTTTTTCAGGCCACCACCATGACCCCTTTCCACAATCTCCACCGCCGTGCCTTCCTGGGTAAATCTTCTCAGGGACTCGGAGCCCTGGCTCTCGCATCCCTGCTCAAACCAGCCGTCGCAGCGCCGATGCAGGGAGTCCTGGGTGCTCTGCCTCTGAAGCAGAAGGCGAAGCGCGTGATCTGGCTCACCATGGCAGGCGGCCCCTCACACCTGGAGACCTTCGATCCAAAACCAAAGCTCGCCGAGATGCATGGCAAGCCGATGCCAGAGTCCTTTACCAAAGGCCAGCAGCTCGCGCAGCTTCAGGGAAAACCGCTGACCTGCTTCGGACCTCAGCATACCTTCACCAAGTTTGGTAAGAACCAGGTCGAGATCTGCTCGCTCTTCCCCGAGATCGGCAGCGTGATCGAAGACATCTGCCTGATCCGCAGCATGACCACGGACGCGATCAATCACGACCCCGCCCACATGTTTATGAACACCGGCTCACAGATCGCCGGACGCCCGAGCATGGGATCCTGGATCACGTATGGCCTCGGCACTGAGGCTGGAGACCTGCCCGGATTCGTCGTTTTGACCTCGCTGGGCCAGGGCGGGCAGAACCAACCCATCGCCGCGCGCCAGTGGAGCAGTGGCTTTTTGCCCTCAAAGTATCAGGGTGTGCAGCTTCGCGCCAAAGGCGATCCGGTTTTGTATCTCACAAACCCGAATGGCGTCACCAGAGATCGCCAGGGAGCCGACGTAGCCGCCATCAATACGATCAACCAACAGCACGATGCCCTCGTCAATGATCCTGAAATCGCCACGCGCATCGCCCAGTATGAGATGGCCTTTCAGATGCAGGCCAGTGTGCCCGACCTGATGGATGTCAGCGCTGAAGGATCAAAGACACTCGAACTTTACGGCTGCCAGCCTGGCGATGGCTCCTTTGCCTCAAACTGCCTGCTGGCACGGCGCCTCGCCGAGCGTGGCACCCGCTTCATTCAGCTCTATCACAAGGACTGGGATCATCACGGCGGCGTAAAGGAAGGTGTGGCGCTGAAGGCAAAGGAGATCGACCGCGCCTGCAAAGCCCTGATCGTTGATTTGAAACAGCGCGGGATGCTGGAGGAGACACTCATCGTCTGGGCAGGCGAGTTTGGCCGCACGCCCATGTCACAGGGCGGCAGCGGTCGCGATCATCATAACAAAGCCATGTCCGTCTGGATGGCGGGCGCAGGCATCCAAGGAGGCATCGTGCATGGCGCGACAGATGACCTCGGCTATGCCGCCGTGGAAAAGGTCACCACCGTCCACGACATCCACGCGACCATGCTGCATCAACTCGGCATCCAGCACGACGCCTTCAGCTTCAAGTTCCAGGGTCTCGATGCCAAGCTCAGCGGCGTGGAAGGTGCGAAGGTGATGAAAGACATCCTCGCTTGATCGCCAGTCTTTTGAACCATCTGAGTAGAGTTGCATTAGATCCCATCAATAGGAGGAAGAATATCTCGCCAAAGTTCGTTCTTTGCCGTCTCATCCAGCCTGCCATGAAGAATACCTCCTTCCTTGTCTTTTCCCTCCTCACCGCGCTGACACCCCTCGGCGCCGCCACCTTCAGCGTCGATAAAACACCCACTGGAGGTGCCATCGTGAAGCTCGATGGAGAGTTCCTCACCGAGCTTGTCATCGATCAGGCCAATAAGACCTACCTCTGGCCCGTCATCGGCACCAGCGGGGTCACCATGACCCGAGCTTACCCGATGAAAACCGTCGAAGGTGAGCAACACGACCATCCACATCATCGCGGTCTCTGCTTCGGTCACGAAAGCATCGCCGGATACGACACCTGGGCCGAGCGCGCCACCTTTGGCGAAAGCAAGAAGACCAATGCACGAATCGAGCACCTGGGAGCCATCAAGCTACGTGAGATCACGAACATGAGCGGCGGCGAAAAGGCGGTGATCCGCACCGTGTCTGATTATGTGGATGCCGCTGGGAAAAAGACTTCCGAAGAGGTGCGCGAGTATGTCTTCGCCGTGCAGGGTGCCAATCGTATCATCGACGTAGACATTGTCCTCATCGCTAGCGAGGGAGACATCGTCGTCGATGACAAGAAAGACGCCGGTTTGAGCATCCGCGTGCCGACCGAAATGGCCGTGGACCGTGGCAAAGAGGGCGGCAAAGGCACCGGAAAGATCATCACAAGCGAAGGCCTGTCCGATGAAGCCGCCTGGGGCAAACGTGCAAAATGGGTCGATTATCATGGCACTGTCGGTGGCAAAGCCGTCGGCGTCGCCATGCTGAATCATCCGAGCAGCTTCCGTCATCCCACGCCGTGGCACGTCCGCACCTACGGCCTGTTCACCGCGAATCCCTTCGGACTTTCCCAGCTCAAAGTTCAGGCTGAGACCGGGGCAATCACCCTCAAGAAGGGCGAAAAGATCACCCTCCGTCACCGCTTCGTCTTCCATGATGGCGACGAAAAGGCGGGCAAAATCGCCGAAGCCTACGCTGACTACGCGAAGGAGAAGTGAGCTATGGCTCGCTGGAAAGTGACGCCTCTCAGACTTTCGTCTCGCCCAGAGAATTCTTCTCCGGGCAAGTCGTTCACTTTCCAATTCCCATGAAAAGAACCGCACGATTCGCTTTGGGCGATACCCCTTCGCCTATCGTGTGCAGCTCTAAGCAGGCATGCTACGCTCACGAGCGTGGATTCGATGGCCTGCGCGCTATTTAACAGTGCTTGCGCACGAACTCATCAAGCCAGAGATCAGAGCAGCCTGAGCCCAAGCGGGTGATCGAAGGCAATGCGAGGTATCTCCAGACACCTCGCATCCCTGAGTCATCTCTGAATCATGAGGCGAGTGCTGGTTCATCGGTTGGTGGCGATGGCTCGGTGGATGCCGAAGCATCTTCTGTCGCAGACTCCGCATCATCCGGCACGATCATCGTTGGTGGTGTTGTGTCGCGGTGATGGGTGACATCGGCGGCGGCTTCGGCTTCGAGGCGGAGTTCTTCCTGCTTCGAGGGCTTCAGGTCGGCACTGGTCATGCGGACGCCGACAGGCTTGCTGACGCCGAATTCCTGCATGGTCACTCCGTATATCACATCCGCGCGGCCCATGGTGCGCTTGTTGTGGGTGACGATGATGAACTGGGAGTTGTCGATGAAGTTATCCAGCATCTTGAGGAAGCGGGAGATGTTGGATTCATCGAGCGGAGCATCAAGCTCATCCAGCACGCAGAACGGACTCGGCTTCACCTGGAAGATGGAGACTTCGTCGTCTCGTTGATCTTCGCGATGACTTCCAGCAGCTCTTCTTTGGAGCGGACGAGGTCGTTGTACTGGGTGTCGAGGAAGTTGTGGCGTTCTTCGAGCTCTTCGAACTCCTGGATGGCGTCCAAATTGACGGAGCCAATGCTTTCGAGCTTCTGTCGGACCTCTCCGACGATGCTGGTGACGAAGTCCCAGTCGGGCTGACCTTCTTCACCGGGAATGGTGATGTCATCGACATCGACTTCTTCAGTAGGCTGGTAGGACTGCTCGGAAACGTCTGACGAGTCGGACTGGTCCGACGCCTCTGAGACCTCTGTCACGACCTCAGCCTTCTTGCCACGGCTGCGATTCCGCTTCTGCTCGTCGATGGTGAGCATGAGCGCGTGGTAGTCTGGCTCAAAGGCGCTGATGTGGAAGTTGTAGCGCTCCTGGACCTGGTTGATCAGGTTTTCGAGACGCAGATCCACACGCGTGAGCTGCACTTCGATGCGATTGCGGCTTTCCGTCAAACCCTGGGCTTGCTGGCGGAGGTTCACGAGCTGGCTTTCGAGCGCGTTCACACGCTCAAAAGCGGATGCACGCTCCTCGGTACGGCCTTGCAGATGATCTTCGATGCTGGCGATGGCTCCGCGCTGGGACTCGACCTGCTCCTGGAAGCGGGCGTTTTCCGCCATGCTCTGCTCGATGCGGCCACGCCATGCGGCGATCTCGTTTTCAAAACGATGAATGCTGGATTGCAGTTCATGCAATCGGCTGGCCATTGGGGCCTTTTGACGCTCGATGGAATGGAGGCTGTTCTGCTCCAAAGCGAGGGCGCTGCGGAGTTCGTTGAGGCGCTCGGAGGATTCGAGTTCGCGGCGGAGGAAGGACTCCATCTCGACTTCGAGCTGCTGCTCGTGCTCGCGGGCTCCTTCGAGCTGCTCGCGGGCGACTTTGGCTTCCTCCTGCTGCCATTGGATCTGCGCCTCGGCGGCCTGAATGCGGCTGGAAATCTGATTTTGATCCCACTCGACGCTTTCGAGCTTCGTCACAGCCTGCTGAAGCGCACGCTGCACGACGCTGACCTGCCCGGTGAGCTGGGAATACTCCTCGCGAGTGCGTTGGGACTGCTCGCGCAAGGTCACTTCCTCACGCTGCATGTCTTCAAATTGTGAGCGCAGTTGCTC
>JAGKWZ010000456.1 GCA_021151605.1 Verrucomicrobiaceae bacterium
CATAGACGCCCCGCGCGCCAGCCTGTGCCGCTGCGATGATCATATCGCGATGCTGATCGAGATGACGTGGACCCACGGCGACGATGTCTGGCTTCGACTCAGCGAGCATCTGGCGGTAGTCGCTGAAGCCAGTATTCACCGAGAGCTTCTTCTTTGCCTGAGCGAGACCTGCCGCATCGGCATCTGCGACAGCGATGATCTCTGCCTCTGGGATGCGCAGCCACATGGTATCGAGTCCATGACCATAATTGCCGCGTCCCGTGTGGCCGATGACACCGACGCGCCATTTCTTTTCAGCTGCAAATGCTGGGGATGAGAGGGCAAGGGGTAGTGCGGAGATCAAAGTGCGGCGGTTCATGATGGGGCAGAAAACGTCCCAGCATGGGCAAAACACGCGGCGATGTCACTTCCCAATGATCTCAAGATCAACACAGCCAAAGCCAAGCAGTGAGATGCATTCAGATAGAGACGTGAGGACACTGGGGTTGTAAGGATACCAACCACCATGAAAATCCACCAGTCTCTCTTCCTCGGCCTGAGTCTTCTCTCCTTTACTGCGGCCACTGCTGCGGATGGGCGCAAAGTAGATTTTGCCATGCATGTGAAGCCAGTGCTCACCAGCCGCTGCATCAACTGCCACAATACAGGCACATTGCTCGGTGAACTCAGCCTGGAGAATCGTGCGATGGCCTTCAAGAAACGCGTGAATGGTCCCGTCATCCTGCCTGGCAAACCAGACAGCAGCATGCTTTACATCGTGCTGAAACTGCCTGCGAAAAATCTAAAAGCCATGCCAGCTGCAGGCCATCGAATCACGGATACGGAGATCAACCTCATCTATGACTGGATCAAGCAAGGTGCCGAATGGCCTGAGGGAAAAGCAGGAGTGATCAAACCGATGAAGACGAGGTCGGATAATTCCTAAAGGGAGCGGTTCGCGCTAACGCTTGGCTGGACTTGCCGTTGGGGTCAGTGCTCAGTGTTCAATGCTCGGTTGGTTTTTCGTCCATTGATTTCCACCGAGCGCTGCGAACTGTGCACTTGGTTTATGTAAATGCAGCAGGCCAGTCTTGATTCTGACTCCAGCCTGCTTCAGGGCTGGCCCTCGTGTCCACTTCCACCGCCCTCATCACTGCTGCCAAGAACCTCCGCGAAGCGCTGCGCCCGCTGCGTTTCGCACCGCCGACGGAGTTTATTTATAACCCGCTGGACTACGCCTGGGCGCCACATGAAACCTACCTGACCCGCTTCGGCGGCACGAAGAAAAAGGTGGTGATGGTGGGGATGAATCCGGGGCCGTTTGGGATGACGCAGACTGGAGTGCCGTTCGGCGAGATCGCGGCAGTTCGCGACTGGATGGGCATTTGCGAGCCGGTGGGTAAGCCTGAGCATGAGCACCCGAAGCGGCGTGTGGTGGGCTTCGATTGCCCAAACTCCGAGGTGAGTGGGCGTCGTCTGTGGGGGCTCTTTGCGCAGCGCTTTGGCACAGCGGAGGCGTTCTTTATAGATCACTTCGTGGCGAATTACTGTCCGCTCGTTTTCATGGAAGACAGCGGACGGAATCGCACGCCGGACAAGCTGCCCGTGGAGGAAACCGCCGCGATGGAATCGCACTGCGATGCCCATTTACGTGCTGTGATCGCCGCGCTGGAGCCGGAGTGGGTGATCGGTGTCGGTGCCTTTGCTGAGGAGCGGGCGAACCGTGCCCGTGAGGCGATGAAGGGCGATTTTAAAGTCGGCCGCGTGCTGCATCCGAGCCCCGCCAGCCCGGCGGCGAATCGGGACTGGGCGGGTGCGGCGACGAAGCAGCTCGTGAAGCTGGGCGTTTGGCGTGAGTAAGGTTTACTCGGCTTCTTTGACCCAGGGCAGACGCAGCTTGGCCAGGTAGATGCTGGCTTTGCCTTCGTGGGATGAATAGTAGCTGACCCAGAGATGCTTGTCGTGCCAGACCATGCCGGGATAGCTGCAGTCGCCACCGCTTGGGAGTTCGATCAGGGGCTCCAGCGAAGTCGGGGTCATTTTGAAAAGCACCATGTGCGCTCCGGGAGTGGCACCGCGTCCGCGTGATCCGGCGATGAGGGAGCCATCAGGGAGCTGGATGAAGTTTTGGCCCTGAACGATGAAGGGAAGGGGAGTCCACTTCCATTCACGGTAGGGGGCCGCAGCGCTGCCGATGTAGCCGAGCTTGTCAGCCGCTTCACGGCGGACGAGTGCTAGGGCGCTGCCATCTTTGAGGAAGCGCATGGTGGTTTCATTGGGCTGACCAGTCACCTGCATGAGAGAGGAGAGCTGCCAGACGGACCCGTCGGTGCTGGTGTAGGATTTGAGCGACCACTCGGGCTCGGGCTTGGGGCCGCCAGTGGTGGGGTAGGTATTGTAGGAGACGCCGTAAAATTTTTTGTCGGTGGGATTCAGGACTGCGCGCCAGAGCCAGTCACCTTCGGCGAGGAGCTTCTGAGTCGGCGTCCAGACCTTGCCATCCGTCGTCGTAGAGTAGCGTGGTCGGCGGCCTTTGAGATCCTTGGTGCCGCCATAAATGGAGCCGCCACAGAACATGAAGAGGCGTTTGCCATCGGGGGAGATTTCCAGCTTCGGATCACGCAGGTCGGTGCCCTTTTCCGCGATCTCGGCGTAGTTCACCCAAGTTTCGCCCGTGGATGAGATCATGATGCGGATCCTGCCATCGCCTCCGACGTGGTCATCGGCCTCGCGGAAGCAGCAGTAGAAGAGGTTCTGGAAGCGCGTGAGATCGGTAAAAGCGTTGTGCTTGCCCTTGTCCCAGATTTTTTGGACGGAGACGATCTCCGCCTTTTGCTGGGCGGAGAGGCTGGCGGTTCCGAGGAGCAGGCTCAAAAAGGCGGCGAGGGGGAATTTCATGGCGAGGTTAGTTTTACGAACAGGCTTTAGGGAGAGCAAGTCTGGAAGATGGCACAAAAAAGCGTGGAGCATGTCCTGCATGCACCACGCTTCAAAGTCGATTCGATCGATCAGATGCTTACATGTTCTTCACCTTGAAGCTGCGGAAGACGACAGGATCGCTGTGCCCCGCAAAGCCGATGAAGCCTTTCGTGTGGTCGAGGCCTTTGGGTGGGTGAGCGATCTGGCTGCGGTCGAAGGTGCTGATGTCCACGTCGAGGATCTTGGTGCCATTGAGCGTGACTTTGATACGCTGGCCCTGGATTTCGATCTCCTGGAAGTTCCACTCACCCACAGGGCGGAGGTAGCCGTGCTTGGCGCCGACGCAGTGGTAGAGGGAGCCGTGATACTGCTCAGGCTTAAGGCCACCTTTGCCCGCAGCGGCCATCTTTTCGTTGTAGCCGTCGCTGTCGATGACTTGGAGTTCGAGGCCGTCTTTGGAGGAGTGGCCATCAATCGGTGTGCGAAGGGCGATGCCGTTGTTGCCAGCCTTTGGCAGCTTGAACTCGACGCGGATGATGCCGTTTTCGAATTCTTCCTTGGTCAGGAGATCGCCGCCTTTGCCCTGCTTGCAGACGATGGCACCGTCTTTGACCTCGTAGTTTTCCACGGCACCCTGCCAGTTGCACGACTTCGCCATTGAGTTTCACGGTCACACGCTCGCCGATCATCTTGATGTGGAAGGCGTTCCACTGACCGAAAGGCTTATCCATCAGCTTGAGGGGGAATTTGCCTTCTTCGTTCTTGTTGTTCCAAAGGCTGCCTGAGCCCTTATCGGCACCGAGCTTGAATTTCGCCTCTTCGGTGAAGTCCCAGATCTGCACCTGAGGGATGCCGCGCAGGTAGATGCCGCTGTCACCGAGCGGGAGCATCTTGTAATCGACCATCAGTTCGAAGTCGCCGTAGTCCCTGTCGGTGGTGAGGTAGAGGCCTTTGCCATCATTCACGAGTTCGCCATTTTCGACCTTCCAGTGCGCATTGATATGGTCGCCCTTGTCATTGCCTTTGGCGTCCTTGATGCCGCCTTCGACGGACTTCTTTTTGTATTCTGCCTTTTCCTCGGGTGTCATTTTCCAGAGGTCGGTGGGATCCTGGGTGCCCCAGCCATACCAGCCGGAGAGATCCTTACCATTGAAGAGCGGCGTGAAGCCCTCTGGCGGGACATTGTTTTCAGCTGAAGCCGTGGCAACGAGGCCAGTCAGCAAAGCGAGTGTGCAAAAAGCAGGTGATTTCATGATGGGCCGAGGAAGCGGCAAGCAGGTGCACATTCTTTCAGAATACCCAGCCTCCGTTGCGCGTGTTTGCATACTTTCAGGAGCACCGCGCTTTTATCATTACCAAATGGTAAGGTGATGTT
>JAGKWZ010000099.1 GCA_021151605.1 Verrucomicrobiaceae bacterium
GCGCGGCGTGCGTGTGGGAGCCGTGGCGGCATAGCCGGTGGCCTGGAAGCGGATCTTCGTCTGCGTGCCCAGCTCCGCGCCCGCGAGGTCGTAATGGAAGAGCTGGAAGCCGTGGTTCACCGTCGTGGCAAAGGCGGTGGCGAGCGGCGCGGCGCTGGTGTTGACGTAAGCCGGTGTGTTGATCACAAACGTGGTGGCACTGGTGATGGAGCTGATCGTCGCGGCCGGGAAGTAGGTGGCGGCGACAGTGGCGGTGGTATTCGTCACGGTGGCGTTCACGGCGGTGGCGGCAGTGCCGGTGACGAGCGTGAATGACCCAGCCGGGCTTACGCCTGGTGTGATGATGCCGATGCGCGTGTTGTTCGGGATGCCGGTGCCTTGCAGCGCCATGCCCGGCAGGAGTCCGGTGATGTCGGTGCAACTGACGCTGGGCTGGCCGCTGCTGAGGCCGCAGGTGATATACAGATTTGGCCCTGCAACGCTTCGTCCGGCGGTGAGTCCCGTGGTGTCTGCGCAGGTGACAGTGGTGCTGCCAGCGACGGCACCTGCGGCGTTCGTTACGACGTTGGTGAGATTGATGGTTTCGCTGTTCCAGTCTTCAAAGAGACGAGTGTTCCAGGTCGCGCCGTTGTCGGAGGAGACTTGCAGCGCCCAGCCGCAATTGTTGTTGGCGAACAGATCGCGTGTTTGCACATAGAACTCGATGAAGCCGCTCGCACCGCTGGTGTTGATGGCATTCGTCGTGGTGAACATCGAGTCCGTTAGGTTCGCGGTGCCGCCATTGAACTCCGCAGCAGCTCCGGTGGCCGTGAGAGTCACCGTGCCGCTCGCGGTGGCGACAGCGTTCATCGTGAAAGTGGTGGCGCTCGTGACGGAGGCCACGGTGGCATTGTTTGCCATGCCGGTGCCTGTGAGCGTCATGCCATTGATGAGGCCTGCCGTGCTATCGCAGGACACAGTAACTGATGCAGGGCCAGGTGTGGGACCGGTGGTGACGCAGTTCGTGAGTGTGACGCCTGCGGCGGTGAGTGTGAGGCCTGTGTTTGAGCCCGCGGCAGGCTGCGACAGCATCAACGTCGTCGCATTCGTGATCGCGGCGATGGTGGTGTTGCCCGTCTGCGTGCCATTGATGCTACCGGCGATGGTTGGCCCTGTGATCAACATGCCGGGCCACAATCCAGCCGTGCTGGCGCAGGTCACGGTGGTGGTGCCATTCGTCTCACAAGAGGTGAGAGTCACCGGCACGGTGCGATTGGATGCAGCCACGGCCTGACGCACATTGCCAGCGCCGACGGTGGTCCACGCGTTGAGTGCGCCAGTGCCGTTCCAATTGTTCGACGAGGTGTTGTTGAAGGTTTCCTTCCAGATCGCGGTGCTCACGGGCGTGCCGGTGTCGTATTGAAGCTGCACGCTGGTGAGCGTGGTGCCGGGCTGCGGCGTGATTTGCGCCAAAACCGTCGTCGGATCGAGATACGTGGGCGAAGTTGGGCCGGTGCCGACGCTGACAACGGCGGGGCCGTTCGCGTTGTAGGTCACGTTGATGCTCGCGGAGCCGGTGTTGCCGCCTTGATCGGCGCTGTCGGTCGAGGTGGCCGTGATCGTGTTCGCGCCCGGTGTGAGTGGCACGGTTGCGGTCCAGGTGGCGTAGGCGTTTGTGGTCACCGCGTTGACCCCGTTGACGGTGAGGCCGGTGAGTGGCGAAACGGTGTCTGTGGCCGTTCCATTGACCACGATGCTGTTTGCGGTTGTGGTCGTGTTGTTAGCGGGTGCGGTGATCGTGACGGCTGGCGTGCTCGCATCCTGGGTGGAGGAGGCGGTGTTGCCAAAGGCGCTCGTAGCCGTGCCGTCGGTGGCGGTGCCGCGATAATAATACAACGTGCCGCTGGTGAGGCCGCTGAAGGTCACGCTGGTGCTGCGCGTCGTCTGCGAGGTGACGCCAGCAAAGTCGCTCGTGGTGCTGCGCTGGATCGTGTAAGCGGTCGCGCCCGGCACGGCAGTCCAGTTCAGCGTGATGCTGGTGCCTTTGGTGAAAGTCGGCAGCGTCAAGGCCGGTGCGGGCATGGTCACGGTCAACGTGCCCGCATCGCTCGTCGTGCTGCCGATGTTGTTCGAGACGATGACATCATACAAGCCTGCATCGCCGGGTGCGACGTTTGTCAGCGTCAAGGTGGCCGCATAAGTGCCTCGGACGGCGACCGCCAAATCATCGGTGATCTGCGTGACGACTCCGCCAGCGACATTCGAGCCGCCTTTGCGCCACTGCACGGTCGGTGTCGCGCCCGGCCAACTGGTGAACGGCGCATACAGAGTGATGGTGCCGCCTTGAGGCACGCTGTTCGTGATGAGCGGCGGGCCGACATAGGGCTTCATGTTTTCGACGCTGATCGCCGTGATCGCATTGGTCAATGTGGTGACGATGCTCGCATACGCGCTGTTGGCGATGAGGTCCGTGGTCTCCTGCGGATCGTCCGTGAGGTTGTAAAGCTCGGGCGTGAGCACGTTGTTCACGCGGCCACGGATGAGTTTAAAATCCTTCACGCCGCCGTTCACCGGATCGGTGAACTGATAAATCGCAATCGGCGCTGCACTCACAGTGACGAGAGGCGAGCCCCGCGAGACGGTGGTGCTGTTGCTTGCGGAAAGCAGCGCGGGCCAAAGATTCACGCCGTCCAGTGGCTTGGTGTTCTGCGGCGTCACGCCGACAGCCGCGCAGAGGGTGGGGAAGACATCGCCGACCCACATGTATTGATGGCTGATGACGCCAGCGGGCAGCACACCGGGCCATTTGATACCTGCGACTTCGCGCATTCCGCCTTCATAGCTGTCGCCCTTCGTGCCACGCAGCGGATCATTGAGCGAGCCTTTGGTTTCATCGCCACCGTTGTCGCCAAACCAGACGACGAGCGTGTTGTTGGCAATGCCTGCGGTATCGAGCGCGGCCAGCACCCGGCCAATCTCTTGATCCATGCCATCCACGGCTGCGGAGATAAGGCGACGATTGGCATTCGTGACGCCGAGATTTTGATATTTCGTGATCAAGCTTGCCGGAGCGGAGACGGGGCCGTGGATCGAGTTGAAGGCCAAGTGCAGCAGCATCGGCTGGGCTGGGTTGCGATTCTGAATGTGCGCGATGGCTTTGTCCGCGAGCAAAGTGGGCGACCACCCGCCATTGCCTTGCGAATCGGTATGTTCGCTCGGTCCGTCCTGCTGCACGCCATTCAGCCACCAGTCGGGAATATCGAGCGACTCGGCCTCGGCGCTGTGGTGAGTGTAGTAATCAATCGCGCCGGAATACTGCCCGTAGAACGAGTCCCAACCGCGATTGTGCGGCGCATATTGCAGACCTTCCTTGATCACGCGCACCGGGCTGCCGTTCACGTTGAAGTGATAGATGTTCTTGTCGCTGCCACCGAGATGCCACTTGCCGCACATGAAGGTCTGGTAACCCGCCGCCTTGAAGGTCTGCGGCATCAAATGCTCGCTCAAATCAAGACCACGCTCATTGTTGGTGCCGTGACGAATCGCGTTGCGGCCCGTCATCAACGTGGAGCGAGTCACGCTGCAAACCGTCGTCGCATAGAAGCGCTCCAGACGAATGCCCGTCGTCGCAAAACTGTCCATATTCGGTGTCTGGATCGGCACCTGGCCCGCAGGCGTGTGATAGCCCACATCGCCCCAACCTTGATCATCGGTGACGATGATGACCACGTTCGGAGCCGTCACGGTGGAAATCGTGAGCGCAAAAGCCTTCGTGGCACTGCGCGTCGCGGAATCGGTCACTTTTGCCGTGAAATTGAAGGTGCCGGCCTGAGTCGGCGTGCCGCTCAAAAGGCCGCCACTGCTCAACGTGAGGCCATTCGGCAAAGAACCGCTGAAAAGGCTCCAAGCATAGCCCGTGCCGCTTCCGCCCGTGGCGGCGAAAGTCTGCGAATAAGCCCCCGTCGTGCTGCCATTCGGCAAAGGCGATGCCGTGGTGATCGTCGGAGCCGGAGCGACCGTGTAACTCGTCGTTGAAGAGGTCGTCGTGCCCGCTCCGCTAGTGCCGGTGGCCGCGATGGTGAAGTTCACGGTGCTGCCATTGGCCTGCGCGGGGATCGTGGCACTCCAAAGACCACCGCCGAGATCCGTCATGGCGATCACGGTAGGCGGAGCACCGCTCGTCGTGTTCACCACGATGTCATCAATGCTCACACGAGGCGCACGTGTTGGCTGTGTCACGGTGCCGCCCGCATACTGGAAGCGCATCCGCATGTTCGCCGTGCGCTCGCTGGCATCCAGCGTGCAGCGGTAAGGCTGCGCGGTGCCATCCGCCTTCGTGTTGAAGTTGTGATTGATCGTCGTCGCAAAGGCTGTGATCGGCGCGGCGCTCGTGTTCACATACGCGGCGGCATTCAGCACGAAGGTAGTGCCATTGGTGATGCTGCTCACCGAGGCATTCGCAGGGAAATAATTGCCCGCGATGGCCGCCGTGGCGCTCGTGGCGGCTGCGTTCGCACTCATCGTGAAGTCCACATTCGGATTGATGGCCGTGATGCGGGTATTCGCCGGGATGGTGGTGCCCGTGCTGGTCACAAACATGCCCACCGCGAGCCCTGTGGTGTTTGTGCAGGTCACGGTGGCGCTCCCGCTCGTCGTGCCGCCCGTCACATAGACCGGAGCGGCGGATACCGCGCGTCCCGTGGTGAGTCCCGTCGTGCTTGCACAAGTCACCGTCGTGCTGCCGGTGCCGCTGCTGGCTGCATTCGTCACCACGTTTGTCAGCGTCACCGTGCTGCCCGTCCAATCCTCCGTGAGGCGTGTGTTCCACGTCGTGCCATTGTCCGGCGACACTTGGAAGGCCCACTGGTTGTTTGGCGAGAGACTGTTCAGGTCACGCGTCTGCACATAGAAATCCACATAGCCCGAAGTGCCCGCCGCATTGATCACCGGCGAGGTCGCCATGGCCGTCGTGAGGCTCGCGGAGGCCGCCTGAAACTCCAGCGCGTTGCCATTGCCGGTCAGCGTCAAAGCCGTGCCCGGCGTGGTCGGAGCGGCGCTCATCACAAACGTCGTCGCGTTCGTGATCGAGCTAACGGTGGCATTGTTCGCCAAACCGGTGCCCGTGAGTCCCATGCCTGCCACGAGACCAACCGTGCTGTCGCAAGTCACCGTCGTGCTCGCCGCCGTGGTCGTGCAGTTCGTCAACGTGATGCCATTCGCCGTCAAAGTGGCCGTCGTGCTCGAAGCCGTAGCCGCCGCGCTGATGACAAAGGTCGTGCCATTCGTGATCGAGCTGATCACCGCGCCTGCCGCCATGCCAGGGCCGGTGATGATCATGTTTGGCCACAGATTCGCCGTGCTGCTGCACACCACGCTCGTGCTGGCACTCGTCGTCGTGCAGTTCGTCAGCACCACGGACGAGGTGCGGTTAGATTGCAGGTTTGCCTGACGCGTGGCTCCGGCTCCGTTCGTCGTCCAGGTATTGAGACCACCAGAGCCGTTCCAGTTGTTCGAGGACGACATCGAGAAGGTCTCGCGGAACACATTCCCGGTCACCTGCGCCCCGAGATCATAGGTCAAAGTCACCCCGCTGATGCCGCCGCCGCTTCCAGCCGCCACCTGGGCCGTCACCACGGCCGGATCGGTGCTGCTCGGCGAGATCGGATTGATCGTGATGTTCGAAACGGTCGGCGGAGGCACGAAACCGATGCCGGAGAGATTGATGTTGAAGGATGGATTGCCCGCGTCACTGCTCGCGATGTGCAAAACGGCTGTTTTCGTCCCAAACGTGGACGCATTGAACTGCACCGTGAAGGTCGAGGTGCCGTTGTTTGCCGCCACAGGCGTCGTTGGAGAGGTGGTAACAGAGAAGTTGGCGCTGTTCGTGCCGTCAATGGTCACACCCGTGATGTCGAGCGGCGTGCTGCCGGTGTTCGTGATCGTGAAAGTCTTCGAAAGCGTGCTGCCGACATTCACATTGCCATACGCCACGGTGCTGAGGCCGTCGATGAGCGAGGTCGCGCCCTGTGCCACAGCGATCTGCGTCGTGAGCGTGGCGGTGCGCACGGCAAAGACCGGGAAGCTCGCTGTCTTCGCCTGATAGCTGATGATGCCCTGAGCTCCACGCGGCGGACCTTCGGCGGCAGGCACGCTGTTGTTCACACCCAGCTCCAGCAGCCACGCTTCGGTTTGCGTGCCTTTGTTCGACGTGGAGGACCAGTAGGCCGTCGCACGTGGCAGGGCGCGGAAGATCAAGCCGGTGCCGGTGGAGAGCGCATTGCTGCTCAGGGTGAAACTCACACCCGGATTGATCGCCGTGATCGTCGGCGTGGTGGTGTGATTGATGTAAGTGCCTGCGATGCTGAAAGGATCGATCACCGTCATGCCGATGACGAGATCCGTGGTGTCCGAAGTCGCCACCACGGGGCTGCCGGAGGTCACCGAGCATCCCGACATCGTCTTCGCGAACATCGTGCGATTGATCGCAGGCTTCAAATTGGTCGCCGTGCCGCCGCTGGTGGTGGCGAGCGAGTAATCCGTCAGCGTTTGCAGCTCTTTGATGTTCGGCATGCGCCAGTCGTTGTAGCCACCGAGCGTGAGACCTTCCGCCCAGGCAATCGCGGCTTCCCAGGTCATCGCCGTGCTCGGCATCTGCGTCCACATGAGCGAGGTGTCCGTGTCCGTGATCGTGCAGTCGAGATTGTTCACGTAGTTGTGCGTCATGTTGTTCTGCGCCAGCCGCACATAGCGGGCGTGGTAACGCAGCGTGCCGCCCGCGCTCACCGTCTCCGCCTTCGGCTTCGGCCCCACACCGCCACCGGAGTTCACGCACCAGACATTC
Source organism: Verrucomicrobiaceae bacterium (assembly GCA_021151605.1). Classification (GTDB taxonomy): domain Bacteria; phylum Verrucomicrobiota; class Verrucomicrobiia; order Verrucomicrobiales; family Verrucomicrobiaceae; genus Prosthecobacter. Next base: position 6,821 of record JAGKWZ010000099.1, read on the forward strand.
GTCGTGCTGGTGCCAAAGACATCGCGTGACCACCAATACTCCGCCGAGGGCGAGGCAGGCGGAAAGTAGGTCGCGTTCATCGCCGGATTGCCCGTCTCGTAGTTAAACAGGCTCATCAACTCATGCGGATTCGGCAAACGCCAGTCGCTGTAGCCGCCGGTGGTCACCGTGCCCGCGTTGTTCACCGCATTCTCCCACGTCATCTCGCCCGCGTCGGCTTTTTGCCACATCAAACCGGTCACATTGTCCGTGATCGTGCCGTCGCCATTGTCGGTGAAGCTCTGCGGATTCGCGGATGGAGTCGTCGTGTAGTCGCTGTCCTCGCCAAAGGTCGTTGTCGTGCTCACCACCTGGCTCGTGTCCGGCAGCTTCACCTCCGACCAAGCGCCCATTGGGTAAGCCGTGAGACGATTGCCCGAGGCCGAGCCCGCGGTCGGCGTGTAAGTCTGCGTCGTCGTCAGCACTGGGCCGCTGAGCACACCGCCCACCAGCGCCTGCGCACGCCACGTCATCGTCAGCGAGCGAGGGTTCACCTTGCGATTGATCGTCCAACACTCGTCATAGTCCACACCGCCCATGTTCACGCGCATCAGATGCGCATCGGGCGATGCGGTGGCCATCGACACGGCGGTGAAGTTTTTGCCCGTCGTCGTCGCGATCGCCGGGATGCTCAGCACGAACTGCGTCGCATTCGTCACCGAGGTGACTCGTGCGCCATTGCTCACGCCGTAACCGACCACCGCCAGGCCCGTCGTGAGTCCCGTCGTGCTCGCACACGTCACCGTCGTGCTGCCGTAAGTCGTCGCACATCCCGTTAGATTCACACCCGCGACGAGGCTCAAATGCCCGCTGCCATCCGTCACCAGCGGCGCAGGATTCATCTGCGCCACGATGTAAGCACCCGCCACCGCCTTCGCATTGTAGCCGCCGGTGCCATCCGCACGCAGATTTCCCACCGCTGGCTGACCATCGACTTGATTGCCAAAATTCACCACCGTGCCGTGGAAGGCCTTCATCAGGTAAGGCGACTGCGGCGTGCCATACGGATGCGTCGCATCCACCGTCGTCGTGCCCATCGCGTGGTAGTGATAACCCCAGCCGCCGCCATGATCGTGACCACCTTCCGCATCCAGCGCCTGCCGTGGCGAGCCATCCGGCTCGAGGAAACCATACATCGGGTAGCCATCCAGCGCCCAGGCGATGGGCTTGTCATCGCCCAACGGCCCGCCGAAGCGCGTGTTCAAGTGCGTGGGTGCGATGTGGTAATGGTAGTCGTCCGCCAGACCGCAGTGACCGCCGTAGTAGTCCAGCTCGCCGATCTCATACGACACATTCCCGCCATTGTTCGATGGATTGAAGATCGCGATGCCATTCGAAGCCAGCGCGACCGCCCCGCGCAGGAAATTCGTCGGCGGAGCCGGTGGATTATAAATCACGATGGGCGACGCCGATGGCACCGGCACCAGCGGGATGCGCCACACATTCGGCTGCTGATACCCAAGCGAGCCCGCATTGTTCTCATTGCTCGTCGAGTGCGCAAAATACGCCGCCGGGATCGGCACCTGCTGTTGCCAAGTCGTGATGCCAAACATCTTGTTCGGCATTCCCTCCGGCGTGTTGTCCGATTCGAGGAAAAAGGTCGTCCCATCCCAATTGTAGCGCACCTTCGGCTTGAACGGCGCAAACGAAGCCGCCATCAGCAGCCCGTTCCCCGCCGGCGGCAACGCCGACCCGCTCGTCAAAAACGACGAAAGATCAAACCCCGACAACCCCGCCACCGTCACCGGCCTTTTCAGCGTCTTCGGGATCGGCGCCTCCACCGGCTTCACCTTCTTCGGCCCCGACTTCTGCATAAACTCTTCCAAAATGTGCGCCCGCAGCGCCTCCTTGTCCCCGGAGGGCAAAGTATGGGCATGCAGAGCAAGCGGCAGGAGGCAGGCGAGGGCAAGATAGCGTTTCATGGTTGCCCCATGCTGCAAAGCCCGTGTCAGGCCCTCTTCACCCTCCAAAGGCAAATTTGTCGGGATTGTGTAAAGGCCCACGCCTCACCCACCAAAACAGCACCGGCGTGACGATCAAAATGTGCAGCAAACTGCTGATCATCCCGCCAATGACGGGGACGGCGATGGGCTTCATCACCTCGCTGCCAGTTTGGGTGCTCCAGAGCACCGGCAGCAGGCTGGCGACGATGGTGGCGACGGTCATGACCTTTGGGCGAAGGCGAAGGCGGGCACCGTCCTTCACCGCTTGCAGCAGATCACCACCGCGAGCGACGGATTCTTCGAGATAAACAACCATCACCACGGCGGTCTGGATAGCGGTGCCAAACAGCGCGATGTATCCGACCCAAACCGCCACGCTGAAAGGAATGCCCAGCGCCCATTGCAGCACCGCGCCGCCGCTCAATGCAAAGGGCACGGCCAGGAGCACATGCGCGGCCTCGCGCACGCTGCGATAGACCTGATTCAGCAGCAAGAAGATCACCAGCAGCACGCACGGCACGATCAGCATCAGCGTGTGCCGCGCGTGCGCCTGTTGCTCGTGATCGCCGCTGTAGGCCAGCGTGATGCCCGCGGGCAACCTCGGCAAAAGCTCGCGGGTGAGCTTCTCGCTCACGTCCTCGGCAAAAGAGCCCGCATCGCGGCCTTCGACATTCGCTTGGATGGAAACACGCAGCCTTCCATCTTCGCTTGTGATCTCATTCGGTCCTTCGACACGCTCGATCTTCGCGATCTGGCCCAGCGGCACGTTTTTCACCATCAAATCGCGCACACGCTCGATGTCATCGCGTTCACCACGTTGGAGTCGCACTTGGATCGGCACTCGCGCACGGCCTTGGACAGCCACGCCGGCCTCGGTGCCGCCAAGTCCGGTCTCGATGACGTCCATCACCTCCGCCATGCGCAGACCACGCTGCGCGAGGGCATCGCGATCCGGCGTGATTTGCAGATAAGGCCGGCCCTGCACGCGCGTGGCGGCCACGCCGGTGGCTCCGGGCACGCTGCGGACGAGTTGCTCGGCTTCGAGCGCCCACTTTTGCAAGGCATCAAGGTCATCACCGAAGAGTTTGATGCCGAGCGGAGCACGAATGCCGGTCGAAAGCATCAGCACACGGCCTTCAATGGGCTGGATGAAGCCCGGGATGCTTCCCGGCACCTGCTGCAGCTTCGCGGTCATCTCGGCGATGAGCTTTTCACGCGTCATGCCCGCACGCCATTCGCTCGCCGGTTTGAGCGTGATCGTCGTTTCGATCATCTCGACCGGTGCGGGATCGGTGGCTGTTTCCGCACGACCAAGCTTGCCGACTGCGAGCTCGACTTCGGGAAAGCTGACGAAAACCTGATCCTGCCATGCCATGACGCGTTTCACCTCCGTCAGCGAGGTGCCGGGTGCGAAGGTGGGCATGAAAAGCAGGCTTCCTTCATTCAAAGGCGGCATGAACTGGCTGCCGACGTTTTTCACCAGCAGCAGCGAACCCGCGAAAATCATCGCCGCGAGCCCCAAAACGGTTTTCGCATGCCGCAGCGACCAATCGAGCACGGGGTCGTAAATCCGCAGTAGTGCCCGCATGACGAAGTTGCGGTTCTCCGCCGGAAACGGCCCGCGCACGAGCAGCACGCACATCGCAGGCACCAGCGTGATGGAGAGCACCGCGGCGGCCAGCATCGCAAAGGTCTTCGCCAGTGCCAGCGGATGAAAAAGACGGCCTTCCTGACCGCTGAGCGCGAAAACGGGCACAAAAGCGAGAAGGATGATCGCCATCGCAAAAGCCACAGGACGGCCCACTTGCCGCGCCGCGGCCAAAATCGTGTCAAAGCCGGGCTTTTCGGTCTCCGAGCATCGGCGCAGCACGTTTTCAGTCATCACGATGGCCCCATCCACCAGCACGCCGATGGCAATCGCGATGCCGCAGAGGCTCATGATGTTCGAGGTGCCGCCAAAAGCCTTTAGCGCGAGGAACGAGGCCAAAATGGAAACCGGCAGCGGGAGCGTGACGATCCACACGCTACGGAAGTGCCACAGGAAGAGAATGTGCGCGAGGATGACGAGGATGATCTCCTCCGTGAGCGCCGTGCGCAGCGTGCCCATGCTGCGCTCAAAGAGAGTGCTGCGATCATAAAACGGCCGGATCACCACGCCCGCCGGAAGCGAGGGCTGCAACTGCGCGATCTTGGCCTTCACGCCCTCGATCACCGAAAGCGCATTCCCACCGCTGCGCATGACCACGATGCCTCCCACGACCTCGCCACCGGCGAAATCGAGCGCACCACGACGAAAATCACCGCCGATCTCGACCCGCGCGAAGTCTTTGAGAAGCACCGGCATGCCGTTTTTCTCCATCAAAACGCGTGAGGCCGCTCGCACGCATCTTCGTGGAATCGACCTCGATTTGATACTGCTTCACAAAACCACCCACACTCGCGATCTCCGCCACGCCGGGCATGCTGGCGAGCTGCGGCCGGATCACTGTGTCCTGCAGCTTGCGCAACTCGCCGAGATCATGCTCGCCATTCGCCGCGAGGAAGTATTGAAACACCCAGCCAAGCCCGCTGGCATCCGGCCCGAGCCTCGGCTCCACCGGCAACTGTCCGCGCAAGCTGCCAAGCCGCTCCAGCACCTGCGTCCGAGCCTGCACGCCGTCCTCAAAGATCAACTGCACCAGCGCAAAGCCGAACATCGAGGTGCCGCGCACGTTTTTGAGCCCTTCGAGACCTTGCAGGCTCAGCGAAAGCGGCTGCGTGAGCTGCGCCTCCACCTCCTGCGGCCCACGCCCCGGCCAGTCGGCATACACGAGCACCTGGTTCTCCCCCAGATCTGGAATCGCATCCACCGGCATCGTCACCATCGCCCGAAAGCCAAGCACAGAGAGCAGCAACGTCGCACACACGACGAGCAACCGGTTGCGCATGGACCATTCGATGATGCGGGCGATCATGACATTAGTCCGGAAGTTGCAGGATATGGCGGCGCTCAAGTTCGTCCCGCAGTTCCTCCTCACTCGGCAGAATGAGGCGGTATTTGGAGGCAAAAAGCTGCTGGCTTTCTGACAGCACCGAGTAGCGGACGACCGTCTCGTCTTTGTCCGAGCACAGAATGAGACCGATTGTGGGATTATCATCCGCGCCCCGCTTCAGATCATCAAACATGCGCACATACATGTCCATCTGGCCGATGTCCTGGTGGACGAGCTTACGGGTCTTCAGATCAATGAGCACGAAGCACTTGAGCAGGTAGTTGTAGAAAACGAGGTCGATGTAGAAGTCGCCCGTCTCCGTGGCGACATGATACTGGCGACCGATGAAGGCAAAACCCTTGCCCAGCTCCATGATGAAGTCGTGCAGACGACCTACGAGGGCGCTCTCAAGTTTGCGTTCCGTGGGTTTTGAAGCCTTGGAGAGGTCCAGAAACTCCAGCACATAAGGGTCTTTGATGATCTCAAAAGCTTTGGGGGAGTGCCCGGCAGCGAGACCGCGGCTTTTTGGCGCTTTTAACAGCCGATCAAAGGCCGAGGTGCTGATCTGGCGTTCCAGCTCACGTGTGTTCCATCCTTGTTCCGCTGCTTCACGGATGTAGTAATCGCGGGCGGCTTTATTTTCGACACGCATGATCTGCCGCCAGTGGGTCCAGCTCAATTCTCTACGCAGTGCGTAGAGTTTTTCAGTGTCGGGGAACGCGAGGTAAAACTGCCTGAAATTCCAGAGGTTGGCCACGGATACGCCCTGGCCAAATTCATCTCGCAGCCCACGCGCAAGATCGCGAATCAGAAAGCTGCCATAGTCGGCTCGCTTCTTGCCGCCTTGCTCCTCAAGGACGATTCGCTGCCCAATTCTCCAGTAGGCCTCGACCATGATGAAATGAGCTGCGGCGTAAGCTTGACGCCGCGCATGACGAAGAATGCCACGCACGTCTTCCAAAAGGGCTCCCGGCATGGCATTCACGGACGAAATTGACTTCGTCTTTGGTTTGGAAGGCTTGGCGGTGGTTTTGGGTAGGCGTGACATGCGCAAGGTTAAAGTGGGCGATGCGGCTGTCCTTTCAGAGCTTGGAGGAGCCGATGATCGGAGATCCCAGCCGAGCCTGCCCGTCAATGAGCATCACGCCGCTGGTGACGACGTGGTCGCCTTCCGCGAGGCCGCCGAGGACTTCGTAGTCGTGGTCGCCGGTGCGGCCGAGTTGCACGTGGCGCGGCTGGAAGTCACCGGCGGAGCGTCGCACATAGACACGTGGTTGATTGCCGGGCCAGAGCACGGCGCTGCGCGGCACGGTGAGCACTTCGGCGGCATCGAGCTGCACCTCACCTTCGGCGAAGGCGTTGTTTTTGATCTTACGCTCGGGGTTTTCGAGGATGACTCGCACGCGTGCGCTGCGCGTCATGTCATCGAGGTTCGGCGAAACGTTGTAGATGCGCGAGGTGAGCATGGCACCGGGCAGCGTGGCGGTGCGCAGTTTCACGATCTGGCCTGCTTTGACGAAAGGCACGTCCTGCTCGGCGATGAGCGCGTGGAACCACATCTTCGCGAAGTCGGCGACCTCGAACATCTTCTGCCCTGCCTTCACGTTCTGGCCCTCGGTGACGAAGGACTTCACGATGGTGCCGCTGCGAGGTGCGAGCATGCCGAAGTAAAGATCGTCCGGCTGGCGCTCGGGGATCGTTTTGATCTGCTCCCACACGAGGCCGTAGTGCTCGAGGCGGCGCTTCGCGCGGTCGAGCGGTTCGCCAGCGGTGGCGAGCGCTTTTTTATAATCATCGGCCGCAGCGAGCAGCACGGGGCTGAAGATGGTGGCCAGTGGTTGGCGCTGCGTCACGGTTTGGCCCTCGTGCGTCATGAAAAGACCGTCCACACGGCAATCGACCGGTGCGCTGATGATGCCGAGGCGCGATTCATCGACGCCGATCATGCCCGAAAGACGCAGCGTGCGGGTGAGCGGCTGCTTTTTCACCTCGCTGGTGCGGATGCCGGTGATGCGCACGCTTTCCTCCGAAAGCAGCACCGGCGTGCCGTTTGTCGATGTCATCGACAGTCCGCACATGGCTCCGCTGACGAGGTTCATGCCGCAAAGCGTGCAGCGAGCACCTGCGGCCGCCTTGATCCACGGATGCATGGGGCACTGGGCATCCGCTGGCGTTGTGCTCGCAGGTTTGGCAGGCGACTCCGGCTCCGCGGACAGCATGAGCCCGCCGGCAATGAAAGCCGGAAGAAGCCAGACGAGCACACGAGCGGGAGAGTTCATGGTGGGAGACGATTCTACATGTCCGTTACGGCTTTCCGCGAGTGAAGATTAATTCTCTGTAATCCTCCGCAGAGATCAGTTCCCCACCGTAAGCACAAAGTGCCCCTCATCGGAGCCGCCAGCGTTGGTGACGACGAAGGTGACGTTGCTAGTCGCGGCGGTGGTGGGGGTGCCGCTGATGAGGCCGGTGGTTGAGTTGTAGCTCAATCCGGCGGGCAGGCCGACGACGATGAAGCTGGTGGGATTGTTCGTGGCGGTGATTTGATAGCTGAAGGCCACGTTGCGGGTGGCGGTGGCCATTGTGGGGCTGGTGACGACCGGCGCGGCGGGCGCGGTGGGAAGGACGACGCGGTAAAAGCCTTTGGCCTGGCCGAGGCGCGTGCCATCGGTCTCGGTGAAGCCTGCGCTGTTGCCATCGCTGGTCACGCTGCCGATGGTGGTCCAAGTGCTCATGTCGGTGCTGTGCTGCAGCGTGTAGGTGGTGCCGGGCGTGGCTTTGAAATCGAGGTCGATGCGGTTGTTGCCGCCGTAGCGGGTGAAGCTGGCGACGGCGAGATCCTCGACCGCATTGTTCACGACCAGAAACTGGCCCATCATGCCGCCGTCCTCGTGATTCATGAAGTGGCAGTGGAACATGTAGGGGTACTCATTGCTGGCGAAGTCGTCGAACTTCATCATGAGGCTCACGCTTTCGCCACGCGGGATATACACGGTGTCCTTCCAGCCGCTCTCATACGGCGCGGCGAGGCCGTTCGTGGTGACCTGTGTGCCCGGAGTTGCCGTCGTGCCGATGTAGCGGGCAATGATGTTGAACTTGATGTCGTGAATGTGCAGCGAGTGGCCGAAGACATTTCCCGCGCCGATGTTCCAGCGCTCGATGGCATTGAGCGGGATGGTGTGGTTCATCACGTTTGGCGAGTAGCTGATGTTGTTTAAGGTGAAGCCGGTGCTCGTCGTGAGGCCGTTCACCGTGCTGGGCTGGCCGCCGGTGATGGCGATGGTGCGCGTGTTGGTGGCATTCGCCGCAGTCCAGTAGGTCTGCGGAACGAGTGTGGCAGGCAAGGTGGTGACAGCGCCGGAGGTCTGCGCGACGGGATTGATGCGCAGCAGGGCGAAGTCCTGGTTGTTCAAACGGCTGCCGTTCTCGGGTCCGGCATTGCCAGTAGGCGTGGTGCCGCCTGCGGGGCCTTCTTGACTCGGGAAACCAAAGACTTGGCCGCTGTTGTAAGCCATCAAATCGAACGCAGCGGTGTCGGCGCTCATGTTGACGAGGATCTCGACACGCTCACCGACCATCAAGAACATGCGTGTGACCGGCACAGGCGCGGCCAGCAGGCCCTGATCGTTCCCGATGACATAAAACGTCCGATTGTCGCTGAAGCCGAGATTGTAGCCGCGCTGCACCTCGGCATTGAGGATGCGCAGGCGCACGTATTGCTTTGGCAGGCTTACCTGCGGATTCAGCGTGCCGTTGATGAGGATGTAGTCGCCGTAGTTGTCGAGCGAGGAGGTGGTGCCGGTATTTTCGGCGTATTGATTGAAGCTGAACTGGTTCGTCGGGTTTAGGAAACGTCGGCTGGTGAGCGCGAGCGGGATGTCATCGACGCCATACGTGCGCGGCAGGCCGAGCGCGGCCTCCTGCGGATCACGCACGATGATGAAACCGCCAGCGCCCAGGGTGAGCTGCTCCTGCGTGGCGACATGCAGATGCGGATGATACCAGTAAGTGGCCGCGTCATTCATCACCTCAAAGGAAGGCGACCAGGTGGTGCCGCCCGCGACGACCTGGCGCGGTCCGCCGTCCATGATGGCGGGAATGTGCAGCCCATGCCAATGCACGGTCGTGGTGGTCGTGCGCAGGATGGGCGAGGTGCTCAGGTCCAGATTGTTCTTCACGTTGAGCTGCACGTAGTCGCCCTTGTTCATGATGAGCGTCGGCCCCCACATGAGAGCGCCGTTGTAGCCGAGCGTGGTGGTGGCACTGCCGAGCACCGCGGGCGTTTTCGGCCCCAGCGCGGCGAATTGTTTGCTCGTCTGGTTCAGTTCCAGATCAAATTGGGTGCCAGTGATGATGTCGGGAATGACGAGCGGATTGTAGGTCTGCGCGGTGGTGAGTGTGGCAGTGATCGCGCTGCTCGTTTTGAGATTGCCTGCGCCATCAAAGGCCGTGGCGGTGATCGCATTCGTGCCAAAGCCGAGCGGTATGGTCACCGACCACGTTCCGCCATTCACGGTGGCGACGACATTGTTCACCTTTACCGCACTGATGCCGCTGAGAGCATCACTGGCCGTGCCGCTGACGACGAGCGTGTTTCCAGCCTGCGAGGTGCCGCTCGCGGGCGACGTGATGGCGACCACGGGCGCGATTTGATCCTGTGTGGATGAAACAACGTTCGAGTAGCCCGATGAGCCGATGCTGTTCGTGGCGAGAACGCGATAGTAGTAAGTCGTGCCGTGCGTGAGATTGCCAAACGTGGCCGAATTGCCCGTCACCGACTGCGAAACGACGTTTTGCGTGAATCCGGCATCGGTGGCGATCTGGATCGTGTAGCCCGTCGCATTGCCCACAGCAGGCCAAAGGATCGTTTTGGAGCTTCCCGAGCTAAAAGCAGCCAAACTCGCTAAAACGGGCGCGCTCGGTGCGGTGGGCGGTCCGGTCGTGATGAGCAAGGAAGCGGCCCGCGTGGTGTTTCCGCTGCCGTTGTAGCCGTTCGTGAAGGTGATCGTGTCGTTGTAAGTGCCCATGGCGAGCGAATTGGCGTTCGTGGCATTGATCGAGGCCGTGACGGTCGTCGTGGCGCCTGTGGCGAGTGATCCGCTCGTGACTGACAAGTTGAGCCAAGTGGCCGTTTTGCCCGCGCTCCAGTTCATCGTGCCCGTGCCGGTATTGCTGAGCGAGTAAGTCGCACTCGCGGGCGAGTAGCTGCCACTGCCGACAGCACCCGAGGATGAAAACGTCGTCGCCGGTGTCACCGCGAGCACCGGCGCTGCCGCAGCGACAGTGTAGCTTCCGCTGCCTGTTGCGATGCCGCCGAGACTGTCCGTGGCGGTGATCGTGTAGCTCACATTCGCGCCGATGGCCTGTGCGGGAATGGCGGCGATGTAGTTGCCATTGCCATCGAGCGTCATCGCGATCGTTTGGGGTGCCGCGCCGCTCACGGTGACCACTTTGATGTCATCCACATACACACGCGATGCCGCGGCTCCTGTGGCGTTGTTGCCGAAGAAGTTGAATCGCATCTTCAGCGTGCTGACGCGCTCCGATGCCAGCAAATCGTAGTGATACAAGGCGTGCGTGTGGACGCTGCCGGTCAACTCGGTGATTTGTCCGCTGGTCGCGGCAGGCCAAGTGATGCCGCCGTCGGTGGAGAGCTGAAACGTCCAGCCCTGGCCGGAGACGACATTGCTCGCAGCTGCGTAGAACTCCACATAACCGCTGGTGCCGGTGGCATTGATCGCATTCGTTGTTGTCGCCGAAGTCGGCGGCGAGTTCGTGGCGCTGCCTTTGATAAACTCCAGACCACAGGTGCCGCCCGAGCCAACAGGCGTGTGGTTGGAGGCCGTGGACTGCTTGATGTTCCCACCACCGCCCGTGAAGACCAGAGACCAAGGATATGTCGCTGGATTGGTAGTCGGGTCCCATCCCGCTGCGCCAGTGCCCGTGGCGGTAGAGGTCATGGTTTCATCGAAGACCGTGCTCGTCGTTTGCGCACCGGTGCTGTATTGCAGATTCACGCTCGAAAGTGTCGCGCCAGCGCCGGGCAGCACATTGGCCGTCACGGTCACGGAATCGGTGTTGGTTGGCGAGGAAGGCGACTGCGTCACGTTGGTCACACTCGCAGGCTGGCCGACGTTGAGCACAAAACTTGTGTTCGTGGTGAAAACGCCGTCCGTGACCGCCAGCGTGATCGTCGCGTTGCCGTTTTGGCCACTCGCAGGCGTCACGTTCACCGTGCGGCTCGTGCCGCTGCCGCCTAGCACGATGTTCGCGTTTGGTACGAGCGTCGTGTTCGATGAAGTGCCGCTCACGGACAAGATCGTCGTGTTCAACTCGCCATCGCCGACTGTGAACGCGATCGCGCCGGTGCTCGTGCCCTGCGCCACCGCGCGATTCGCGATGCTGCCGATGGTCGGGGCCGTGTTGTAGTTCCCAAGCTGCGCGACGAGGTTGTTGTAAGCCGTTGTCTGCGCCGCGTTCATGCTGCCAACGAGGTTCGTGGCCTCATACGGGTCCGCTGCGAGGTCGTAGAAGAGGTTTGTTCCCGTCGCGAGCCGGATCAGCTTGTATTGCGAGTCCCGAATCGAGCGTCCGGTGTTCGCGAGCGTTGGGAAAGCGAGGTCCCAGTATTCATCAAAGACCTGCGTGCGCGTGCCAGTGCTGTTTTGAATCACCGGCAGCAGGCTTTTCGAGTCCAGCGTGACGCCGGTCGTCGTCGTGGCCACATTGATGCCCGCGAGCTCCAGAATGGTCGAGTAGAGGTCACACACATGCACGAGCTGCGACGACGTGCGCCCCGGCGACACCACATCCGGCCCGCGAATGATCAGGGGCACGCGAATGCCGCCCTCGTAAAGCGTCGCCTTGCCGCGATTCGCCGGATAGGGCGATTGCAGCACGTTTTGCTCCGTGCCGTTGTCGCCGACAAAGATGACGGTGGTGTTTGCGAGGTTCACACTCGCCAGCAGGCGCCCGATCTCCGTGTCCATCGCCTCGATCATCGCATTGAAGTAGTTCTCGGGATTCGCATTGATGTCCGTCGTCGTGCCGCTGAGCGCGATGGAGCCTGCGGTGGTCAGCAGGGAGGTCGGCGGCTTGTGATACGGGATGTGCGGCGCATTGAAGGCGAGCCAGAGAAACCACGGCTTCGCCGCGCCTGTCTGCGTGCTGATGAAGCTCACCGCGTCGTTCACGTTGTCGGTCGTCGCATACGTCGTCGAAGTCGTGCTCGATGCCGAAGCGCCCGTCGCGGAGACCTTGGTCCACGCATAGTAGTCGGTCACTTCGCCGATCAGCGCGCCATCAAACGACGGCCAGCCGCCGACCACCGTCGGGCCGGTGTTGCCATTGCCCAGATGCCATTTGCCCACGTGCTTGAGCTGGTATTGCAGTCCCGCATTGGCCGCAAAAGCGTCCGGCAGCGTGAGCTCGGTGCTTTTGAGCGCGTTGTTCGATGAAGCACCGCCCGCGACATTCGCCGTGCCCGTGCGGAAGCCCTGCCGCCCCGTCAGGATCGCTGATCGCGTTGGCGAGCACAGCGGATAGGCATACGCATTCGTGAACTTGATCCCGTTCGCCGCCAGCGAGGCAATGTTCGGCGTCGGCGCTACATTCCCAGTGGGATTGTAAACCGCACTGGCATCGATCCCCATGTCGTCCGCGATGATGAGCAGGATGTTGTTTGCCGCCGAAGCGGGCAGAGCGATCAACGCCAAAGCGAAAAGAAGGCGTTTCAAAGCAGGAGTAGTAAGCAACATGCGAGAGGAACCCCTTTGGCGCCCTTCCGCTTCAGGGAATGTCTGGAGAATTGTCAAGATTCGGTCAAGGGCTCGAGCACGCTACAACCATCACGGAATCGTCGGGATCTTCACGCGGTAAAAGCCGCGTGTGCCGGCGAGGCGCGTGTCATCGGTTTCGGTGAAGGTGGCGCTGTTGCCATCGCTGGTGACGGTGGTGACGTCCTGCCAGTTTGAGAGGTCGGGCGACCATTCGAGCGTGTAGGTCGTGCCGGGCGTGGCCTTAAAGTCGATCTGGATGAGGCTGTTGCTGCCGTAGCGGGTGAAGCCGGCGACTTTCAGATCCTCGGTGGCATTGTTCACGACATTGAACTGGCCCATCATGCCGCCGTCCTCGTGGCTGCCGAAGTGGCAGTGATACATGAAGGGGTTCGTGTTGCTGGCGAAGCCGTCAAACTTCGCGATGAAGCTCACGGTCTGGTTCTGACCGATCCACAGCACGTCTTTCCAGCCGTTTTCATAGGCCTTCACGCCGGCGTTGTTACCGCCGGTGCGGCTCACGATTTTGAACTGGATGTCATGAATGTGGAAGGCGTGGCTGAAGCCGGAGGTGTTCGTGAGGTTCCACTGCTCGATGGCGTTGAAGTTGATCGTCTGATTGATGACCGATGGCGAATACACGAGGTTGTTGAAGCTGAAGGGCAGCCCGGTGCCAGGGAAGCCGTTCGTGAGCGTGACGGTGCGTGTGTTGGTGACCTGGCCGACGGTGTAGAAATTGTTGGTCGTCAGCGTGGTCGGGCGGGCGAGAACCGGGTTCGATGTCTGCGCACCGACGTTGATCTTGAGGATGGTGAAGGTCGTGTTGTTCAGCAAGCTGCCAAACTGGCCGGTGGTGGCCGGTTCGCCGCCGGGGAAGTCATTAGACTGGCCACTGTTGAAGGCTTGAAGGTTGAACGAGGAGCCCACGGTGTCGCCAGTCATATCGACGAGCAGTTCGCAGCGTTCGCCCACGGCCAGCACGATGCGCGTGAGGGCCACGGGAGCATCCACAAGGCCACCATCCGTGGCGATTTGGTAGAAGGTGCGGCCATCGCTGAAGCCGAGGTTGTAGCTGCGCTCCATCTCGGCGTTGAGGATGCGGAGACGCACGTATTGCTTCGGCAGCGTGACCTGCGCGTTGAGGGTGCCGTTGGTGAGCATGACATCGCCGTATTCGGAGCCGGTTGTGACGAGTTGATTGTTCGTGAAGCGGCGGCTGGTGAGCGCGAGCGGGATGTCGTCCACGCCATAGGTGCGCGGCAGGTTCAGCGCGGCCTCCGTGCTGTCGCGGATGATGATGAGGCCGCCCGCGCCGTAGCCGAGATGCTCCTGCGTCTTCTCATGCAGATGCGGGTGATACCAGTAGAGGCCGGCGTTGTTATCGACCTTGAAGCTCGGCGTCCACGTCGTGCCCGGCGCGATGGTTTGATGCGGGCCGCCGTCCATGATTGCGGGGATGTGGAAGCCGTGCCAGTGCGTGGTGGTGGTGTCAGCAACGAGGTTGTTGGTGACATTGAGCTGCACCCAGTCGCCCTTGTTCATGATGAGCGTGGGGCCCCAGAAGAGCATGTTGTTGTAGGCGTAGGTGTTCGTGGCTGCGCCGGAGTAGAACTGCTTCGTCGTGGGATGCAGGTTCAGATTGAACGTGGTGCCGGTGATGACCTCCGGCACGATGAGCGGGTTGTTTGTCTGCGCGGTGGTGAGCGTGACATTCACCGGTGAAGTGGTCGTGACATTGCCCGCGCCATCAAAGGCCACGGCGGTGACGCCGTTCGTGCCAAAGCCGAGCGGGATCGTCACACTCCACGAGGAGAAGCTGTTCGAGGTCGTGGCGCTCACGCCATTCACGGTGACGTTGCTGATGCCGGAGAGCGCATCCGCCGCGGTGCCCGTGACGGTCAGTGTGGCCGTGACAGTGCTCGTGGCGCTGGCCGGCGATGTGATGCCGACAGTCGGTGAGACATTGTCCTGCGTGCTGGAGACCACATTCGAGTAAGCCGAGGAGCCGATGTTATTCGTCGCGAACACGCGGTAGTAGTAAGTCGTGCCGCTGGCGAGGTTTGAGAACGTCGCGCTGGTTCCGGTGACGGTCTGCGAGGTCAAAATGGAGGCAAAATTCGATGTGGAGGCGATTTCGACCGTGTAACTCGTGGCACCGGCCGCAGCGGCCCAGGAGACCGTTTTGGTCTTTCCCTGGCTGAAGGTGCTCAAAGCCGTCATGACCGGCATGCCGGGAGCAGTCGTGAAATTCACTGTCAAGCTGGCTCCACGCGTTGTGTTGCCGCTTCCGTTCGATGTATTCGTAAAAGTGATCGTGTCGGTGAAAACACCGCTGGAGAGCGAATTGGCGTTTGCGTTGATCGAAGCCGTCACGGTCGTGCTCGCACCGGCGGCGAGCGTGCCGCTGGCAGGCGAGACCGTGAGCCATGCGGCCGATTTCGTCGCCGTCCATGGCATGGAGGCATTGCCGGTGTTGCTCAGCGTGTAGTCGATGCTCGACGGCGAGAACGGACCGCCAAAACTGCCATTGGAGGTGAGATTGCCCGCGGGAGTCAATGCGAGCACAGGCGAGCCGGCGGTGACCGTGTAGCTCTGGTTCGATGTCGTCGTCGCCGCGCTGGTATTGTCCGTACAGGTGATCGTGTAAGTCACCGTAGTGCCGGTCGTCTGCGCCGGAATGTTCGCGCTCCAGGTGTTGCCACTGGTGTTTGTCATCGCGACATTCACCGGCGTGCTGGTGGCACCGATGGTGACGGCCACGTCATCGAGATACACACGCGGCGTCTGATTGGCGCCTGCACCAGCGAAGCGGAAGCGCAGCTTCAGCGTGCTCACACGCTCGCCCGCTGTGAGCGTGTAGGTGGACTGCTGGAAGGCGTGATTGCTGGCGGTGAGCTCGCTTAGGCGCGTGGTCCAGGTGGTGCCATCCGTGCTTGTTTGAAAATCCCAGCCCTGAGTGCCGGTGAGGCCGCTGGAGGCCGTCCAAAACGTCACCGTGCCGCTGGTGCCGGTGGCGTTGATGTTGTTCGTGGTCGTCATCGTGCTGTTGGCAATGTTGGGCGCGTTGGCAATGAGCTCGACGCCTGTTTGATTACCCTGACCGACGGCGGTGTGGTTTGAGGCCGTAGTAAGATTGAAAGGACTCTGCGGCGGTCCGGCAAAGGTGATTGTCCATGGGTTCTGCGCGGTATTGTTTGCCGTCGTCCAGTTGGCGAGAGCGGCGGCGGCAAAGGTCTCGCTAAACACCGTCGTCGGAGTCGTGCTGCCATTGTTGTAAGTCAGCGTGGCACTCGAAATCGTGCGCCCGCTGCTTGGCGTGATCGTCGCGGAGACGGTCACAGTGTCAGTGTTCATCGGCACGGAGGGAGAGATGGCGACGTTGCTGATCGTCGGTGCGGTGGAAATCACGGTAAGGGTGAAGGCCGAGTTCGCCGTGAGCGCGCCATCGCTCACAGTGACGGTGATGGTGCTCGTGCCGGTTTGATTCGTCGCGGGCGTGACCGTGACGGTGCGATCCGCGCCGCTACCGCCGAAGACGATGCTCGCATTGGGAACCAAGGTCGTGTTCGACGATGTTCCGCTGAGTGTGAGGCTCGCGGCGGCCGTTTCGGCATCGCCAATGGTGAACGCGATGGCGCTCGTAGCGGTGTTTTGCGTCGTCGATTGATTGCTGATGCTCGTGATCGTCGGCGCGGTGTTTGGCACGCCGCTGGCAAGGTAGATGGTGCTCGTCGTTTGCGTCGCCGTCGCGGTGGAGAAGCCGTTCGTGTCATAAGTGGCCATCGCGGTGCGATTCACGCGACCGTATTCCGTGCCGGAGGAGCCCAGCATGGTGTAGGTGCTGGAGTTCGTCGTGCCCGTGCCCGCGAGCCCTGTGGCCTTGCTCGTGGAAGGAGAAAATCCGGCGTTTGCCGATGCATCCACGCTGTAAGTGCCGCCTTCCACTGAGGACCAGGTCAGCGTGACATTCGGTGAGGAAACAACCGGTGCGCTGATCGTGATCGGCGTGCTCGGACCACCAAGGAAGTGCTGCGTGAGCGGTGTGTCCGCCGTCATTGTGGCTGCGTTTGATGCGCCGCCTGTGGGGCTGCCATAGTAGGCGCGGCCCGTGGTGTAGGGATACTGAGGCGTGCCGTCGGCATTGATCGGGGTGAAGTAAGCCCACGTCCCGCTGGGGAACTCCGGCGTGACGCAGAAGCGCACGTTTTGCTCGTTGAGATCGAAGTCACGCACAGTGGCCCCGGTGGTCTGGGTCTGGCCCAGATCGCCGCGATAGTCGAAGTCCTCAATGTAGTGTCCCAACAGGTAGGTCGGATTCACCGTCGGGCCGTATTGTGCAGCGGTTAGCGTCGTCCTGCTTTGCACACGCTGCGCCCACAGGGGAAGGACCTGACGCACGGTGATCGCCGTGGTGCCATTCGTGCCATCGCGCAGCGTGAAGCCGGAAATCATGCGCCGCACGCCGCTGGAGGCGTTCGTGGGGTCGCTGTAGCCATACGGCCCATACACCGGCAGCCCGTCCGCCGCCCATGCGAGGATCGGCGAGTGCGCCGTCACCGGCGCGGTACTCTCGGTGTAGCGATTCGTCGTCGCATTGTAGTCCACATGATCCCCGAGCTGGTAGCGCAGGCCGATCGGCTGCGCGTGGTAGTGGTAATTGTTTCCCGCCTGATGCGCGAGGGCCGGGTCAAAGGTCACGCCCTCATTGTGATAGCCATCGCGATTCCAAACGCCGTCGCCCGTGAGTCCATTCACCGGCGTGGCATCCGTGGCGCTCGCATTCACATAGGAAAAGGCATCGCGGCTGTCAAACATGCTCACGCCATTGACCATACGGCCCGTCGCGCCGAGGCCGGTGAGCGTTTTATTCGTGGGAATCGTGGGTGTGCGTGGGATCCGGTAAACGACTGCCGTGTTTGAGGGAAAATTCGGGAAGTTCTGCGTCTTCGCCGCATCCAGATACCACGGGCCCATCACATGTCCCGCCAGACCGCTGGTGCGGATATAGACCCAGTTGGTCGAGTAGTTCACCTCGCTAACGCCCGCATAGACCGGATTCGTCTGCGTACCCGTACCCCGCGTCCAGGTCGTCGATTTCGTCCCCGCCGTCTCATTCGCCGTCGATTGGTAAATCCGCGCATACTTCGTCGAGTCCGTTTGCAGCCATGAAGTCAGCTGCGGATCAGCATGGGCGACCGTCAGACCGGCAGAAAGAGAGAGGATGAGAAGATGGCGTGTCATTGAGAAATGGTTGGTTGCTAGCCGAGTAGAGTCCTCAAACCTATCAGGAGAATGGCGGCCTGGATGAATATGTGTTTATTTTTGACGGCTGTGGCTGGTCAACAAGACACCCCACATCCAGCCATCTAATTCCAGACACCTTAAGGAATGATGAGGGAAAAGGGTCTTTATTGTGAAGCTTTGGTTAAGATGCCACTTCGGGCTGCAATCGCCACGGCGCACTCGGCGAGGAACCTAATGGAAACGATGCGTTTTGGAACCGGGCCGTAATGGCGCGTAAGTGAGGTCCAATCGGACTGACTTTGGGCTAAACACCGGACTTTCATTTGAACACGCCTACTTCCTGATGCCGCACCGGGCGTTGCGGCTCAAAATGAGGAGAGCCATTAGAATGAATTCACGCTATGAAAAAAGTTTTTCGGAATGTCGAACCGGGGTGGGGCCAAACGACGAGATCTTGTGCCGGCGATCCTGCCTGGCGCAGCAAACACAACACCCCATGAAAAAATCGAAACTCCATCTCGTCGTCACCGCCGCTCTCGCGCTGGTCTGCAGCCCTACGCTGAAGGCCGACTCCTTTACGCTGCTCATTTATGAATCGAAGGCGGACCTCGCCGCCCGCACAGACCCGCAGAAGGCTACCGCCTATTGGGCGACCTACGGCGGCTACGCGAAGCAGCTCGCCGACGCGGCCATTCTGCGCGGTGGCACCGCATTGCCCGGCAATGCGGAAACGAAAACGGTGACGATCACCCAAGACCAGGCGCAGGAGACGGACAAGCCCTTTGCGACCTCAGACCTCGAGCTGGGCGGCTACTTCATCATTGAGGTGCCGGATCAGGCAGCAGCGGTCGCCTGGGCGAAGAAAGCGCCCGGCCTCGCCACCGGTGCCATCGAGGTGAAACGTCACTTCCCAAATCCAAGCATGTCGTCCAAGTAATCTCACCAACCATCGCAACTCACGAACACAAACCCACACATCATCATGAAATACGCTCTTCTCTTCCACGAATCCGCCGCTGACTTCGCCGTGCGCAATGACCCCGAGAAAGCCGGGGCCTACTGGGCAGCCTGGGGTGCTTACATCGGCACGTTGGAACAAAGCGGCATTGTGGTCAGCGCTGCTGGCCTGCTGCCGCCGGACACCGCCACGAATGTCCGCATCCGCGATGGCAAGCGCCAGGTCCACGACGGGCCCTACCCCGAGTCGAAGGAAATGCTCGGTGGCTTCTTCGTGATCGACGTGCCTGATCTCGACACGGCGCTGGAATGGGCCGCTCGATCACCGGCTTCAAGTTATGGCACCACGGAGGTGCGACCGCTGATGCCGCCGATGCCTGAGGAGAAAGAGTGAGCTTGATCATGACGCCTCCTGTCCATGACGCCGTCGTCGCCTGCGCCCGCGATTCGTATTCGCAGTTGCTGTCGTTCGTCGCGTCGCGGGCAGGAGGCGATCTATCGAGCGCGGAGGATGCTCTCAGCGAGGCCTTTCTCGCGGCGCTTCAGCGCTGGCCGGAGGAAGGCGTGCCGGACCGGCCGGATGCCTGGCTGCTAACCATCGCGCGGAGACGTTTGATTGATCTCCAACGACGGGAAAACACACGCGTGAAATCCACGGACATGCTGCTGCACGCATTGAGCCAGGCGGAGGCGGCGCTCGATGAAGGTCATGATTTCAACGACGACCGGCTGAAGCTGCTGTTTGTCTGCGGGCACCCGGCCATCGACGTCTCCGCACGCACGCCGCTGATGCTGCAAACCGTGCTCGGCATGAAGGCGGAGCGGATCGCCTCGGCGTTCCTCGTGCCACCGGTGGCCATGAGCCAGCGACTGGTGCGGGCGAAGGCCAAAATCCACGCCGCGGGCATTCCATTCCAGATTCCCCGTGCCGAGGAATGGCCCGAGCGGCTCGCCTTTGTTCTCGATGCGATTTATGTGGCCTTCAACGCGGGTTGGGAAACCGCCGCCCCGGAGGCACCTGGCCATGAAGGGCTCGTCAGCGAGGCGATCTACCTCGCCCGTGCTCTCATCCAGCTCGTGCCCGATGCGCCCGAGGCGCTGGGTCTGCTCTCGCTGATGCTGCATGTGCATGCCCGGCAAGCTGCGCGATTCGGCGCTGATGGCTGCTTCATTCCGCTGACTCGACAAGACCCATCGTTGTGGTCGCCCGACCTCATCGCGGAGGCGGAGCAGAGGCTTCGCGAAGCCGCCGCCTTCGCCCATCCGGGCCGCTTCCAACTCGAGGCTGCCATCCAGTCCGTGCATGCGCAGCGAGCTGTCTCCGGCCGCATCCACTGGCCCATGATCGAGGGCTTTTATCGCGTGCTGCGAAGCCACACGAATGCCATCGGAGCACGCATCGGCCATGCGCTCGCCATCGCTCAAGTGCGCGACGCGAGCGAGGCGATGGCGGAACTCGATGCGCTGCCCGAATCACAGGTGCAGTGTCACCAACCTTATTGGGTAGCCCGCGGTCATTTGCTGCGACAACTGGGAGACATGGCGAAATCGCGAGAAGCCTATCAACGAGCCATCGGCCTGACCGAAGATCCCTCGGTGCGTGATTTCTTGGTGGGGACGATGAAGGGCTGAACCGCCTGTGCGAGATACGGTTTGAAAGCTTGGCAAAGTGGCTTCGGCTTTAGCCGAATCAGAGTCATTGAATGCGGCTAAAGCCGCAGCCACTTTATCCGAGCCGTTGCGAAAGCTGCTCTGCGAACTGCTTCACCTTCGCTCCGAGCTTGTCCAGGCTGGCTGGCGTGACGCGATCGGACGGGCCGCTGATCCAGATCGAGGCGACGGATTGGCCGCGATGATCGAAAACAGGCGCGGCGACGCAGGCGAAGGTTTCGCTCTCCTCGCCGCGGTCGAGGGCGTAGCCTTGCGACTGGACTTTTTTGAGTTCAGCGAGGAAGGCCGTGGCGCTGGTGATCGTGTGGCGCGTATGTTTGGGGAACTTCATCTGCTGCACGAAGGCGTTTTGCGTTTCGGGACTCCAGTGAGCGAGCATGGCCTTCGCGGGCGCGGCCGTGTGCAGCGTAAAGGCGTGGCCAATCTCGACGACGACCTTCACCGGATGCGAGGACGGCACCTGATCGAGCACCACGCCGTGATTTCCTGCAAGCGTGCCGAGCAGCGCGGTCTCGCCCGTGGCATCGCGCAAGGCGGTGAGAATGGGCGCGGCGGCCTGGATGAGGCGCTCGCCGCCCACGGCGGCATGGCCGAGGCTCAGGAGCTTGCGGCTGGCACGATAAATCTTCGTGGCCTCCTCGCGCTCGGCATAGCCGCGAAGCGTGAGCGTGGTGGCGATGCGGAAAACGGAGTTCTTCGGCATTTTGAGCGCCTCGGTCATCGCGGTGAGGGTCATGCCTTCGGGATGCCGCGAGAGTAACTCCAGCAGATCCAGCGTGCGGTCGAGGATGGGCACCTTGTAGCGGCTGAGAGGGTTGGTGGCGGCTTTTTGGGGTTTCGGCATGGTTTGATATACAAAACAAGATTTGGGATTGCAAACACGTAATGGGTGGCCTTGAATCCAGTTCTCTATTTCAACACTGCGACCAAATGACAAACCTCACTGAATCCACGATCATCGTCACCGGCGGCTCGCGCGGCTACGGCGCGGGCATCGCGGAGGCCTTGGTGAAGGCGGGTGCGCGGGTCTGGATCACCGGACGCGATGCCGCCCGGCTCACCGAAACGGCCCGGCGCATCGGAGCATCGCCCTTCGTTGCCGATGTGGCGGATGGTGATGCCTGGGACCGGCTGATGGCCGAGGTGCTGGCGCAAACCGGTCGTCTCGATGTCCTGATCAACAACGCAGGCGAGGGCGTCAAAATCGGCCCGGCGAGTGAGCAGACGGATGCGGCCATCGAGCAAAGCCTCGCCAGCAATCTCACGGGTGCCATGCTTGGATGC
>JAGKWZ010000100.1 GCA_021151605.1 Verrucomicrobiaceae bacterium
GTGGATGGGTTGTTGTCCAGTTGTATTCATGTTCGGCTTTGGGGTTCTTTACCCAACTTTTGCCGTCCGCATTAACGAAGAAGGTCCAGTTCCACTTTGGGGGCTAGGGCTTGTCGCGCCAGAGCTTGGCGTAGTGGTGGGCGAGGCGGAGTTTGCGGGCGATGGGGACGGTGATGATGTAGGGGTAAAGGGGGGCTTCACCGAGACTTTGGGAGACTTCGTTGAGCACGGCGGAGAGGCAGAGCCAGCGCTGGAGCATGGAGAGGAAGGCGCTGTCTTCGTAGCTGTGCTCTTCTGAGGTGATGCGCGGTGGCAGGGTGCCGGCGCTGATGGGCAGGGGAATGAGCGGGATGGGGATGGTGGAGACGCGGATGCCGTAGCTTTCGCAGGTCTCGAGGCCATCGATGATCTGGAGGTAGTGTGCCCAGGTCTCTGCCCAGTCTTCCCACGGGTGGGAGGCGGCGTAGGCGGTGATGTAGTGCTGATCCCAGCCGGCGGGTGCGCCTTTCTGATAATGCTGGCTGAGCGCGCTGGCGTAGTTCTGTGTTTCATCCCCAAAGATCTGGCGGAAGGCCTGCCGCTGGGGATCTGACATGGGATGGATGGCGAGGAAGCGATGCCAGACGTAATGCCCGCTTTCATGGCGGAAGTGACCGAGGAGGGTGCGGCTGCTTTCGCCAAGCTGCTGGCGATTGATCTGGCGGTAAGTGTCGTCCGCCTCCTCCAGATTCAAGGTGATGACGCCCTGGAGATGCCCGGTGGTGACGGTGGGATCGACGATGGTGCTGACGATGTCGAAGGCGAGCCCGGCGACGGGGTTTTCCGCCTGGGTGGGGACGCTGATACCGATGCCGTGGAGGGTGTGGAGGAGCCGGTGCTTGGCAGCCTCCATGCGGGCCCAGAGCATTTGGTTACGCGCGCTGCGGAGATCTGGGATGGTGCGGTTCAGCCGGCAGGAGCAGCAGAAGACCTCGGTGGAGGTGGAGGGAAGCAGCCAGTTGCAGACGGCGTGCTGGATGCCATTGGCGCAGCGCTTGTAGGGGCCGCCTGGGCTGACCGTGGAGAGGCTGCGGGTGAGGGGATCAAAGCCGACGGCGCTGCCGCATTTCAGGCAGCGGGAGCTATTGAAGTAGAGGACGTTGCCACAGGTGCAGGTGAAGTGCTGCATGGAATAATGGGGGGAGGTGGGGCGGGTTTAGGCGGGCTCCATAGCCGCGAGGAGGTCGGTTAAGGGGACGCTGGCAAAAGCGGTGGCTTTGTCACTCATGGCATAAGGGAGAATGAGCTGTCCGCCATGAATAAGTGAGCCGCAGCTATAAACGACATTAGGCACGTAGCCCTCACGCTCGTTGCCTTCGGGGCTGAGAAGAGGCTGGCGCAGGCGCTTGATGACGCGTGTGGGGTCCTCTAAATCGAGGAGGGCGGCTCCGATGCAGTATTTCCGCATGGGACCGACTCCATGAGTGATGACTAGCCAGCCTTCATCTGTCTCGATGGGGGAGCCGCAGTTGCCGATCTTCACGGACTCCCAGGCTTCAGCGGGGCGGAGGATGAGATGGGGATCACTCCAGTAGTGGGCGTTGTCAGAAAACATGACAAAGAGGTTTTCGTCGTCCTGTCTGGAGAGCATGGCGTAGCGGCCCTGGATGCGGCGGGGAAAGATGGCCATGCCTTTGTTTTGCACGGCGCTGCCATTCAGGGTGAGGATGCGGAAGTGGAGGAAGTCCTGGGTCTCGATGAACTGGGGCAGGATGGCTTTTCCATTGTAGGCGGTGTAGGTGGCGTAGTAGATGATGCTGCCATCATCATCGGTGAAGCGGACGAAGCGGGCGTCTTCGATGCCGTTGCTTTCATTGTCGCTAAAGGGGAAGATGATGCGCTCGCTGATGGCGAGTTTGCTGGGGAAGCGGACTTCGTAGTTCGAGTCGGCCAGCCACTGAATGCACTCGAGGGTGCCTCTGGATTCGTGGCTGAGCGGGACGCTTTCCCGGCGCACCCGGGTGGTGCTGGCGGTGAGTTCACTGCGGGTGAACTCGCTGCCGAGTGTGTCCATGACGGAGGTGGTGCATTCGTTGGCGAAGCCCATTTCGTGGAGCTTGATGAGGAAGCGCTTTTTTCTGTATCCAGGATTCGGCTCGACGCATGGAAGGCTCACAAAGCGGGAGACGGGTGTCAGGGTGATGTGACCTGCTGGGGAGATGAGACCTTCCCGGAACTCGATGGAGGAGATGTGGCCTTCACCTGTGGCCCGGAGGCTGAGGATGAAGCGCAGCCCTCCCTCAGGGACTCCGCTTTGGTCTGGATGGGGGACCATGGAGGGATTGAAGAGGGCGGCGGACTCCAGTGAGTATTCGCCGGAGAAGAGAGCGCCGATGAGCATCTGCCGCGAGCGGCTGAGCGGGCGCTGGGTGAAGATCTCGGACTGCACTTTGGTGAAGTGCTGGAGCAGGGCGGATTCGATATCGAGATGGCGGCTGTCGAACTCGGCGTGAACGGAGGCCAGTTCTGCCTCCACCTCGTCCTCAGTAAGGGCGAGCGCACGACCGATGATGGTGGAAAGCCGTCTGGCGCTGGAGGGGATGAAGGCGCGGATGATCACCCGTGCACTCTCCGGCTGGAGAATGATTTCGTGGCGGTGGATGGGCAGAAAGGTCATGTGCGTGCAGGCAGGGGGTGGGCGGCGGAGGTCATCTCCGCGAGGGCGATGTGGAAGGCGAGCGTGGACTCGGCGCCCTGGTTTTCATTCACACGGTCTGGGTGGAGGCCATCGGCACAGCCGCCGGTTCCAGGATCGTAAAGCGGGAGTCCGAGGTCGTTCCGACCAAGGAACCACTCGAAGGCTCGGCGAGCTTCTCGCGACCAAGTGTCATCTCCGGTGATGCGGTGGGCCTCCAGGCAGGCGGCGACCATGGCCTGGGCTTCCACAGGCTGCTGATCGAAGTCCGCCCGTGCGCCATCGCGTAGATAGAAGCCATCGCTGCCGATGGGGCGGAAGCAGCCGCTGGGTGTCTTTTGGATGGAGGCGAGCCAGCGCAGGGACTTGAGCCCGATCTCCAGTGCCTCGGTATGGGGAATGGAGCGACCGCTGAGCAGGAGAGCCTGACAGAGCCGGGCATTGTCATAAGTCGCGCGTGGTTCGAACCAGGGCCACTCCTCCGTGGCGTAGCTTTTCCAAAGCCTCACGAGGTCACCCGTGAGCACCTCACGGGCGGCGGCGGCGCGGTGGTTGTCCGGGAACGTGCGGAGATACTCATGCAGGCCGAGAAGGGTGAAGGCCCAGGCGCGGGGTGAGGTGAAGGACTCGACATTGGCCAGCCCAGCTTCAAAAAGCTCTGCACACAGCCGCCGATGACCGGGATGCAGGGAAAGGGTGGCTCCGATACCCAGCGCCCAGAGCGCGCGGCCATGGCTGTCTTCACTGCCCGCAGACTCCAGCCAGCGGCGGTCAAAGCTCATGAAATTGCGGAAGCGTCCCGTGTCCCGATTCAGCGCGGAGGCGAGAAAGGCGAGATAAGAGGTGGATAGGCCATTCAGGGTGACCATCGTCGGATGACCGCCGCCGAGATCATCCAGCAAATTGCAGAGGATGAAGGCGCGCGCATTGTCATCTGTGCAGTAGCCGTGGAGGAAATCTGGCACGGTGAAAAGGGCGTGCTGGAAGATGCCTGTGCTGTCTGACATGCGGGTGAGATGGCCCAGATTTACAGGCGGCAGATCATAGCAGCGGCTGGCAGCCGTCCATCCGGCAAAGGCTGTGCGGGGAGCGCGCTTCCGATCTACACAGGCCTTCTGGAAGGTCTCCAGATACCTCTTGGCGACAGCGGGCCAGATCATGCCGCGTCCAGCTTCCCAGGCGCTTTGGCTCGTCTGCTGGAGCAGCGCTGGATGATCGAGGTAATCCACGACTGCACGCGCGATGGCCTTTGAATCTCCGAATGGCACGAGGCTGCCGCGTCCTTCCGTCAGCAACTCCTGAGCATGCCAGTAAGGCGTGGAGACGACAGCTTTCCCAGCCCCGAAGACCTGGGCCAGGGTGCCTGAGGTGATCTGCGCTTCATTTAAATAAGGCGTCACATAAATGTCCGTGGCGCAGATGAACTCCCGCAGATCTTCGGGCGTCACAAAGCGATTGTAGAAAATGACGTGCTCCTTCACCCCGCGCTCCTCCGCCAGCCACTCCAGGCTCAGGCGGTAGCGCTCACCTTCACGAGCGAGCAGATGTGGATGCGTGGCCCCGAGCACGAGGTACACCACCTCCGGGTGGGCGCGCACGATCTCCGGCAGCGCCTCGATCGCGTGCTCGATGCCCTTTCCCGGTCCCAGCAGGCCAAAGGTCAGCAACACCGCGCGTCCTTCGACGCCGAACTGTGCTTTGGAGAGTTCAGAGCTTTGCAAAGGGATGTCGGGGATGCCATGCGGGATGACATCGATCTTCGAGAGTGGTACGGCGTAAGTCTCCTGCAGGATCTCCGCGCCCTTTTGCGCCATGACCACGATCCTTTCGCTGCGCTGAACGAGGGTGTCCATCACTCGGCGCTGCGCGGCATCTGGCTTGCTCAGGATGGTGTGCAGAGTCGTCACCACGGGCATGCGCACTTCCTTTAGCAAGGCCAGGAGATGACTGCCCGCAGGGCCGCCAAAGATGCCGAACTCGTGCTGCACGCAGAGTACGTCAGCATTGTTGAAGTTCAGATAATCCGCAGCGCGCCGGTAGGCATCGATGTCCTTCTCCAGCAGTTGGAAGCGGACGCGCTCCGGGTAGTTATAGCCAGAAGCACGGTCATTGACCGCGCCTACGTAGCATTCGGATTCAGGCGAAGCCGCACTGACCGCCTCACAGAGGTCATGCGTGAAGGTCGCGATTCCACAAAGCCGGGGAACATAGTCCCCGAGGAAAGCAATTTTCCCCAAAAGGGTCTGGCGGTTCACAAGCAAGATCTCCGGTGCTCCATCATACCCGCAGCAGACAGCCTGGGGGGATTTAAGCAACCCGCAGTTCCATCTTTCGTGCACGCATGGCTAACCAATGTTTTTGATCATTGCCTGCTGCCCCGAGGGCAAGTTGATCCGGTCTCCGGCTGCTTTGCCCATGAGTCTGGCGCCCAAGGGTGATGCGGGTGTGATCAGCAGAATCTCCGCGCCATCGACGATGATCTCTAATCCGCCCTCAGCTGGTCCGAGGAAGTAGTGGTCACTCCGCCCGGCAATCTCGATCTCCACAAGGGAGCCGAGGCGGACTAAGTCGGAGGCTGTGAGCTGGAGCGATGCATAGCCATGCCGAGCTGCCTGAACCTCCGTGACACGCTGGGCCTGCCCACGCGCCACATAGGAGGCCTCCAGAGTGCGGGTGTCGTACTTGTTCTCCGCCTTGCTGTCAGGATCTGTCGCCGCAGCAAAGGAGGCCCGCGCACCACGCGTCAGTGTCTCCAATTCGGAGTCGAGGCGGGTGAGGATGGCTTCCAGAACGGCGGATTTGAGCATGACGAGAGTGGGCAGGCTTTCCATTTGCACGGCTGGCGCTGCTTTCCAGACTCGTTTCACTTCATGCACCGCTATTTCCTCCACCTCGCTCTTCTTTTCGTCTTACTGCTTCTCAGCGCCTGTCAGACGGGCTCCTCCGACCCGCGCTTTGCTCAGCAGCTCGAGTATCGCCGCATGTCCATCGCCTCTGAACCGGCGGGGAACTACTTTGTCGGGCGGCGCTTCCACATCGAGCGCCTGCACTTCTGGGGCTATGTGCGCCGTCCGGGAGAGAGTTGGGATAAATCCCGGCTCGTGGTGATGAATGAGAAGTTCACGAAACAGCCGGACCGTTACCCTGAAGTGCCAAGTGGTGACGGGCCTGCCTATGGCTCGGATCACAACACTGAATACCGCCTGTGGGGTCAATTCTCCGGGCGTAAAATCTATGATCCGAACAGCAACATGGTGCTGCCCGAGTTCGTGCTTCAGCGCTATGAAGTGAAGGACGTATCCCCGGGCTGGCTTTTCAAACCGGATGAAAGGTTCGATGGCACGCACCTCTTTCGCGGTGAATACGGCGCCACTCCAGGAGCGCGTTATTGAGGCTCAAAGCCGAGGCGCATGATCCACATCGTCCTGTATCAGCCCGAGATCCCACACAATACGGGCGCCGCGGGTCGGCTCTGCCTCGCCACGGGAGCGCGGCTGCATTTGATCAAGCCGCTCGGATTCAGTCTGGAAGACAAATACCTGAAGCGCTCCGGCCTCGACTACTGGCATGAGGTGGATGTGCATGTCTGGGAATCGTGGGAGGAACTCCACGCTGCTGCTGGAGAAGGGGCATGCTTTAAATTCGTGGAGGTCCAGGGCGCGCTCACTTACTGGCAGGCGGATCTGCATACCGAGGCCGAGCTGTATCTCGTCTATGGCCCCGAGACACGTGGCATCCCACTGGCGATCATGGAGTTGGGTGAGACGCTTCACATTCCGATGCGTGGCACCCGCAGTTTGAATCTCGCCACGGCGGTGGCAATCGTGCTGTATGAGGCAGTTCGGCAGCGGGAAGCCTGAGGATTGGGGAATTGAAAAAATCTCCCAAAAACTCCTGAAAACGTCGCACAACTTGGCCTGTCTTCTGCTCTTTAAAGGTTTCGAAGCGCGAGCTTCACTACAACGAGCTGGACTGTCACTTCATGGTTGGGGACAGCCCGGTCACTTAAAAACCCCGGTGGGATTTTGGTTGGGTCCCACCGGGGCATTAAGCCCCTCGCCACAGGCGAGCTGATGTCCGATTTCAGTTAAATTTCGTCAGATGACTGAAGCTTGACGCTTTGGTCCGCCCGCGTCTCATGCGCGTCCCAATACACCACCCCATGACTGAAGCTTTTCCAGACATCCAGAAGATCCAATACGAGGGTCCGAAATCCAAGAACCCACTGTCCTTTAAGCACTACAACGCTGACGAAGTCGTGGCGGGCAAGAAGATGCGTGATCACCTCCGCTTTGGCGTGGCCTACTGGCACGCCATGCGCAACAGCCTGGCAGATCCCTTCGGCGTGGGCACCGCTCAGCGTCCCTGGGATGACGGCACGGACTCCGTCGCCAATGCCCAGCGCCGCGTTTGGGCCTGCTTTGAGTTTATGGACAAGCTCGGCGTGGACTACTACTGCTTCCATGACCGCGATGTCGCCCCCGAAGGCAAGAACTTGGCCGAGAGCAACAAGAACCTCGACGCTGTAGCTGACGAACTCGAAAAAGCTCAGAAGGCTACTGGCAAGAAGCTCCTCTGGGGCACCGCCTGCCTCTTCGTGCATCCCCGCTACAATCAAGGTGCCTCGACGAGCCCGAACGCCAACGTTTTTGCCTACGCTGCCGCCCAGGTGAAGAAGGCCATCGACGTCACCCATCGCCTCGGTGGTGAAGGCTACACCTTCTGGGGTGGCCGTGAAGGTTACGCCTCCCTTTGGAATACCAACATGAAGCGCGAGATCGACCACCTCGCCGCCTTCCTCCACATGGCCGTGGATTATAAGAAGAAGATCGGCTTCAAAGGCCCCTTCTACATCGAGCCAAAGCCACGTGAGCCCTCCACCCACCAGTATGATAGCGACGCCGCTGCCTGTCTGAACTTCCTCCGCGAGCACGGCCTCATGGAGCATTTCAAGCTGAACCTGGAAACCAACCATGCCACCCTCGCCGGTCATAGCATGTGGCACGAGATGGAAGTCGCCGTGGCCGCGAATGCGCTCGGCTCTGTGGACGCCAACACTGGCGACGAACTCATCGGCTGGGACACTGATCAGTTCCCGACCGACATCTATCTCACCACCCAAATGATGCTCGTCATGCTCAAGAGCGGCGGCTTCACCACGGGTGGCATGAACTTCGACGCCAAGGTGCGCCGTGAATCCTTCGAGCCTGTGGATCTCTTCCACGCCCACATCGGCGGCATGGACGCTTTCGCTCGTGGTCTCAAGATCGCCGCCGCCATCATCGAAGACGGCCGTCTCGATGCCTTCAAGAAGGCCCGCTACAGCACCTTCGACTCGGGCATCGGCGCGAAGATCGAGGCAGGCACCACCAGCTTCGAGGAACTCGAAGCTTACACTCTGGAAAACGGAGAGCCTCTCATCGCCTCTGGTCGCCAAGAGATGCTGGAGAACCTCATCAACGAGTTCATCTGATCGTAAAACGAGTTTCCCAACTCGTTCCCTCTGAAGGAGGCAGGTCGCGAGACCTGCCTCTTTTTGTTTACAGCGCCTCCTCCAGGATGCGGATGAGTTCCTCCTGGCTCAGTGTGACCGGATTTCCCTTCATGCTGCTGGCCTGGGCTGCTTTGGCGGCGATGTCTGGAAGGTCGGTCTCAGCGATGCCGAAGCTGCTCAGGCGGGGAATTTGCAAACGGCGGGTCAGATCGCTCAGGAAGGTCGCGATTCGATCTCCTCGGGCTTCTTGATTTTGAGTGAGGAGCAGACCCGCATCCGCGAACCGTTCCCTCATGGGGATGTCGCCCGAGGCATTCACCAATGTCCAATTCGCCAGCCAAACCGGAGCCAGCAGCGCTGCACAGACCGCTCCGTGAGGTGCATGAAACTGTCCACCAATCGGCGCGGCGAAGCCATGCACGGCACCGAGTCCGGCATTCGCGAGAGCCATGCCACTAAACATGGCGGCGAGTGCCATGTCTTCTCGTGCATCGAGGTCGTTACCATTTAGGACGGCCTTTTCCAAAGAGCGAATCGCTCGGCGGATGCCTTCTCGGCAGAGAGCATCCGTCATCGGCTGGGCGCGGTAGGAGACAAAGGCTTCAAGGCACTGTGTCAGTGCATCCATGCCGCTGGCGGCCGTGACAGCGGCAGGGCAAGCTAGGGCCAACTCGGGATCAACTAGGGCAATGCGTGGCAGCATCGAAGCATGGCGCAGGCTGGCTTTGACCCCATTTTCGGGGCTGGCAAGAACGGCATTGCGGGTAACTTCCGCTCCAGTGCCGGCCGTCGTGGGCATGGCAATGAAGGGCAGGGGAGTCTCGTCGAGAGGCTGGCCTTTGCCGACGACTTCGAGGTAATGCATTACGTCCTGAGGCTGCAGAGCCAGGGCCGCGATGGCCTTCCCGGCATCCACGGCGCTACCGCCGCCGAAACCAACGACGACCTGGGCGCGCATTTCCCGCGCGAAAGCCGCTCCACGGCGGGCATCATCCACGGTCGGCTCGGCAGGGATGCTTAAAGTCTCGCAGGTCATGCCAGTGGCAGTCAGGCTTTGGATGATGGTATCAGCGCGCTGCGGGTTAGCTCCCGTGACAATGAGGACGCGCTGCCCCGATTCGCGACAGAGTTCAGGCAGGCGACGGGCAGTGCCGGAACCAAAAATGATGCGGGTGGCAGTGGCAAATTCAAAGGCGCTCATGGGGGGGACTGCTGCTATGTAAGCTGCGCACAGCTTCCATGCAGCTTTCATTTACACTCGCCAAAAGAGGAGTTGAACAGATCTAGCCTTCTATCGCCAGAAGCCCGTGAACGTCTGATTCACAGCATTTTAAGCAAGCGCCAGTGCTCCGCCTTCACACAGCTCGGCTTTGCCAAACGTCTTCAATCCAGTGTGTCCCATCGCGTGAGCGACGGACATCCAGAGGCGATTGTGCGCGGCTTTGTCGAATTTCAGGCTGCGGCCCATCTTGAAGCCAAAGCCACCGCCGAGCATGACGTAGGGGATATTGTCCAGCGTGTGGCTGTTGCCCTTGCCGAGTTCGTTGGTCCACACGAGAAGCGTGTTGTCGAGCATGCTGCCATCGCCAGCCGGTTCCGGCGTTTCGCTAAGGCGCTTGGCCATGTAGGCAAACTCACCGGCGAACCAGGTATTGATCTTCATGAGCTTCTCGTAGCTGTCTTTCTTGTCATCGGGATCGTGCGAGAGGCTGTGGTGGCCTTCTTCGACACCGAGCCAGCGCATCTGCGCCATGCCGACCGAACGCATGTATTGCAGCGTGGCGACACGGGCCATGTCATTGGCGAGTGAGTTCACCAGCAGGTCGATTTGAATGCGGCTGATCTGCGGGGTGTTGTCGTTCACGAGTTCGATGCTCGGGTCCACCTGCGGCACGGGATGCACCAGCTTGCCCTGCTTGTCAGCTTCCGCCAGATCCTGTTCGAGCCCGCGAACGAGAGTCATGTGCTGGTCGAGCAGTGCTTTGTCGCGTGCGCTGAGCTTGGATGAAACGCGCTTCAAGTCATTGCGCACGTCATCAAGGATGCTGACGAGGCTCTCCTTGTCCTTCATCTTGCCATAGACCTTCTTGAGCACCTGATGCGGGTCATCAATGGGTGCGATGGGCTGGTTGCCACCGGCATAGCTCATGCGCGTCCATGGGTCGGCACGCTCCGGAACGGCGACGCCGAACTCCAGTGAGCCGAAGCGTGTCTTCGTCTCCTTGCGGCTCTGGAGGAAGTTTTTGATCTCCTGGTCGATGGAGATGTTGCTTGCCCAGCCAGCGGGATTTCCGCCGCCGCCCATTATGTTGCCTTTCAGCAACTCATCGCAGGTCAAAAGGCAACTCATGCCGCGCATGTGGCTGTCTCCATCGCCGCGAACTTTGTTGGCGATGCCGTGGAGCACGAGCATCTGCTTCTTGAAGGGCTCCAGCGGCTTCAGAATCGACTTGAAGCTGAAATCCGCTCCTTCCTGATCCGGCCAGAATTCATTCGGCAGCGTGCCGTTCGGCGAGAACATGATAACCAGTCGCTGACGCTTCTGGGGAGCTGGAGCACCGGTGATGCTCGGCAGTCCGGTCAGGAAGGGCAGTGCTCCGGCAGAGATGCCGAGGTCGCGGAGGAATTGGCGGCGGTGGAGGTGTTTCATGGGGGGATTCAAGGGTTACGGATTGGCGGCAGTTCCATCCATCGTCACGACGAGGGCGATGTCGATAAGCAGCTTCTGGATGTGGCAGTTATTGGCGGCAAAGTTGCGTTGGAGATCATCGAGCACTTTCGGGCCAAAGGCAGTGGGCTCCTGCTTCACGAGATGATGGAACAGATGCCGAATGAAGGCACGGTGACCGCTGGGATTCGCGGCGACGTAGTTCACGATGTCTCGCGGACCGGTGAGTCGGACGAGCTTGCCTTCATGCGTGGTGAATTCGCTCTCGGCATCCACCGGCTTGTTGTTATCCTTCGTGCGCCAGCGGCCCACGGCATCGAAGTTCTCCAGGCTGAATCCGAGGGGATTGATCATGCTGTGGCAGCTCATGCAGGCACCGCTGCGGGTGAGTTCGCTGATCTTCTCGCGCATCGTCAGCTTGGGATTGAAATGGCTATCCTCGAAGACCACGGCTTTTTGCGGTGGCTTCAGCGACATGCCGACAATGTTGCGCGTCAAAAACACTCCGCGATGTATCGGCGAGGACTGCTTCGTGTAGGCGAGCGAGGCGAGCAGATACGGATGCGTGATGACTCCCGCGCGCTGCTTCGGATCAAACCCAACCCGCTGGAACTCATCGCCGGTCACGGGGTGCCCGTAGTATTTGCCGAGGCGCTCATTCATCAGCAGGTAATCCGCCTGAAGCAGCTCTCGATAGTCGGACTTCTCACTCCAAACGACTTCATCGATGAATTCCAGCAGCGACTCGCGCAGATCGGCCATCATCGCGGGCGTGAAGTCAGGGAAGACCTTTGGATCTTTGGAGGCACCTTCGGCGCGTTCGAGTTCCAGCCAGTGATGGAAGAAGCCATGCAGTTTCGCCTTCGTGCGTGGGTCAGCGATCATGCGCTGGGCCTCGGCGCGGACTTGGTCCGCTGTCTTCAGTTTCCCGGCCGCAGCGGCCTGCGTGAGCTTCTTGTCGGGAATGGAATCCCACAATGACAAAGCGAGCCGTGAAGCCATCTCGAAGTCATCTGGCTTCTCGTCGTCGCGCAGGTTCGGATACAGAAACTCTGGCGACTTCAGCGTGAAAAGCACGACGCGTTTCACGGCTGTCTCGGGAGACTTGGCCGCCTTAAATTGTGCCTCAATGTACAAAGCCTTCTGCTCATCGCTCAAAGGCCTGCGGACGGCGGACTCGACGAAGGTGAGGGCAAATTTCCGCAGCTTCGCGCCGCGATCTGGCGCTCCCACTTTTGTTTGGGCGAGTTCGTCCAGGTTCTCGATCACATGCTCAGCCGTGGCGATGGCAGCATCCGTGACGGCTTGGTCCCAGGCTTTGGAAATCGTGGTGCCGCGCGCGTAGCCTCCGCTGCTGTCATCGGCGGGGAATTCCGTGTTCACGATCATCAGTTCGCGCGGCCGATCCGTGCGCAGTGCATGGGCGGGGATGAGTTCCTTCACACCATGGGGGGACTTCCACCACAGCTCGATGGATGCGGACTTCTCTTTGAATTTGAAGTGCTCCAGCCGCAGCATGTAGGCACGGCCACCGACGAGGAAGATGGACTTCTTCTCCTCACGCACCTGCGGCCCTGCGCTCACCCAGCCATCGATCAATGGATCGGCCTCATTGCTGTCATTGATCCAAAGACGGAAGCCATTCTCCGACTTCACGGCGAACTCATACACGCCGGTCTCCTGCGCAACGACACTGCCTTCGAATCGGTTTTGGAACTGCTCGGCCTCCAGCACCTCCTTCACAGGACTGTCTGCCCCCCAGTGAAAGGAGATCACTGGTTCGACACGGTCGATGGTCTTGTTTGGGCGCTTCGCTTTGATGCCGTTCTTTGGTGTCGTATCCACGGCCTTCTCTCCAGGCTTGGGCAACTCGACACCGCGAAACACGGCCTTTAAGCCTTGCTCGTTATTGATCGGTCGATCAAAGCCCGGCCCCATGCGGAAACGCCCGATCAAGTCCATCACCGACGTCCGGAATTGCTCGATGGTGAGTCGGCTGAGTTCTTTCCGTGGCGGATTCAGCCGCGCCTGGGCCTCTGGCGAATAAAATGCGCTGTGAATGTATTCGGCGACCAGTTTGGACTCCTCCGCAGAGCATAGATCCGGGTCATCCTCCGGCATCGTGCGGTCAATGTACTTCGCCAAAGCTTCCACTGCCTTTTCGCCGGTCAAAGGCTCGTCGTATTCATCCTCCACCCCCTGGCCACGATCTCCATGGCACTCGGCGCAGTGCTTTTTGTAAATGACGGCGCCCGGATGGGATTCCGGAGCGGCAGCATGGCAGATGGCAGGCAAAAGCAAAACCAGCCACGCGAAACGGAGATGGGGGGAGTTCTCGATCATGTGGACAAGACCATAACCATTACGAGACAGCGCTCTTTCAAGAAGCTTTCATTGCTGGCCTGTACGGAGTTTTTTGGGTCTTGATAACGCTCACCATCAAACGAGTGGAGCGCGACGCGAAAGGCGGACATCACCTTACCCGCACCATGGCGGGCTCGGGATATTCGAAAGTGCGGCCTTCGAAGTTGCGGATAAGGGTGCGCTGTTCGTCGCGGAGAAGAACGTAGTCAGGATTGACGGGAACTTTGCCGCCACCTCCAGGGGCATCGATAACAAATTGGGGGACGCCATAGCCGGTAGTGTGACCGCGCAGGGACTCAATGATCTCGACGCCTGTGCTCACGCTGGCGCGCAGGTGGCTGGATCCCTGGATGAGATCGCACTGATACAGATAATATGGACGAACACGGCACATGAGGAGCTTTTGGACGAGGCTCTTCATGACTTCGGGATCATCGTTCACGCCACGCAGCAGCACGCTTTGATTTCCCAGGGGAACGCCATGATTGGCGAGACGTTCGAGGCCGGCTTTGACCTCGGTGGTGAGTTCACGCGGGTGGTTGGTGTGGATGCTGAGCCAGAGGGGATGATACTTCGCCAGCATCTGGCATAGCTCGGGGGTGATGCGCTGGGGCAGGAAAATGGGGACGCGACTGCCGATGCGGAGGAACTCGATGTGGGGGATGGCGCGAAGGCGTTTGAGGATGGCCTCAAGCTTAGAGTCGCTGAAGAGCAGGGGATCTCCACCGCTGAGGAGCACATCGCGGACTTCGTCATGCTTTTCGAGGTAGCGGAAGGCTGCTTCGTAGTCGGTGTGGAGTTCTTGTTCACCCACACCGCTGACGACGCGGCTGCGGGTGCAGTAGCGGCAGTAGCTGGCGCAGCGGTCGGTGACGAGGAAGAGCACTCGGTCCGGGTAACGATGCACGAGACCGGGCACGGGCATGTGGCTATCCTCACCACAGGGGTCGGCCATCTCATCGGGGTCTTCCCAGGTTTCCTCGATGCGCGGCACGACCTGCCGCCGAATAGGGCACTCTGGGTCCTCGGCGTCCATGAGGTTGAAATAATGCGGTGTGATGGCCATCGCCAGCTTGTTACCGCTGAGGAGAACGCCGGCGCGTTCTTCCTCTGACAGGGTTAGGTGTTCTTCGAGTTGTGCGAGCGTGGTGACGCGGTTGCGGAGCTGCCACGCGGCGCTGTTCCAGTCGGAAGGCGAGATGTTTTTATCTATCCAATAGCCCGGGGCATAGGAGCGGAACTCTTTCTCCGGGAGCTGTGAAGGCGGCGTGCGCATGAACTGGGTGGCGGGGGCTCAGGATTACGCGCGGGCAGTGAGAGGTGTCAAAGTTTTTGCAGGCTATCGTGAGGCGATATGATTTCAGATGGCGGCAGTCTTCTCATCTGCGCTTCTTTTCCTAAGCCCAGATGAAAGCCTCACCTGGAGGTTGCTTCTGAGTACTGAGAGGCTAGTTGAACAATAGCGGGGGGGAATTGATCTCAGAGAGTCTCCCGCTGTCATTCACCGTGAACGCCTCTCGATCTCTTCTTCTCCTTCCCACCGTCTGGTTGATGGTGGGAGGCTGGGGCCGTGGTCAGGATAGCAAAGGTTCCCAGCAAGACAGCATCGCCGCCAGCGCGGGCGAGTTTGTCGTAAGGCCGGTTTTTTGGACGGAAGATCAGACACCAGCGGACTTTTTGGAGATGGCTGGGCGTCACACGAAGGCTCGGTGGCGCACGCTGTACCGGCCACAGCCGCCGGTTCCCAGCACAGATCGGGTCAAAGCTAGCTTCACTTTGGGAAGCCTTGTGGGGGAAAGCTTTCTCATCTGGGAGTCTGGAGATTCACAGCAATTCCGAAACAACAACCAAGACATCGTCTCCTACTGCCGCACACTTGGCCTGGGCGAGAAGATGATGCCGCGCCTCATGGCCCAAGCGAAGATGGCCGAAATGGATGAGTGGAAGGAACTGCGCCAGGAGATCATCGACGGCCAGCAGGAACTGATGCGTCTGCTGCGAGAGCATCGTGACGAGGATCTGGCGCTGCTTGTGGACATCGGTGCTTGGATGCGGTCATTAGAGATTGTCTCAAAATTGGTGGTGGAGACGCCGGATGTTGACAAGCGGCCGCTCTGCATCGGCTCACCGGCCTTGCTTGCGGAAATGCGCAGCAACTTCGCCAATCTGAGTGAGACGACACGCCGTTCGACCTTGCTGCAACCGTTGATCTTAGTTTTGACAGAGCTGGAAAAGACCTGGGGCAACCTGAAGTCGGGTGCCCCCACTCAAAGCATGGTGGCACGCACCCACGAGCAACTTCGTGATGTCATGGAAAGCCTCTTGATCAATTGATCCCGGTACGCGCTGGCGGACGAGTCCGGCGGCAATCTTTTGCCCTGTGAAACGCCTATGGTTTCACTTCTCGACTTGGCTGGCATGAAACGCTAGCCTTGAGGCTCTCATGAAAAGCTTCGTTTTTTGCCTGCTGACTCTGTTTCAAACCCACCTCCTCCAATGTCAGGCTGCTGAACCTGAATCTTTGACTCGTGAGGAATTAGCCGAGCGGCTGGGTGACCCTAAAAACTCGTCTGTTGTGGCTTTTGGGGTGCTTCAGGAAAGTAAGTTCTGCGTCCCGGAGTCTGGCAAACCTCTAGAAGCCCACTTGTCCTCCACGATCTATTTGGTCGTGTCCCATTTGGATAAGTGGCTGGCTGAGGTAGGAAACCCTGAGGATGAGTTCCCGAAAGCCTGGCGTCTGTTAAAATCCGAAAGTCGCGAAGATCCATTGAAGCTGGCCGAGATTGCTTTGGAGCAAGCTAAGCTTGACCAAAAGAAAGCCGTGCAGCAGCGGCTCCAAGCCGTGGGAGACACTCCGCAGGTGGAGGCAATGGACCTGGAAATCACCCGTCAGGACGAAGCTGTGAAGACCGCGCAGATGAAGCTCGACGATCTCAAACTCAGCCTCAATGTCGCTGCGAAGATTTTAGAGTATGGCGTGGAGGATCTGAGTGCAAATTTCCGACTCAGACTCGGTGGGCAGACCTTTGTCACGGTGTCTCCCACGACTCGTGTGGAGCTTCTAGTGAAAGGTAAGCCGCTGCATCTGATCACTTTCAGTCTGCGCGACATCAATGAGGACAAGGAAGCTTGGCTTAAGCTTCTGAAAGCCAGCCCACCAGCCAGTGTCTCCTGCGAGGCAGCGCTGGCTTATCAGCACAAGGAAGGGCGTGAAAGCATACTGGCAGCAGATCCTGCGGCACGGTTGCGCATTCCACTCTTCACCTGGGCATTTTGGGTGAATTTTATCATCATCGGCGGGTTCTTTGCCCTCTTCATCAGGCATGTGCGCCACTCGGAGATGTTGCGGGATTCAGGGATCGTCCTCATCAACCGCATCCCGAAGAGTAAGGACTACTGGCACCAGTATGCGCATCCCCTCAGCATGGGCCGCCTACAGATGTCCATCTGGTTCTTCATCATCATCGCCTCCTTTGTGTTTCTCTGGTGTGCTACGGGCAGCATCGCCGGGATAAGCAGCACGGCCTTTATCCTCATGGGCATCAGTGGCGGCACCACGGCGGTGTCCTGCTTCATCTCCAGCAAGCAGGAATGGGATGCCAAAGTGCGTAGCGCCGCTTCGCCGAATCGCTCTCGACTGGCCAACTGGGTGATCGACCTGCTGAGTGATGAGCACGGCCCCACAATCCATCGTTTCCAAATGCTGGCCTGGACGCTGGTGCTGGGCGTGGTCTTCATTCATGACGTGATCACTGACTACGCGATGCCAGTTTTCAGCAACGAGGTGCTGGGCCTTATGGGTATCAGCTCCGGCGTCTATGTCGGCTTTAAAATGAAGGAAGGCGCGCCAGCCTCCCAAGCCGGAGGGGACGGCGACGCATGAGTGACTCTAAGCCGTCTCAATCCCCCTATCGCCACTGCTCTGACTGCGGGAGCACCTCTTTGTCTGCACGGAGCGGACGCGAGCTTGTCTGTGCGGACTGCGGCTTTCGCCACTTCATCACTCCCATTCCTGCAGCCTGCGCCTTACTTATGGATGCGGAACACCGACTGCTAATCATCCGGCGGGGTCATGAGCCGGGAATGGGCAAGCTCGGACTGCCTGGCGGCGTGGTCGAAGGCGGCGAAACCGGGGAGGAAGCTGCTGCGCGTGAAGTTCTGGAAGAAGTCGGGCTCAATGTCCCCCCAGCGGCTTTCCGCTACCTGATTTCACTAACGAACCGCTATCTCTTCCAAGGCTATGTCTGGCCCACGATCGACCTTTTCTACATCGCCGAACTAGAATCCTTCGAAGGCGTGAAGATCGATCCCGCCGAAGTGGCGGCTTTCGACGACGACCCCCTCATCCACCATGGCAAGATGGACGCCGGGACCGGCAAGACGGTGTCGGTGTCTGTCCCACTTGCCCTGACCAGCCACACCACGGCCAAATTCACCGCCCCAGATGACCAGCGTCTCATCCAACATGCCGCGCTGTTTGAGATCTTTGATCAAGGCGGCGCTGGGCTGATCGGTATCGCGGCAACGCGCCGTGCACCAACTCGGCAGACGGCTGTGATGATCCCAGTCGGGATGGAAGAGCTGGATGAAACGCACACCACGCTCAGCGAGCCGACGCGCAAGGATGCAGTTCGCCGCGTAGCTGCCCGCGCGGCGTGAATCCGGGCCATACATCTCAAAGACATGATCGGGTTCATCGCTGAGATCCGTCAGTTCCGGAACGCTGGCCTGCATTCTGTAGGCCATCTCATATTGCCGTATGCGTGTGGTGATCTCGGGATCGTGCGTCTGTTCGAAACGCCTCTGATTTAACTCAGCAAGCCCGTCCAACATACCGCGTCGCAGGTGGCGTGGCAGACCATCTGGATCATTGAGATAAAGGACTGGCTCCTTGGAATTGCGCAGCTTCACGCCTTGATAACGCGATGGCAGGAAGCCACTGCCCCAGTAATGGTCGTAAAGCGGCTGATCGCTCGGGCGCATCATCTTCGAGATGAGCACGAGATAGTCTGGCAGGTTCTGATTCGTGCTGCCGAGGCCGTAACTCATCCACGCACCAATGCTGGGTCGCCCAGGAAGCTGATGCCCAGTCAGGAACTTCGTCATCGCCGGCGCGTGATTAATCTGGTCCGTGGTCATCGACTTGATGAAGCACAGGTCATCCGCCACGCCTTGCAGATGCGGCAGCCATTCGCTGATCGTCGCACCACTCTGGCCGCAGCGGGAAAATTTTGTGATGCCCGGCAGGATGAGCTGCTTCTGGTTCGCCGTCATCGTCGTGAGCCGCTGCCCCTGCCGCACCGATTCCGGTAACTCCTTCCCCGCCCACTGCATGAGCCCGGGCTTGTGATCGTAAAGCTCCAACTGCGAGGGACCTCCCGACTGCGTGAGAAAGATCACCCGCTTTGCCTTGGCCGCAAAGTGGGGGAGGTGGGTCAGGCCAAGCTGAGTCGTCTCCGCGCCCTGAGCCATCATTGAATGCAAGGCCATGGCACCGACTGAGACGCCAGTGCATTGTCCAAGGAAATAGCGGCGTGTGGTCTGGAGAGGTTCCTGGCTCATGATTCGCGGTGTAGTTTGTAGGGATAGACATTCCCACTATTCCACTGGCAGACGTAGAGATCGCCCTGCGTGTCCACACAGACATCGTGGCAATTGTTAAAGATGGGTTTGTCCTGAAGCATGACCTTCAAACGCCCTTCATCGTAGGTTGGTGGCAGTCCACCCGGATTGGACATAACCTTGCTGGTTTCATCCAAGATCGTGACAAAGCCACGCCCCTGCCACATGCGGAAGTCGTCAGGCTTTGCGCCAAAGCAGACGCCGGAATAGAGATGCTTGCCATGAATCACTGGGCGGCTGACATAAGCACCAGGCAAATAGACGCCGCGGACATGCTCCCCTTCGAGCGTGAACCAGTTGAACTCGTTGCGGATGCGCTCAGTGACCACGAGCAGAGGCTTCTCGCCACGATTATCTAAAGCAACTCCATGAGCTTGCATGAAGCGGCCAGGATTCGCTGGCTGAGTGCTCTTGCCACCGAACTTGGAGACGAATTTCCCCTCTTTATCGAAGCGCAGGATGAACTGCGATCCATAACCATCGGCGACGTAGATATCTCCATTCGGAGCCACCGCTGTCTCAGTAGGTTTATAGTCTTCCGTTGGCTTGTAGGCGCCGCATTGGCCTGCGTGGGGAAGCTCCAGCACGATTTCGCCTTCGAGCGTCGCTTTCACCACGCGCCCTGGGCCTGGGTCGGTGATGTAAAGAAACTCACTCCCATCCACCTCGCGGTGGAGCGTGAGTCCGTGGGCTCCACCAAACTTGAGCGTCCAGGTTCCGAGCAGAGCCCCTTTCACATCGTAAACGAGCACGTTGTTCTTCGCGTGATTGGTCAGCATGAAGAGCCGCCCATCCGCTGCTTGTGCCATCTCATGACAATCTTTCACAGGAGTCTTGGCAGCATCCGCCTGGCTCCAGAGCTTGTCCACCCGGTAGCGAAACTCACCATGGCCTATGG
Source organism: Verrucomicrobiaceae bacterium (assembly GCA_021151605.1). Lineage (GTDB taxonomy): Bacteria > Verrucomicrobiota > Verrucomicrobiia > Verrucomicrobiales > Verrucomicrobiaceae > Prosthecobacter. Next base: position 19,721 of record JAGKWZ010000100.1, read on the forward strand.
TCTCACCATGAAAGTCTGGCGCTGTTTTGCTCTGTGCACGAATGAATGGCATCGCCAGGGTGGCGGCAGCACCGGTAGCGAACCGACGACGGGACAAAGAAGGTTGGGAGGTGATCATGGAAAATCACAACGCCTGGACTGGACGCAATCTTCGCGCGTTCACATGGAGCAAAGTGCGAGTTGGCCTACGGATACTCGATCAGCGCCTTGATCACTCCGCGCCGAGCGACTTCGTCGAAGGCCTCATGGATCTGCTCCAGCGGGAACCGATGCGTGATGAAGTCCGCCGAAGTCAGCTTCCCTTCACGAATCCACTGACAAAGCTGCGGCTGGCTCTCGCGCTCATATTTCCGCGTCGGCCATTGATGCACGAGCAGGTTGAAATTGAAGTCGCCCTTCGATTTGTCGATGTGCAGCACCGGCTGCGTCAGCACGCCATAGATGCAGTGAGATCCACCACGACGCAGCAACGGCAGGCCTTGCTGAAGAATGTCAGGATGCCCCACCGCATCGATCACCGCATCCAGCTTGCCTGGTGTCTCGATCTGTCCCGGCTCAAAGGCCGCATCAGCACCAAACGAGATCGCCTTGGCGCGCTTGTCTGCATGACGATCCACAATGCCGATCCAGCGAAGTCCAAAAAGCCTTCCGAGTTTCACGAAACTCAGTCCCACCGGCCCCGCGCCGAAGATCAGTACATCATCGCCCGGTTGAAGATGGAAGTCTCGGAAGGCTCCGAGCACCTCGCGCCAAGTGCAGAGTAGCACCGCCTCCTCCGGCGGGATGTCGGCATCCACCTTCGTCTGGATCTCATACACCTCCACCCAGCCGTCGGCTTCATTCGCCACACCATCCTCGACCATCGCTGCGTGATCATTCGCCAGCGTGTATTCGCCAAAGCCACCCCAGCCACTGTCCACGCCTTCCATTTGTAGGTCAAAACTCAGTCCGCCGACGGCTCGATCTCCGATCGCGAAGTTACGCACCTTGTCACCCACTGCCGTCACGATTCCCACGCTCTCATGCCCGAGCGCGAAAGGAAATTTGTCCTCCATGCCGGGGAAGTTCCCATGAAGCAACTCGCTGTCGGTCCGGTTGCAAAGGCATGCGCACTCCGTCTTCACCAGCGCCTGATACGGCCCAGGCTTTGGCACAGGCGTGTCGAGGATTTCGAGATGACCGGGATGAACAGCGATGACGGATTTCATACTGATTAGTTAGTTGATGATTTAAAATGAATCAATTTGATATTGAAAATGAGGCTTTTTGAATCACGATGCCGCCACTATGAGAATCACCGTTGATATCGAAGATGCCATGATCTCCGACGCCATGGAGCTGACTGGAGAGAAAAACAAAAGTCCTGCCATCGCCAAAGCCGTGGAGCAGTATGTGAAGCGGATGCGTGCCAAGGAGTTTGGTAAGCGGCTCCGGGAGGGCTTTTACGATTACCCTTCCACGAATGCTGAAGTGGAGGCTTTGGAGGTTCTTTGAGCCATGGTCCTGGTCGATTCCTCCATCTGGATCGAGGCCTCTCGGCGCGCAGGCAGCCTGGAGGTCAAGGTCGGCCTTGAGGGGCTTCTGGATGCCTACGAGGCCACGCTTTGCTCGCCGGTGATGCATGAGGTGCTCGGCGGTGCCCGCAAAGAGGAGCGAAAGCAGCTCAACACCGACTTTTCCTGCCTGCCCTACATCCGTGTGCAGGAGGCCGACTACCTCGCCGCCGTGCGTCACACCTGGAAGCTGCGCGATGCTGGCATCACCGTGCCGAACAGCGACGTGCTCATTGCCACCATCGCCGTGCGGCTGATGTGCAGAGTTTATGCTCAAGACAAACACTTCGAGGCCATGGCCCCGGTGCTCGGGTTCACGCTGTATCATCCGGGCTATGGTGGCACGTATCGGCAAGATGAAGGTTGAAGGATAGATTTCTAAATCTGGGATCGTTTCTGGATTTGGAAAATGGAAATCGTATCTCAAAGCATTCCCCTCACTGAGGACTCCCTCGCGCCCGGCACCGAGCGCACGCTGGCCATCCTCGAACTCCTCGGCCGCCATCGCGCCGGGCTGAGCCTCACCGAGATCGCCCGCGAGCTCGACCTGCCGGTGAACTCCGTCTTTCGCATCACCGGCACGCTGCACAATCGCGGCTACCTCCAGCGCCGCGAGGACGACAAGCGCTTCGTGCTCACCAACAAGCTCTTCGACCTCTCCCGCCCACAGGTTCGCGAGAAAAGCCTCGTCGTCTGCGCTTTGGAATCCCTCAAATGGCTGCGCGATGAATCCGGCGAGACCACGCAACTCCTCACCAGCGTGAATCACAAGATGACCGTGCTGGAGCAGTGCATCTCGTCGCAGCCCATCAAGGTCAGCAGCACCGTAGGCCTGCAAGTGCCGATGTATTCCTGCGCCCCCGGCAAAGCCGTCCTCGCGCATCTGCCGCCGGCTGAACTCGATGCCTTCTTCGCCAGCGTGAAGCTCAAGCAATACACGCCGACCACGCTCGCCACCCGCAGCGCACTCGAGGCTGATCTCACCAAAACGCGCAAGCGTCGTTACTCCACCGATCTCGCTGAAGGCCTCGAAGGCATACACTGTGTCGCCGCTGCGGTGCTGGATGAATACCATTACCCCGTCGCCGCCGTCACCGTCATGTCTCCATCCTTCCGCCTGAAACGCGATCAATTCGAAAAACTCGGCCACCTCTGCATCCAGGCCGCCGAAACCATCACCCGGAGGCTCCTGGCATGAAAAAACTCTTCTTTGCGATCTCTGCGATCCTTTGCGGCCATTCCGTTGCTGCACCGACCGCGCAACAACTCGACTTCTTCGAGTCCCGCATCCGCCCCATCCTCGCGCAGGAGTGCTACGAATGCCACAGCACCGCCACGAAGCAAAAAGGCGGCCTCGTTCTCGACTCCCGACCCGGCTGGCAAACCGGCGGCGACTCCGGCGATGCCATCAAGCCCGGCGATCCCAAAAACTCCCTCCTCCTCCAAACCCTCCGCCACGAGCACGACGACCTCAAGATGCCCAAAAACGGCGCCAAACTCGACGCCAAGGTCATCGCCGATTTCGAGCAATGGATCCTCGAAGGTGCCGCCGATCCCCGTGACAAGCCTCCGAGCAAAGAACAGGTCGAAAAGGAAACCGCGTGGTCTGCCACGCTCGCACGCCGAAGGGAGTGGTGGGCCTTCCAAAAGATCAAAACTGAAAACTCAAAGCTCAAAACCATCGACGACTTCATCGACGCCGAGCTAAAAAAACAAAACCTCCCCGCCGCTCCACCCGCCGATGCCGCTACGCTCCGCCGCCGCATCAGCTACATCCTCACCGGCCTTCCACCGTCGGACTCGTCCGACAAGTCCGACCCGTCAGACCAAATCAATGCCCTCTTAAACTCTCCGCAGTTCGGCGAAAAATGGGCCCGCCACTTCATGGACTGGGTCCGCTACGCCGAGTCCTACGGTTCCGAAGGAGACCCCGCCATCCCTTACGCCTACCGTTACCGCGACTACCTCATCCGCGCCTTCAACGACGACGTTCCCTATCCCCAGCTCGTCAAAGAAGCCATCGCCGGAGACCTCCTGGCAAAGCCACGCCTGAAGAACGGCCTCAACGAAAGCGCCATCGGCATCGCGCAGCTTCGCATGGTGCTGCACGGCTTCTCGCCGGTCGATTCGCTCGATGAAATGGTCACCTTCACCGACAACCAGATCGACACCGTCACCAAGGCCTTCCAGGCCCTCACCGTGAGCTGCGCCCGCTGCCACAACCACAAGTTCGACGCCATCTCCCAGGCCGATTTCTACGCTCTCTACGGCATCTTCACCAGCACCCACCCCGCCGTCATCGACGCCAACGCCCCCGGCACCGGCGATACCATCCGCGCCGAACTCCAAAAACTCAAAACCGAGATCAAAACCACCCTCGTCTCCACTTGGCTCTCACAGTTCCCGTCAACAAGGTCAACACCGTCAATCCAGTCCCCCTCAAAGCCCGCCTTCACCTTCCACGGCCTCCCGCTCTCCAAAGCGGGAGAATTCACCCTCACCGAAAACACCCTCCGCATTCATCCCGGCGGCTACCTCTCCAGCCCGCTCTCCCAAAAAGACCGCGCCGTCCTCTTCACCGACCGCTTCAAAAATCCCGGCGGCACGCTCTGGTTCCGCATCGCTGGAAACGGTGGCGTGAAAGCCAAATACGTCGTCCAAAACTACCCGCGCACCGGCACCATCCACAAGGCCATCGAACTCAAAGACGCCAAAGACGAAAAACACGCCTGGCGCAGCCTCGACCTCGACTTCTGGAAGGACGACGAAATCTTCCTCCAGCTCACCACCGCCGCCGACATGCCTGCGGAATACAAAGCCGACGCCCCATCGTGGTTCATCCTCACCGACGCCGTCATCACC
>JAGKWZ010000101.1 GCA_021151605.1 Verrucomicrobiaceae bacterium
CTCAAGATCCCGCCCGTAGAGCCCGGAGATCTCATCGGCATCCCCAACGTCGGCGCCTACGGCATCACGGCCAGCCTGCTTGCCTTCCTGAGTCACCCGCCGCCGGTCGAGATCGCTCATGAAGGCGGCCAAGAAGTCGAAGTCTGGCGATTGCGCCATGGACACGAGCGCCTGTCTGCCTGATTTCTTCCCTCCCCCGTCATGCTTTCCTCTGAAGACCGCCTTATTGCTCTGCTGCGCCCTTTTCTCCGCCTGCTCCCCGCAGAAGCCGGATTGCCCATGGATGCCGAACTCGGTAAGCTTGGCCTAGATTCGCTGCAATCCATCGAGCTCCTGATGGCGTTGGAACAGGAGTTTGGGGTCACGATCCCGGATGAAAAGATCACCGTCGATGCCTTTGCCACACCGGCAAACGTGTTGGCGCTCGTCAGTTGAGCTCGATCACAGCCCCCAGTCGCCCTCGGCCATCACCTGGCGCAAAGACTGGTCTTTCAGAGCAGACGGAAGCCAGTAGAAGTGGCTGATCCGTTCCTCCCGCTGGTAAAACTGCGGAACGCCCTGCCAGGGATCATCTGGCAGGAAAGCCGCGAGGCTGATGAAGGGCCACCAGTTCCCATGCTCCGCAGGTGAGTGGTCCATGAGCCAGCCGATGAGCACATGCAGTTCCTGATTCGTCGAGTCCGTGGTGAACCAGTCCATCACCTTCCAGGTGGGCACGCCGCGGATGGGCTTCGCGATGAGCATCACATAAGAACTCAGGACGCCCTCCTGATCCACGATGCCGACAAAATGGTGCTGCCTCATCGGCGACGCCGCATACCAGCGGAGGTACTCGGGCGTGATGTGCTTCTGAACGCAGCCTTTGCCATGACGGGGAGCGATGCGATTCACACGCTGAATGTCCGTGGTGACTTCTCTCCCAGGTCCCAGCTTCAGGAGTTCTGTATTCATCACACCAGCGAATAGAGCTGCTGAGATACCTCGCACCACGAGACTACGGCGCACCTGCATCCGCGGAGTCCAGCCCCAGCGCGTGAGCAGCGTCTGCACTTCCGGGCTGGGTGTGGTGTCCACGAGCAGGAGTTCACGTCCCTGACGCTGAAGCATCATCCCCATCGGCAGCGCGGCGTGCCGGTGACCCTCCGCCACCGCCCAGGAGGTGGCGATCAAGGCTGGAACGGGCTTGCCAGTGGCGTCTTCATACAGCGTCGGGATCGTGCCGAGATAGCCGACGATTTGACCCCCATCCCGCAGGCACCAGCCACGGCAGTGATGCGCTTGAGCAAAGGGATTTTCATCCCACCAGTAGGCGAAACGGCGCAGCCACTGCGGCTCATCGCAGGCGTTTTCGCCCAAAAACTGCGTCTTTAAAAACGCTGCCAGTTCCACGCGAGCGGAAGGGTGATCATGAAAGGATTCCAGTTGGGCAGACATCGAAAAAATCTACGCCTTCGCTGTCTGCGTGCTCGACTTTTTCTTGTCCACGCCGCCGCCACATGGCTACCCTTCGCCATGGCCTGGAAATTTGATCAAGCTGTCATCCGTGGTGAACTCGACAACACCGTACCAGGGCGCGTGCAGGTGCGGCTGGAGATCGTCGGGCGCACGGAGCCCATGCTGCTCGACCTGACCGGTGATGCTTGGCGCGACATCGCAGGCAGTCGGCTGCGTTTTTCCAATCCAAAACCGAAGCGCCAGTTTAAGATTCCTCCTTCCTCCGAAGTGCAAATTGGCTGGGTGGGCGACATCACAGCTTCCCAGAAAGTGAAACTCTTTACCGTTCCCGAGGAAGAGTGGCGGCAGGCACACCGCGAGAATCGCATCGACTCCGTGCCCACGGAGATGCGCAACAGCCTCTATCTTGAATGGTACACGGCCGAGTACGGGCGCTGTGTCATCGAGAGTGCCGACTTTGAGATGGAGGTCATCGAGCATGTCTGGCAGATGGATGAGGACGAAGAGTCTGCGCAAAAGCTGTCCAACATGCACGCCATGCGCGAATACCTCGCCGGCATCATCCAGCGTCCGGCGAAGTGTGAAGACGATGAATTAGAGGACGAACTTCGTCAGGAAGACTTCACCGAGGAAAAATGGGAGGAGCAGCTTAAGGCCTCAGACCGCCTGAATGATGCCAGCATGGAGGCGCATGATAAATACATGGAGGATGAGGACTCCGAGAGAAAGATCGCCTTTGTCATGGGCTGGGATCACATCATCGAAGACATGGCTGATGAGCAGGAAGGGGTATTGCCCTCCGACGATGATCCTCCTGAGAAAAAACGCCGACGCGAATGGATGGAAGCCATGAATGAGGCCGCCCACGCCATCGAAAACGGTGAAATCGAGGACGACGAAGATGAGGAGGGCGATGACGACCTCATTGAGGACGATGAAGAGGTGGAGGACTCTGACGACGAAGCTGCTGACGAGGATGACGAAGACGACGACCTCTTCGGTGAAATCGACCGTCATCCGCTCCAGAAGCAGTCCCGAAAGTTCTTGATGGGCGTCTTTGAAGAAATGCGAAACGCTGGACTCGATGATCCGCGAGAGGAAGAGCCCGGCCATCCGCTGGATGTTTTTGTTTCCAATGTGATGCAGATCTCCGGCAAACTCGCAGGCGCACTTGGCATGATGAGCCGTCGCCGCACGTCCGGGATCGACATCGAGACAGGCCATGTCCTAGCCATTACCAAACGCTGCCTGAATTGGACCAATGAGGCGCTTTCAGCCCTGAATGCCATGCATGAACTTCCCGAATATGCCGACCATCACGCCATCCTGGATCGGTGGCAGGCGGAGCTTTATTGTCTGCGGGATGGTATCACGGATGTCCGCCGCGAACTGCAAGGGGGCTGAGAATTGCCCTGTTCAAATAAAAATCGGCACGTTTTCAGCATCGACAAACGTCCCGCCGTCAGGTGAAATCCACTCCAACATGACTCAACCGCAACGCGAAGCCCTCTTCGACCTTCTCTCTCTTTCCATTTATGCCGATGCCCATGTCTCCCTCGCTGAGGAAGATTTGCTGAAGCAGACCTTCGTGAAAAAGGGTTGGAAGTCCGACTACCCCAAAGATCTCTTCATCGAGGAATCCTTCGCCCGTGCCCGCGAGGCCTCCGAGAGCGATGAAGCCGTCTTTGACTACCTCAACGAACGCGCCGCCGTCTTCACCACCAAGAGTGCACAAAAGGAAGCCTGTGATGTCCTCAATGCCATCCTGGAAAGCGATGGCATGGAAGCCGAGGAGAACGAGTTCTACTCACTCTTCATCCAGTCGCTGCCCATGGTGAAATAATCAGCGGATCGCTCCCTGCCAGAGTTTCGGCTTACTATTTTCCAGCTTCGACAAATCGAGCGGCTCGGCGGTTTTCACCTCCGCCTTCGCCCCGCGCACATCGAGCGTGAGCGAGCCGTTTAGGTGTGAAGCCTCCAGCCAGTATCGGAGCCGCACACTCTGCGTCGTTTGTGCAGCGATCTGCGGCGGCTTTTCCACCGGCAGGATGTAGGGTGGCACTTCTTTGCCATCGCCCGTCGCGAGCTTCACATCCGGTGGCTGAAGGATCAGCGGCCGGGGGCTGGCATTGCGGTAGCGCAGCTCGATGTCCAGCCGAGCATTGCCAAAGTCACGCTCCAGCGTGCAGCGGTGGATCACTAGCACAGGGTCGCTGCTCGTGGACTCGATCGGCTGCGGATCGCCCTCGACCACAGGTTTGTCCATGAGCACCCAGACGGCAGCACCTCCGCCGAGGATCAGCAGCACCCAGACTTCGATTCGTTTCAGGAAAGACATGACTTCGGGTCGCTCTGAGCCGCGTGGAATGCAATTTCAGCTTTCAGTTTTCAGCTTCCGGCATTCTGTCCACCCATGGCAAACATCGTTCTCGGCATCACTGGCTCCATCGCCGCCTACAAGGCTGCGGACATCGCCAGCCAGCTCACCAAAGCCGGGCATCAGGTCACCTGCGTGCTCACGAAGGAGGCGGTGGAGTTCGTCACGCCGCTCACCCTCGGCACCCTTTCGCGTCGCCCAGTCATCACCGATCTCTTTGCCGAAAAAGAAGGCTGGCAGCCCGGTCACATCCAGCTCGCCGATGACGCCGACCTCCTGCTCATCGCCCCCGCCACCGCAAATGTGCTCGCCGCCATGGCGCACGGCTTCGCCAATGATGCGCTCACAGCCCTCGCCCTCGCCACGCGCGCACCGATCCTCATCGCCCCGGCCATGAATGGCAAAATGTGGCAACACCCGGCCACCCTGCGGAATGTCGAAACGCTCAAAGCCTGGGGCGTCAGCTTCGTCGATCCCGCCGAAGGTCTGCTCGCCTGTGGTTACGAAGGCGTGGGACGTCTTGCGCCGGTAGATGAGATTGTGGCCGCTGCACAGAAGGTCTTGTCATGAAGCTACGCGTCAAGATTGGGTCAAAAAGTCAAGGTCATGCAGCCGCATTCGTCGCCTTGACCTCTTTGACAAACCTTGACCTTGCTTGACGCCCCTCCCATCTCTCCGACGTTCTCTTTCTACCTTCCCCCCATGCCCAACGGACCCATCTCAACCAAGCTCTTCGATCTCGCCAAGCAATACATCCCCGGCGGTGTAAATTCACCTGTGCGTGCGTTCCGCAATGTCGGCGGTGATCCCTTTTTCGTCCGCCGGGCGAAAGGCAGCCGCATCTGGGATGTCGATGGTCGTGAGATGATCGACTTCGTCGGCACCTGGGGTCCGGCCATCCTTGGCCATGCACCACGTCCAGTGATCGAAGCCATCCACAATGCCGCCAAAGAAGGCGTCAGCTTCGGCATCCCGAATCCTTATGAAGTCGAGATGGCCCGCAGGATCTGCGAGTGGGTGCCATCCATCCAAAAAGTGCGCATGGTCAGCAGCGGCACGGAGGCCACCATGTCCGCCATCCGTCTCGCGCGTGGATTCACCGGCAGAGATCGACTCGTGAAGTTCGATGGCTGCTACCACGGCCATAGCGACAGCCTCCTCGTCGCAGCAGGCAGCGGCGCTTTGACCCACGGCAATCCCGACAGCGCTGGCGTGCCACGAGCTTTTGCCGAGCTAACGACTGTGCTGCCCTTCAACGACGAAGCTGCATTGGAAGAACTCTTTGAAAAGAAAGGCCACGAGATCGCCGCGCTGATCGTCGAGCCCTACCCAGCCAATGCAGGCCTCATTTTGCCAAAGCCCGGCTTCCTGCAAAAGCTGCGCGACATCACCACGAAGCATGGAACCGTCCTCATCTTCGATGAAGTCATGACCGGTTTCCGCCTCGCCAAAGGCGGCGTGCAGGAGCTGGAAGGCATCACGCCAGATCTCACCTGCCTCGGCAAAGTCATCGGCGGTGGTCTGCCCGTCGGAGCCTTCGGTGGTCGTGCCGACATCATGGATCACCTCGCCCCGCTCGGCCCCGTGTATCAGGCGGGCACGCTCAGCGGCAATCCTGTCGCCCTCGCCGCCGGACTCGCGCAGCTTCATGAAATGGACAAGCAGCAGGGCTACAAGCACCTCGAAGCCACCGGCAAAATCATGGAAGACGCCGTTCTCGACGTGCTGAAGAAGAAAGGCCTCGGCTATCGCTGGTATCGCAAAGGCAGCATGTTCTGCCTCTTCTTCACTGAGAAGGAAGTCCACAACCTCCAGGACGCCAAGACCTCCGACCTCGCCGCCTTCCGCAAATTCTTCCACCACTGCCTCGACAACGGCGTGTACTTCGCCCCCAGCCAGTTCGAGACCGGCTTCATCAGCCTCGCCCACGACGAAGCCGACATGGCTCGCACGGCGGAAGTGGCTGCGGAGGCGCTGACGGCGCTGTGAAGCAATAAGTTTTGAAAACAGCTATCACCTACATCTTGAAATGTATTTTGCAGGTCATGGCAATGGCCTTTGCAGTGTCATCGTGCGTCCAAAGCTCATCCACAAGAGACACCTTAAGCTGTAGTATCCACCGTGTCATGCTTCGGACAGAGCCCGGGTTTGCCTTAAAAAATCCTTTCCCACTGTCATTCGAACCCGATGTCGAAACAGCAATGATACGATTTCCCAACCATGTTTCATTGCTCTACAGCAGAGAGCGTACGAGCCATTTCTGCATTCCGACCACGTTCTCATATTGTCCTTTGTGTGAAGAAAAATTCAGGGCGGTGCTCCAGAAAAAGGTCGTGCACTAGGCCTGCCGAACAGTTACTTTACCTCATGCCGCAGCTCACCATTGATCTTCCCGAAGCCGCCATGCCCTGGTTGACCCGCCAAGCGGAGAACGAAAACACGACACCCGAGAGATTTCTCATTTCTCATGTTCTCTGTTCCATGGCGCGGGATGAGAGTGAACTCATCTACGCTGACCCTGCTCAGAAGCATCTTGAAGACATTTTGGAAGAGCGCCTCAAGGGGCCCTTTATTGAGATCACGGATTTGGACGCCCTGAAGGAAAGAGTAATGGCCAAAGCCTTGGCGCGTGTTCACCAGAGATCCTGCCATGCGTAAACCGGTGCTTCAGATTCACCCTGAAGTTGAGGATGCCGATCTGGCTGAGATCATTTCCTACATCGCTGCCGACAATCCTTCGGCAGCAAACTCTGTTTACGAGGCTATCCGTAAAATGTTTGTTTCGCTGGCTGGCGACCCTTTGATGGGAACAGATATGCACCCCGTTCGCGGAATCCTTCGTGGAATTCGCATGATTCCCATTACGGAATATCGCAACTACCTCATCTATTACCTACCGCTGCGAGACAACTCCGGCGTTCGTATCCTCTATGTCCTCCATGCTGCTCGTGATGCCGCGACCTTCGTCCACGATCACCAGCGTCAGTGATTGACTTCGTTATTCGGTTTTACTCATTCGTCATTCATGTCCTCCCCCCGCTTCGCCGTCGCTCAGCTTGATGAAATCCCGCCGACGCCTTGTCCTTGCGGGCAAGCACGCCGCGCTTTCAAAGAGCCTTGGAATACACTCGCCACTGTTCACCTCACGGACATCCACGCGGACAGCAAGGCGCACTACCATCAGAAGATGACGGAGATCTACATCGTGCTGGAGGGCGAGGGCTACCTGGAAGCGGATGGCGAGCGCATCCCGCTCAAGCCGATGACCTCTGTGATGATCCGTCCTGGCTGCGTGCATCGCGCGGTTGGCAAACTCAAGATCATCAATGTCCCCATGCCGCCCTTTGACCCGGCGGATGAGTTTGAGGTCTAAACCAGAAGGAGCTCTGCTCTTCGTAGGGCCTACGACACACTCGAATTGGGTTTGTAGTGACCTTCTCGGCTCCACCACCAGCTTCCGAGCAGGGCAGCGAGCAGCAGGAGAAGCCAGAGCTGCCAGTGGGAGTCAGCTTCGAGGGTAGTCTCGGTCTGGGTGAGCTTGAGTTTGGCGAGGTCTTGAAAGGGTTTCGCCAGCTGGAGATCGGCCTCGCGGGCATCGGCGAAGTGGGCGGCACCTTGCAGCAGGAGGACATCGCTTTGTTTCACCTCAAAGAAGCCGGGCTGAGTCGGGGCGCGCATCAGATGTGCCTGGGCGCCGGGGATACTGATCGTGGCAGAAGGCGTGCGCGTGGTGAGTTGAAGTGGGGTGGCCTTTTCGCCCCGGAGATGGGCGAGCGTGAGACGCTGGCGGAGATCGAAATTCACCGACTCGGGCGCGATTTTTTCCTCACGGATGGTCTGGAGGAAGCGGTGGAGCAGAACGGCGAGCGCAGGGAGCTTGCGGGCGTTGCTGCTGAGGAGATCGAAGTGGCAGAAGAGCTGCTGAGCGCCAGCCGCGGTACGGCGCAGGCTGATGAGGGGACGTTCCGCCTGCCAGAGCAGGACGCGGTCGCGCTCATCACGCGGGACGATCATGCCCTCACGGACGAGCAGCGATTGCCAGTTCAGCCCGTCGATGAGCGGATGCGCCTCAGCGACGATGCTGCCGCGCAGCCAGGCGCTGCTGTCGCCCTTGGCTGGTGAGGCAAAGACGATGGCATGCTGATCCGCGCCGAGGGCGATGCTGGGTGGCCAGACGATGCCGCGCACGTCAGTCTCTGCAGCTGAGGCAGCGAGTCGTGTATCGGCGAATTTTTCAAACAGCTCCCGCAGCTCGCCACTGCCATCCTGAACTGGCAAAGCAGGCACATGCAGTCCCAGGATCTTCGGCTTGGGTCGCATGAGCGGCAGGCGATCATCGAGCGTGAATGCATCAGCGCTGAGGGCTAGCGTCACTTCATCTTCAGCAGGGAAGGGGCCGCTGAGGGTGCGGCTTTCCTGCGGAGCCAGCGTGATCTTTGTCGGCGGGGACGACTTGCCATTGGCCTCTGCACTCCATTCGCGGTCCTGCGATTGGCTGCCGTAGTTTCGCAAAAGCGCACGCCAGAAGAGTTGACCGTCTTTTTCCTCCACAGTGACTCCGGCCCATCCGACGTTGGCCGTCTCATGGCCAATGGAGAGCAGCGCAGCCTCAAAAGGGAGCGCATCGGCAAGCACATGATCGCTAATCAAAACGATGCTGCCCTGAGCGCCCACGAGCCCGCGGGCCGTGCGCAAACTGGGCGTGAAGTCATGCACACCGAGCAGCGGCTGCCATTGCGGCAAAGCGGATATGAGATCTGTCTGCGCAGCGCCGTGATACAGCGCAGGCTGACCGGGATCAGACGAGAGCAAAGTCAGCTCCACACGAGCAAGCGGTGAGAGCAGCGTGCTCAGCGTGGACTTCACCGCAGACTCGGCATCATCACGGAAAGCGGACATCGACGCGGAGGCATCCAGCACGATGGCGATGCGCTGGACGGCGTCTTTTTTCAGCCAGCGAGGTCCGGCGAGCAGCCAAGTGAAAATCAGCACAATGAGCAACTGCAACCACAGCGGGATGGACGAGCGCAGGCGCTCAAAACGGTTCCCGACCTCGGATTCGCGCCGCATCTGCTGGAGCAGGAAGAGCGTCGTCACCACCTCCCGGCGGCTGCGCCTTTGCAGAAAATGGATCGCCAGCACGGCGGGCAGGCCGAGCAGGCACCAAAGGGCTGCGGGGTGGGCAAAGGACATGGAGTTAATGACGAATGAGTGAAACCGAAGGCCGAAGCAATGTCGAAGCTCGAATGCCAAAAGAATTGCTGCGGATTGATTCTTGAAACAGGCGTTTCGGGAAATATGTAGTTTCACGCCTCATGCAGCAGCCCCCGATCATTGCCGAAGACATGTCGAAGCTGAAAACGCTTCTGCAGGACTCCTTGCAGCCGCACCTGAAGCCGCAGAGTGACATGCGCATCCTGAATCTGGCCTGCGGTAGGTGTGATGAAGCGGAGACGCTGATCCAGGTAGGCTCCGAGCTGACAAAAGGCGGCGAGGTGGAGATGATCGGAGCCGACATCCGCATCCGCGAGATCCGTCAGGCCCGGGAAAATCATGCGAATCTGCCCGCGAAGTTCCTGATCGAAGACGCGACGAAGATCGACGAGCACCAGGAGCTGGGAGAAGACTTCAACATGGTCTTTCTCCGCCATCAGAACTTCTGGCACGGCCAGGAGCTGTGGAAAAAGATCTTCGATCAGGGCATCGCCAAACTGCGGCCCGACGGGATGCTGGTGATCACGAGCTACTTCGATGTCGAGCATCGACTTGCCCTGCGAGCGTTGGAGTCACTCGGCATGGAGGTCGTGAGCAACAAGCGGAACAAAGCCAGCCGCGCCCTCAAAGATGCCCCCGGCAAGTCCGTGGACCGCTGGGTGGCCGTGCTGAAGCGGCGAGGGACGTGAGTGGCTCTTCTTCCTAATTGCGCCCTGCCCTGACTCCTGCCAAATCCTAGAGGTAGATGCAGGAAAGACCTGATCATATCGAAAATCACCCTCTTCCCGGAGTCTCTGATGACTCCCTGGCGGACATGGGGCGGCATCTTCAGGCGTCATTCTTTGGAAAAACCGACCCGTCCAGTGCTCCGCAGGTCAACAGCATGCTGCAGGAGGTTTTGACGGGTTATGAAATAGAAGGCGTCATCGGGCAGGGTGGCATGGGAGTTGTCTATCGGGCATATCAAAAGTCTCTGAAACGCACGGTGGCTGTGAAGGTGCTCTCTGGCTCACTTCTGGAGAAAGGTGATGAGGATGACTACATCAGCCGGTTTTTACGCGAGGGCAGAGTACTGGCGGCGCTGAGTCATCCCGGCATTGTGAAGGTGTATGAGTCAGGGGAGCTAGGGGATGGGTCGCCCTACTTCATCATGGAGCATGTGGACGGGGCGGACCTCGCCCAGCACTTAAAATCCCGAGGCAGCATCCCAGCAGCTGAGGTGCTGCCACTGGCAGTCGAGATCACCGAGGCGTTGCATGCTGCTCACGAGGCCGGGATCATCCATCGCGATATCAAGCCAGCCAACCTGCTGCTCTCCACAGACGGCCATGTGAAGATCGCTGACTTCGGTCTGGCACGTCCGCTGGATGCGCAGGCCACGAGTCTGACCCAGTCCGGCACCGCCGCAGGCACGCCGTTTTTCAGCTCACCTGAGTTGAGGAATGGAGTACCCCCAACGGTACAGTCCGACCTATATGCCCTGGGCGTCACGCTTTACCAATTGCTGACCGGGCATCTTCCTCAGCCGGACTATGTGCCGCCGACGGGGCATGTGACAGATCTGGACGTTCGCTGGAATGCCGTGATCCAGCAGATGCTGAAAACGCAGGCCGATCAGCGCCCCAAGAGCGCGCTCGTGGTGAGGGACGAGATCCTGCAGTTGTTGCATGAGCCTGGTGATTGTCGGAATTCACGCTTCAAAAGCGGGGCGTTTTTCATCGCTGCTCTGGTTCTGCTTTCCGCCATGCTTGCTGCTCTTTGGCTATGGCAAAAAATTCCACGCCCCGGGGATGTAATCGACCTGCTGCCCTTGTTTGATCCGGAAAAAGGAGCGCTCTCAGGGCATTGGGAAAAGCAGGAGCAGGGACTTTTTGTCAAAGCGGCAAACGGGGGGCCCTTCATCATCACCACACCTCTCAATGCCGGGACGGACTTCGACTTTGAGATGGAGTTCTCCACGGCGAACCCGGATATCAGCACCTTCAATCAGTTCTTCCATGTTGGTAATACACTGGTGGAGTGGACACTGAACTCCCATCCCTCCTGGGAAAGACCGTACCATGGCTTCCCCAGGCTGGATGGGCAGGACCTTACGAGCACACCGGAGATTCACAGCCGCGAGCACCTCCATCTCGTCACTGGGAAACGTTACCGCAGCCGTGTCGAAGTGCGGCAGGGACGGCTCAGCGGATGGTTGGATGATCAGCCGCTCCTTTCCTGGAGTGGTGACATCCGGCGTTTCTCGCGTTCAGCTCACTTACCCATCCCACGTGGGCACTTTGCCATTCTCTCATGGTCAGGTGGAGCCACCTTTCATAAAGTTACCGTCACCCTCCGTGAGCCGGAGCGGGAGGTCAAAGCCCCTCTGAGAAGCGATTCGTTCATCCCGAAGACGCCCACGCTGGCTGCCAAGGCGGAGAATCCGCACGAGAACTCACTTGGCATGAAATTCGTGGCTCTACCGGGCACGCAAACATTGTTCGCCATCCATGAAACCAGGCGTCAGGACTACGAAGCTTATGCCACTCAAGTGAAAGGCGTGGACGGCTCATGGAGCAACGCGAACCGTGAGGGATATGATGTAGGGCACAAGCCCGACCATCCTGTCGTATGCGTGAGTTGGGATGATGCCATGGCCTTCTGCAAATGGCTGGGCGAGAAAGAAAAACTCCGCTATCGCCTGCCCACAGACCGCGAGTGGAGCATCGCCGCAGGCCTGGGCGGCATCGAGCCCGCAGCGCTCTTCACGCCTGAGGAGCTGGGCAAAATGAACGAAGGAATTTACACCTGGGGCACCCAATGGCCGCCGCCGCCTCGTGTGGGTAATCTCAATGACACCACACATCACAATGCCTTCCACATCGATCCACGTCCCAGCTACACCGACGGCTACGCCACCACTGCGCCAGTCATGACCTTCACCCCGAACGCTCTCGGCATCCATGACCTCAGCGGCAATGTCTGGGAGTGGTGTGAGGACTGGTTGAACGAACGTCAGGAAAGTCGTGTGCTGCGCGGCGGCCATTTTGGCGACATCAAACTCAAGTACTACCCCGCCTCCTGTCGCACATCCCGGCCACCGTTTGTTCGTCAGCTTTGTGATGGCTTCCGCTGTGTGATTGATCTGTCAGACGAGTCAAAACCAGCCGCCTTCAAGAGCACCACGATCAAACCCGTCGAGCCTCCTTTGTCCGGGGATCTCACAGCGCCGCACATCAACAGCCTCGGCATGAAATTTGTCCACCTGCCTGGCACCCGAGCCCACATCGGCGTGCACGAGGTGCGGAGGCAGGACTATGAGGCCTTTGCTTCTGCTAAGAAAGAGGTGGACGGAGAATGGAGGACAGCAACGGCGCATGGTCTGCCTGTCGGGCACTTAGCGGACCATCCCGTGGTCAATGTGAGCTGGGAGGATGCCACGGCCTATTGTCAGTGGCTCAGCCTTCGGGAAGGCCGCCCCTACCGCCTGCCGACAGATCGCGAATGGAGCCTTGCGGTCGGTCTCGGTGCCCAGGAAACCCTCTCTGAACCTGCTGCAGACCTCAGTGGGCGCTGGTTGAACTTCTTCCCCTGGGGGGCGGACTGGCCCGCCACACCGAAAATCGGCAATTACGCGGATCTGGCCTTTACATCCGCAGCCGTCGCAGAGCCCCAAAGAGCTCTCGATGGCTATCTCACCACTGCGCCTGTGATGAGCTTCCCGCCAAACGAACTCGGAATCCACGATCTCGGCGGCAATGTCTGGGAGTGGGTGCAGGACCGCTATCATCCCAGCAAACCCGAGCGCATCCTCCGTGGAGCTTCTTGGGATAATCACATCCGCACGGACCTCCTGTCCTCCTACCGTCATAAAGACCCGCCGGACTATCGGCTGCCGACCAACGGCTTTCGCTGCGTGGTGGAGATGGCTGGGGCAGAAACAGCTACATCCTCAGTGGTCACACCTCCTGCGCCTGCCTCAGTTTGCACTCTCGAACTGACTCTGGAATCCGGTGCGTCGGCTCCCATTGAGCTGCATTGGCGCTCCAACTCGAACAAGAGCCTCATTGGTCGCTTCCAACCTGGCAAAGTCCAGATTCCCATCGCCAGCCTCCGAGATGGTGAGCATTGGTTTCGCGCCAGCGCCCCAGGCTATGCCCGGCAGAGCCACCGCCTTGTGATCACGGACGGCAAGGCCAGCGTCATCGAAAGCATCCGGCTCCATCGCCTGCGTTACGTCGTCGTCCGTGCGGCCTTCGCCACGGGTGGAGGCCGTAGCCTGGCCGGATCAGATTTGAAGGAAATGCGGATGGCTCTCAGCCACTTTAGCAGCTCAGCACCTCTGGGAAGACACGAATGGGAGGTGCAGCAGCAGGCCAAAGCAGGAGCAGGCACGGAGGCTGAATACTGCGCGGAGCCCTACCTCTCCTTCAATGCCTTCTGGCAATACTACGGCTTCGTGCGTGCAGACAGTGGAGCCACCTTTGCAAGCATGACCACTGCCCCGGAGAAAGGCTACACCCCGAGGCCCCTGCGGGCTGAAAAAGGGATGCTTCTTTACTTCCGCACTCACGGAAAGGACACCAGCACTGAGCAGGGCTATGGCAAGATCCTCGTCGAAGACATTACGGAGTCCCCGGCCGCTGGCATCATCCGAGTAGAGCCGCACAACCGCTAGGGGTGAGGCACCCATTTCTGCCTTCATGGGCAGCCTTTGAGCAGGTGCAAAAGGCCTAAGGAGAATTTTTTCACTCTCCGCATAAAAAGAATGTAACACCCGGACGCAGAATCGGAACCAGCAGGACGCCCCAAACAATCATGCCCCGACCTGTGACTCCAAACCCTGATTCCGAAGTTCCTGGAGTTGCGCCCAAATCTCCAGAAAACCCCACCACGAGCTGGAGCGTGATCCAAAAAATGGCGGCTGACGACCCTGAAACCGTCCGTCTGGCACTCGATAGCCTCCTCCAGCACTACTGGTATCCCATCTATGTCTTCATCCGGGCTCAGAGCCAGTGCAACCACCCGGATGCGGAGGATATCACCCAGGCGCTCATGATCCACCTTCTCGCCAAGCCGGAAATCCTCACGCGGGCAGATCCCTCCCAAGGAACTCTGCGGGCCTATCTCCTCGGTTGTGCCAAAAACTTCGTGCTCAAAGATTGGGAAAAACGCACCGCAGCCAAGCGCGACATCCGCCACACCATCGCCTGGGACTCCATGACCGCACAGGAGCGCTACGAGCGTGAACCTGCGAACTACATGAACCCAGACCGCCTCTACGCACGCCGCTGGGCGCTCACCCTGCTCGACAGCACCTTTGACAAGCTCCGTGCCCACTACCGCGAGGGCACCATCCCCTTCGATACGCTCCGCCCATTTCTCCGCCTGGATGGAGAAGCCTCCGATGCTCAGCTCGCTGACATCGCCCAGCAACACCGCACCACCCCCGGTAACCTACGCGTCCGCATCCACCGCCTGCGCAAACGCTGGCGCACCCTCATCCTTCAAGAAATCAAACAGACCCTCAACGACCCCACGGACACCGCCGCCCAGGCCGAACTCCAGGAGCTGCTCGCCAGCCTTTGACAGCTTCGACAATGCCTAACGACACCTCAGAGAAACGGCATCCACCGCAGTTCATGTTCCCCAACACCGTTTTACTCATTCTCCTGGCCATTAGCCAGGTAACCGCTGCTCCGCACACCTTCACAGACACCCAGGGCCGCAGTCTCCAGGCGGAATACATCACCTCTGATGCCAGCGGCGTCACCCTGAGCATTGCCGGAAAGCTGCATACCCTGCCGATGACTCGCTTCTCTACAGCAGATCAGGCATGGATTGTTGATCAAAAAAAGAGTGCGGCGCCCGCCGCAGGCACCGCTCCTCCAGCCAGCACCGCCTTTCCACCCATGACTCAGCGTCAGATCGCCGAGCATTTCCTCAAAGAACGCGGTGAACCGCAGGTGAACGTCATGGTCGGCACCAAGCTCACGCGTGTCACCCGCCTCAGCGACCTCCCAGCGGAGGATTTTTATATTCTGGCCATTTTCGAGCGACCCCTGACAAAGAAACCCTTTCCCTGGTCCCTGCTCCAGCAGATGCCGAAGCTCATGGATCTGAAGGTTTCCTCCGTGAGCCCAATTTCCACAGCTGATCTCGTCCATCTCAACGCGCTGAAAAATCCCTTCTCCCTCAGCATTGAATGTGATCACAGCCTCGACAGCGCCGCCGTGGCTGCCATTGCTAAAATGGAGAGCCTCAAAGTGCTGACCATCTCCAGAAACCTGATCCTGGAAAAAGACCTTCCGCTCTTCGCCAGCCGAGTGCCAAACCTCGAGCGGTTTTTGGTCATGAACTTCGACAAATCAGCCAAGACGTCCCAAGTCACTGATCAAGCACTCAGCGGTGCACTGCCCACGTGGAAATCGCTTCAGCATCTCTTTTTCAAAGGCATGCCTTTCACCGCAGCCACCGCCAAAGCCATCAGCTCATGCCGCAAACTCGAAGAGCTGGGACTTCAGGAATGTGAAATTCTATCGCCTCAGGACTTTGCCCCACTAGCCGGGTTGCGGAGCCTCAAAAAGCTTAGCCTCAGGCGCATCACACAGCTCAGCGCCCAGGACGTGCAGGACATCCAGAAGACTCTGAAAGACTGCCAGGTGGAACAGCAAAACTAAGCCAACGACACAACCAATCATGCCACGTCTGTCTCGCCTGTATCTACTTTGCTCGCTGCTCACCGCCGCACTGCCTCTGCCTGCGCAAACACACACCACTCTCGAGCAGAGCTATGAAAAAGCCGTCGCTGAGAAAGCCACAGCGCCCTACCTTGCTGCCGTCGCAGCACTGAATGAGAAATACAGCTCTGCGCTGGATCGCCTCACCGTCAGCGCCACGCAGGCGGGGGATCTGGATACCGCCCTCGCACTGCGGGAGGAAAAGAGCCGTCTGCTTCCCGAAGGCACCCTGCCAGAGGATACAGAGACACTGCCCGCCGCCCTGAGGGCCGCCCGCGCCACCTACCGGCAGCAGATCACCGCTCTCCAGACCAAGCGAGATGCCGACATCCAGCCTCTGAAGGACCACTTCCGCACCCTGCTCCAAGGTCTCCTCACCCAGGCCACCCAGGCCGGAAAGCTCGATGAAGCCCTCGTCATCCGCGAAAAAATTACCTCACTCACCTCGGTTCCACAATTAGCCGAGATAGCCCCTGCCGCCAAAACCGCCTCACCATCCGGCAGCAGCAAACTCATCACGGCCAAAAGCACCGGCAAGACCGACCCCGAAGCCGCCCGGCAAATCATCACCTGGGCACTGGCCCATGAATCCACCGTCACCACCAGTCTCGGCATCGTCGGCCCCAAAGAAAAGCTCAATACCACTCCGCCCGGCAAGTTCAGCGTCACCGAGATCGTCCTCCGAAACAGTGCCAACGACTTCCCGTGGAGCGCTCTCACTGGCATGGGTGAGTTGCTTGAACTTGTGATCAATCAGGACACACCCCTCACCGCCGAGCAGACGCGGCATTTCAACAACCTGGGTCGTCTCCGTTTCATCAAAATCGGTACCGTCACCGAGTACGGTTATCAGGCCATGCCAGTTCTACCAAGCCTGACCGATATGGAACTCTCGACGCAAGAAGACCCACTGCCGACCTTCCACCTCCTCCAAGAGCGCACTCCATCCCTTCAAATGTTCTCGCCGTTGCGCCTGCCTTCAGCAGAAATTGCAGACGCCGTCTTCGCCAGGCTAAGTGGTTGGCCCAAGTTTAACAACCTCCACGGCGGCATATGGATCACAGCCACTCGCGCCGCTCATCTTGCCGCCCTTCCCAAGTTTGATAAAATGAATCTTGGGACCGGATGCAAGGTCGATGAAGGCTGCCTCATCACGTTGAAAAACCTCAACGTCATTAAATTCAACGGCCCCTTGCCCGCCCCCATTCTTCACGAGGTGGTTACCCTG
Source organism: Verrucomicrobiaceae bacterium (assembly GCA_021151605.1). Classification (GTDB taxonomy): domain Bacteria; phylum Verrucomicrobiota; class Verrucomicrobiia; order Verrucomicrobiales; family Verrucomicrobiaceae; genus Prosthecobacter. The sequence goes on from JAGKWZ010000101.1 coordinate 16,994, forward strand.
CCAAAGCTCAAGCAATTAGCCCTTGATCTCGAAGGCATAGGCCTCGCTGACCTCCCTGATTTCAGCAAGTGTAAGACACTCACCGACATTTCACTGGATAACGCTCCCCAGCCCGCTGCCGAAGTCGTCGCCAAATGCACCAGCCTCTCGGGCATGAAGATTTTTAAGTTCGGCTACACCCAGATCGAAGCAGCCACTATCGCCCAACTGCTCAGCTTCAAAGAGCTGGAGGTTCTCTCCCTCAACGAATGCCGGTTCAGCCCCGAAGCCTTTGGCTCATTCCAGGAACTCAAAGCCCTGAAAAGCTTCAAGGAGCTGAACATCAAAAACTCCGGCATCTCCGCCGACGATCTCAAAGCCCTCAAGAAAGCCCTGCCCAAGTGTGTCATCCGAGAAAAATGAACCGAACCCTTCCAAACCCAGTCGGCAAAAAGATTCCCAGAGTCGCCTCTTCAATTTTTGCCATCCATCTTTTTGTCGGCCTTCTAGTCACCGCTGCTAATGCGCAAAGTCCCGCCACCGCGCAGCGGCTTAATCTTCTCCGCACCGCCTACGAA
>JAGKWZ010000457.1 GCA_021151605.1 Verrucomicrobiaceae bacterium
GCCTGGATGCACTACGTCAAAGACACCGCCATCCCCGACACCACCCCGCCGCCTGCGCCGACAAACGTCCGCGTCACGGGCAGCGACCTCACTTGGGAAGCCGAGGCTGATCTGGAAAGCGGCGTCGCCCATTTCATCATCGAGCGCGATGGCCAGACCATCGGCACCGTGCCGGAAAAACCCGCCAATCCCTTTGGCCGACCCATCTTCCAGGGTCTGCAATACAGCGATACCCCGAACAATCCCCTCGTGAAGATGACCTTCAGCGACAAGAAAGCCGAGGCAGGCAAGACGCATGAGTATCGCGTCATCGCCGTGAACACCGTCGGGCTGAAGTCGAAGTAAACCCAGCCCACCAGCCACCTGGAGCGCAATTTTCGCCCCAGCGAGCGCAATCCTTGCAAGACCAAGCTCCAGCGCCACGGTTACAGGGCTGCCATTTCCGTCCGTTTGAGCCTTCGTCACTCGTAGATTCGGTTTCGTCTTTTCCTTCCCCCCATGTCCACTGTCGCCGTCCGTTCCGCCTCCCTGCCGCCTGTCATTCCCGGTCTCACCCGGGCCGCCCGTGCACCGAAAAAGAACATCCCGCAGACCAAGGCGGACCGCGATGCCGTGCTGAAGGCCGTGCGCGACTACATGGAACAGACCCGCCTCGTGCCGCCGGTGCCTCTCGATGAGCTCCAGGTCCACACGGACAAAATCATGGCCATCCATGGCATCGAGCAGGTGTATCGCGACTACACCGGCGTCTTGCTGGCGAATGAAACCTGGCGCGAGTCCCTCGCCTCCGTGCCTTTTGAAAAACGCCTCCTGCTCATGCCGAAGTGCCTGCGTGTGGAGAGCAAGTGCCCCGCGCCCTTTGATGAATTCGGCCTGCTCTGCAAACAGTGCGGCCTCTGCACCATCCAGGACTTCCAAAACGAGGCCGAAAAGCTCGGCTACGCCGTCCTCGTCGCCGAGGGCAGCGCCATCGTCATGTCCCTCATCCAGACGGGCAAGATCGAGGCCATCGTCGGCATCTCCTGCCTCTCCGTTCTCGAGCGCACCTTCCCCTATGTCGAGGCCGCCGCCATCCCCGCCGTCGCCGTGCCTTTGCTCCAGGATGACTGCATCGACACCACCGTCGATATCGACTGGGTCTGGGACTACATCCACCTCACCAGCGAGGACAAAACCCGCCGCCTGAATCTCACCGCCCTGCACGATGAAGTGAAGACCTGGTTCGAGCCAGCCGCACTTGAGGCCCTGCTCGGCAAACCCACCTGCCAGACCGAAGTCATCGCCCGCGAGTGGCTCGCCCGTGCGGGCAAGCGCTGGCGGCCCTTCCTCACCATCGCCGCCTATCAGGCCCTGCGTGAAGACCCCGAAGCGCCCATCTCCGACGACCTCAAGCTCGCTGCCATCTCCGTCGAAGCCTTCCACAAAGCCTCCCTCATCCACGATGACATCGAGGACAACGACGCCGAACGCTACGGCGAGCCCACCCTGCACTCCGAGCACGGCGTGCCCGTCGCCCTGAACGTGGGCGACCTCCTTATCGGCGAAGGCTACCGCCTCCTCGCCGAGATGCAGTGCGCCAGCCACATCCGCAGCGCCTGCATCAAAGTCGCTGCCGAAGGCCAGCGCGAACTCTGCCGTGGTCAGGGCGCCGAGCTGCTCTGGAACAACCACCCCGTCGCCCTCAGTGGCACCCAGGTGCTGGAGATCTTCCGCAGCAAGACCGCCCCCGCCTTTGAGGTCGCTTTAAAAGTCGGCGCCGCCATGGCTGGCCAGCTCGAAGAGACCGCCGACGTCCTCCACACCTATTCCGAGAACCTCGGCATCGCCTACCAGATCCGCGATGACCTCGACGACCTCGGCGACGACTCCGCCGCCGACAACAACGTCAGCATCCGCCCCAGCATCATCCTCGCCCTCCTGCGCGAGCGTGGCAAAGACCAGGTCAAAGAGGTCATGGAAGCCCTCTGGAACGGCCAGGCCACCTCATTGCCCGACAAGCCCACCATCCGCCAGTGGGCCGAGCAAACCGGCGCGTATGAGAAATCCAACGTCCTCCTCGAAAGCTACAAAGAAGCCGCCATCCGCGCCCTGTCCGATGTCGAGATGCCCAACCTCAAAGGCCTGCTGCGCCGCGTGATCGGCAAGATCTTCAACGAACTCGAAATCAAAGGCTGGTGCCGCGAGATCGAGCAAGAACACAGCGCCGAAACCGCCGCCCGCCGCATCGAAGCTGCAAAAGAAGCCGAGCACCTCGTGGCGATGCCGAAGGTGGGGTGAGGATTAAGGATCAGGTGTTCACGAACGGTCTGTGTTGGTTAAACGACAAGTGCTAGTCTAGCTTGCCTGCATTCACTCTTTTTGTTTTCGTTATCGGATCAGCCACACTCCCATTACCATTAGAACTCATCGTCGGGATAGCGCACTTCTGGATCAGGCGGATTAGTGCTGAATTCGATCCTTAAGACAGCAAGATCGATCTGGAATTTGATGCCCTCATCATGCTCATAAAGCACATCCATATCCTTGCATCCAAGATAGGCTGACCCTGTGAATGATACATTTATCAAACCCGATGTGTCCGATCCGTCGACAAAGTGTGTGTCGGTAACCCATGCATCGTCATTGTAGGTCTCACGCCCTCCTGTGCAAAACCCCGACAAAAGCTGCCCTGACTCATCTTCATCGAGTTGATCATAAATCCGTTGAACGAGTTCAAGTCGGTCGGACGTCTCAGCCTCAGCCATCTCAACAGCTTGATCATCAGATAAGTGCTTGATTACGACTACACGCATAAACGGACATCATTTCACGCCTTACTGATGAATTTTGCAGCAAGGAAGAAACTGCCGCCCAAAACAAAAGCTGTCCCAAGAAGGAATCGATTAAATGCAGGACGATGCTCTCCCCAATGCTTCCATTGAGGCGCAACTTTTAGAGTAATCCAAGCTCCAATAAGTGCCCAGTTGGAGGTGTGTATGAAAACGGGGAATGCCAAGAATTCAAAACAGCCTAAATAAAATGGGTAGAGGTAATCTTTTGAGGTTGGTGGTCCTGAAAAACCAGTCATTGCGCCAAAAAAATCTTTTCGGAACGAACCGTCTATATCGTGCTCAGTGCCCTTGAGGATGGCTAGAATCAAACGCACAAAGAGCGCAAAGGATACTGACGCAATGACATAAAATCCTGGACAAATTATCGTCCATGAATTGAGCAGTGGTTTGATTGAGGTGGAGTCCATTTCATTGGGGGCGAGCTATATCAAACAATTCACAAATCATGAAGCTTGTCAGCCTCTTTCCAGCCAACGATCGGGTGGGATCTCACGAACTTCGGCACTCATGAGCGTGGTTTTACACCCAAAGAGCGACGGCAGGCGATAAAAAACTGGGCGGCTGTCGCGGCTACCATCCTGAAAACCCATTCCGCCCCCTCTTTAGCCCGGAGGGCTAGCCCATGAATAGCCGGGGGGTGAGGAACGCCCCCCCCCGGTCATGGCC
>JAGKWZ010000102.1 GCA_021151605.1 Verrucomicrobiaceae bacterium
CTTCTGTGCGTCCTTCAAATGAGTGAAGGCGATGGAGTTTGAGACAGAGATCGTCGGCACATAGAGCAGTGAGTGGACGAGCATGAGGCCGAAGAAGGTGTTAAAATCCTTCACGAAATACATCCCAAGGATGGCCAAACCGCCGACGAGGTGGCTGAAAGCCATGAACTTTTCCGCAGCGAAGTTACGGTCAGCGAACTGATTGCTGAAGAAGATTCCGACCACAGAGGCAATGGCGAAGGCACTACCGACCCAGGTGATCTGCATGTCTGAGAATTTTAATCCATCCGCCCCCATGTAACCCCAGATGAGCGGTAGCCAGGCCCCCCAGATGAAGAATTCGAGGACCATCATGACGAAGAGCTTTTTAGCGGCGGGTGATTTCATAAAATGCGGGCGGAGGCTAGGGATGTACGGAGGAAGTGGCAAGGTTTATATCCCCTTCCGCCGCGCATCTGCACAGGCTTGACTGCCAACAGGTTAATCTGATATACGTGACTAAATTCGGGAAAACCAACCCGGATTCGTGTGGTTTATCCGCACCCCAACCCAGTTTCCACCATTCACTTATGCGTGCCATTCCGCACTCCCTGACCTCCATCCTGTGTCTTTCTGCCTCCGTGCTGGGGCTTTCGACGGCTGCTGCGACGACAGATTTCTACAGCTCGGGCCCTGGGTTAGGGACAACCGACACGATGTGCGATGTCTGGCAGGCCCTGTATAATGGCTGGGGGCTAAATCCTGACGCGGACGAGGACTTTGACGGGGCGACGAATTATACAGAGTCCGTGGCGGGCACTGATCCGCGCAATGCCAATGATGTAATCCGTGTGGGAAATACGACGATCGCGGGAAATACAATCAGCTTCACGTTCGATGCCGAGAAGGGTAAGCGTTACCGGGTTTTGAGCGATACATCTTCACCGACCGGTGCCTATGCCACGGTGAAAACCATCTCTGCTCCTGTAACCAACATTTACGAGGGCGGTCAGGCATTCATTCCGAGTGCGAACAACCCCACCCAGACGATCTCTGTGACCCGCTCTGGAACCCGGGAATACTACCGGCTGGAAACAACCGACGCTGACCGGGATGGAGATGGCGTGAGTGACTGGGCCGAAGGGCAACTGGGTAGCGACGCAGGGGTGAGCAATTCCGGGGCTGGGTACACGTATGCGGACACAGTCCGCTCCATGATGACGCTCACCGTGTCCACGGCAAGCACGGACGCAGCGGGTTTCGAGGTGGTGGACAAATCAGTCCCGCCAGCTTCCACGGTGGTGAAGAAGGCGAAAATCGCCCTGATGCGCTCCTGGCCGCCTGCCGGTGACCCGGTGCCCGCGATGCCAATCAATGGCATCACTTTGACGGGTGCGAATGCAGCCTCTGCCGCTTCCAAGTCCAACGCCACCCCCGTCATCGATTACACCACACTCACGATCGATATTCCTGCGGGTCAGGGTGTGACAGGATCACCCTACCAAGCGGACGCAGTGACGCCGATTAAGGACGCCATAGATGAAGTGCCGGAATATGCAGCGATCTCCGCGCACTTGCCAATCCAGGGATCGCCCGTCGTTCCTGGCACGGCCACGGTTTGCGTCTGCGATGCCGATCCGACCAATGCGGAGAACAACCAGCTCTATGTGGCATTCCTCGGCCATGAGGCTGGTGTGAACACAACAGCATCCGGCTACGCCACCGCGATCGTTAATGGTGATAATACCAGCGCCTCCGTTTCCGTCGTTTTCAACAATCTGTCCTCAGAGCAAAACACGGCCTATATCCGCTCGGGTCCCAACAACGATCTGGCTCCGGCACTGCCAACTGGGCAGGTTTCGGGCTTCAATTACAACGTAGAATACAAGCCCGGCCACTATAGCACTGATCAGCTTTTCCTCTCAGCACTGGCCAACGGCCAAATCGCGTGTGCGATCACCACGGCCAACAACCCCGAAAAAGAAATCTGGGGCTACTTTTCAAAATCCACTGGCACGCAGACATTCAATCCCGCCAACCCCAACCTCGTGGCTCCCGCTGCAGGGGACAGCACCTTCCTGACTGCCACCAATGAGCAGATCGAGCGCGACATTTGGCGCTTCATGGGCCAGTCCACCTGGGGCGGCACGACAGCTATGTATAATGCGATCCGCGCTAAAGTGGACACCCGCATCAGCGCCCTGGGCGGTAGTCCCACAGCGCAGCAGATCACTGCTGCTTACGTCCAGGGTCTTGGGGACTGGCTTGATGAGCAGATGAACCCGGCTACCACGCCGACGATCAATTTCCGCACTCTGGTCATGGCCGGAGACAACGAAGAAATGGCTCTGCGCGGCAACAGGCCCGTCACTTACAACAATGATCCCCAGATCAATGGTGCCCGCTACACCGTCACCTTCGACAACGCCGGCAACCCCGTCGTCGGAACCGCAGCGGACACCAATTTCATCAACAACAACTACCCGATCTCTGGTCCCAACCGCCGCCGTGAGTGGTGGGGGATGATTCTTCAGTCCAAAGACCAAGTGCGCCAGCGCTTCACCCAGGCACTGAGCGAGATCGTCATCATTTCAGAGGCTGATCAGACCTGTGCTGACCGTCACTACGGTACCGCCAACTACTGGGACATGATCGCCGAGAACGCCTTCGGGAAGTATCGCAACCTGCTGGAAAAGGTGACCTACAGCCCAATGATGGGCGTCTATTTGTCTTCTATGTCGAACCGCAAGGCCTATGATGCTGGTGGCGGTGTTTTTGTGAGCCCGGATGAGAACTACGCCCGCGAAATTATGCAGCTATTCTCCATCGGCTTGGTGCTACGCCATCCTGACGGCAGTCTCGTGCTGGATGCGGCTGGCCTACCTATCGCAACCTATGACAACAACGACATCACCGAACTGGCCCGCGTGATGACCGGCTTCTCGCACGGCGCTCGTCATGCCATCGGATATTACGGTGGTTGGAGTGGCACTTCGCTCACGACCAATAACGCAACTTCTGACCGCATCAGCGACTTGGTGGTGCTGAATGGGTCTTCTGCGCTTAACAACACTTGGTTTGGACGCCAGGATGGGCACCTCTTCTGGGCGGCACCATGGATCTACCCAATGAAGGTGATCGGTCGCATTGGCAGTACGGAGTATCACGATTTCGGAGCCAAGACACTGCTCAGCGGCAAGCATGGTCAAACCATCATACCCGCTCAGACGATAACAACCATGTCCGATGCGCAAACGCACACAGCCGCCGATACAGACCTTAGGCTAGCGCACAACATGCTCGCAGGTGATCCAGCCTCGGACACGGCCTACAACGGACACCAAAACACAGCGGTGAACATGTCACGCTGGCTGATTCAGCGACTGATCACGTCCAATCCATCCGCCGGTTACATCTACCGTGTGAGTGAGACCTACCGCACCACGAACGGCAATCTCGGAGCGGTGCTCAAGTCCATCCTTCTCGACTATGAAGCACGATCACTTCAATTGTCCGACTCCTCGATCTCGCATGGCAAGGTCAAGGAGCCCCTCGTTGCCTTCGCCAGCATGTTGCGCACTCTACGCGCCTTTTCCGGCCTGCCAGTCTCCACTTTGAAGGACAATCCGCCATCCTTTAGCGGTACTGATTCGCCAATGCCCAATGGCTACCCTCTGAGCGAGTTCAATAAGTTCAGTAGCGACAATACGAGCCCCCCCTCACTGCCGGCGGGCTGGGCCCCCGGACCGTTCCGCTTCCGTTTCAATGACCTGACGGGCGTCATTGGCCAGTCGCCGCAAAAACCCCCATCGGTCTTCAATTGGTTCTTGCCTGACTATGTGGTGCCCGGCCCGATGGCAGAAGCCGGTCTCTTCGCCCCGGAACTCCAGATCAACACCGAGTCCGGCGTGGTGGCCAAGGTGAATCAGTTCTACGCCAACACTTGGTCCAACCTCACCGGCATGACTACCCAGCCTGGTTCCGATGCAAACATCTCGGACATGCTGCTCAACAACAACATGGCCACACCGGCGGTTCGCTTCTCCCTGGATGGCGGTGCGACTTTTGTCAGTTCGCTGACATTCACCCCCGCCGATGGCACCACGGCAAAGAACCTCACGGTGGTAGGCGCTAACACGACTTGGCTGACCAACGTGGACAACAGTACCCTGCGCTTCAGTGTAGCAGGCACGGGCTCCGGATTCGATGCCATCCCGGTGCAGCCCATTGACATCAGTTTCACCGACAACGACCTGCCCAATGAGCAGATACTAGCCAATCACACCTCATTCAACACCTGGGTGCAGGAAGGCGGCAAGACCGACACCATCACCGTGCGCCTCTCCGCTCCGCCGCCGGGTTCCGTCACCGTGAATGCGGCCACGACCACAGGCCAGGTCACCATCTCACCGTCGTCGCTGACCTTTGACGGCAGCAACTGGAACACCAATCAGAGTATCACCGTCACCGCAGTTGTGGACAACACTGCGGAGGCTCCAGGCACTGCTGGTGACACGATAGCGTTCACTGGCACGGGCTATGGCAGCATCAGTCTGCCGGTCGGCGTGACGGATGGTGGCACGGGTGCCAACGTGGGGTATGACGTGCTCGTCACAGAGCTGGACACATTCGGTCCGGCTGGCGGCACCTTCGTGACGGAGAGCACCGCCACGACCTACACTCTGGCCAACGCCGGCATTGTGGATGCCTTCAGCATCGTGCTGACGAAGCAGCCCAGCGCGAGTGTGGTGGTCACCTGCACGCAGGCCAGCCTGGGCAACCAGCTCACGATGAACACTACCAATGGCGGCACCACCTTCCAGACCGGAGCCGTCACCCGCACCTTCACCACGGCCAACTGGAATATCGCCCAGGAAGTGCGCGTCACCGGCAACAACGACACTAGTCGTGAAATGAGCTACCCGGCCAATCCGATGAGTTCCGGCCAGATCAATATCTCTATCGCCACTGCTGCAGGCGGCTACTCTGCTGGAATTCCCATTCAGCCAGTTGGTGTTGCCGTGGAGGATAACGACAACCGCATCATCATGGCACACACTGGCGGAGAGACGCGCGTGTCCGAAGACGGTCTGTCTGATACGATCAACGTTCGCCTCCGCGCCAACCCCGCAGTCAAAGTAACCATCAACCTCGGCTCCAATCAGGTGAAGTGCACGCCTACGAATCTCGTCTTCGTCCCCACGGGTGTGACGCCTGGTCCGGGCGAGACACTTTGGAGCACCGATCAGGCCGTCACCGTGACTGCCGTGGACGATCATCTCAATGAGGGCCTCCAGCGCGCCTGGGCCGCACCAATGAATATCCCTGTGATTGGCACTGGCACTTCAACAATTTCCAGCGGAGCTGTCACCGGAGTCACCATTACCAATGGTGGAAGTCACTACATTGGCAGTGTGCCCAGCGTCACCTTCTCGGGTGGTGGCGGCACTGGAGCCAGCGCCACGGCGATTATCAACGCCGCTGGTCAGATTTCGGGTGTAAACGTGATAAATGGAGGAAGCGGCTACACCACTTTACCCACCGTCACCTTTGGCAATCCATTCAATGCCTTTGCCACCATCACTGCCAGCGGCACCAGCGAAGGCGTGCTGGACGCGAACTTTAATAATGAATGGGGCAACACCTATAACGGCACCTTCACTCAGCTCTTCGTCACGGTGATCGACAATGACAACAAGGGCGTGATCATCACCCCTACCGGCGGCAGCACCACCGTCGTCGAAGGCGGCAGCACTGACAGCTTCGACGTGGCGCTCGCCGCAAAGCCATCGGACACGGTCACCATTACGCTAACGCCCGGCACCCAAGTAACGACTTCCACCACCACGCTAACCTTCACCACATCAAACTGGAACACACCGCAGACCGTTACCGTGACGGGGGTGAATGATGCCACGGTGGAAGGTGACGCCTTCACCTCCATCGGTCTGGTCGTCGTGTCTTCGGACGTGGGTTATAATGGTGTCAAAGCCAAGCCTGTCGGCGTGACGGTCATCGACAACGATCTGGTGCCGCTCAGCATCGGCCACAGCAATGTCTTCACGGGTGTGTCTGAAGGCGGAAGCTCAGGTAATGGTGGAACGCCGAACGTATCCGACACATTCACTTTGCAATTGCCGAAGACACCCACGGCCAATGTCACTGTGACGCTCAGTTTCGATGCCTCGCAGATCACGGTATCGCCCACAACAATGACCTTCACGCCCACCTCGAATCAGGCTGTGTCCGGCACCACAAGCGGTTTCAATGTGAACCAGACCATCACCGTCACGGCGGTGGACGATGCGGCTGTTGAGACCACGCCGCACAACACCATGATCCGCTTCGCGGTGAGCAGCACTGATCCATTCTACAACAACCCCGCCCACCTGCCGGTCTTCGTGCCGATCAAGGACAACGATGCGCCCGGCTACAGCATCGTGGAAAGTACAGGTAATACGACACCGGGCGAGGGCGGCAACGATACCTATACCGTGGTGCTAACGAAGCCGCCAGCCTCAGGTCAGAACGTGGTAATCAATATCACCTCCGCTGACGTGAACGATCTGCTGGTGAATTCATCTGCGGCGTTCACAGGCGGGGGCACTACCAATACCAGCGCCACGATGACCATGACGTCCACGGTGGGCCTGCTTCCCGGGATGTATATCACGGGCACCAACATCCCGGCAGGCACGACCGTAGTATCCGTCACCAATGGGACGACCTTCGTGGCAAGCAAGACGGCCACAGGAACAGGATCAAACATCACCATTACGGCTGCATCAGTCCCCGCAGCCAGCGCTGTGCTTAGCTTCACCAATGCCAACTGGAATACCGCTCAGACCATTGTCACTACTCCTGTGCCTGACATGCTGACCGAAGGTCGCGAGGTGCTGCAGATCAGCCATGCGATCGACAAAGCCTTGACGACCGATAACACGTTTGACGAGGTGGGCAATCAGTCAGTCACCTGCTTCATCGGTGATCAGCATCGACGCAATGAAAGCATCATCATCATTCCTAGCGGTGGGTCAATTGGCAGTAACGAAACGGTCATCAGCGGCGGTAACTCCTATGTGACCGAAGGCGATACCGCAACGGACAGCGTGGATATCTACCTCTCCAACGCGCCGCAAATCCCGGTGATCGTGAGCCTGACGGCCAATGCGCAAATGGGCTTCGACAAGAGCACCCTGGTCTTTGACGCCTCCAACTGGAACGTCCCGCAGACCGTGCAGGTCAACGCGATTGACGACACATTCAACGACACCTACGCCATCATTAATGGTGTGCTCACCCAGGTGGCGCAGTCGCAGAATCTCAGTGCCACTGCTACTGCGGGTGATGCTGCGTTCTTAGGCGCAGCTACCTCGTCGGCAATCAACATCCTGGATAACGAGTCGCCCGCTGTAAAGATCGTCCAGACTGCTGGCATCACGACCACGACAGAAGGCGGCGCAGGCTCCAACATCGACACTTACACTGCCGTGCTTACCACACTGCCGAATGCCAACGTGGTTGTACGCGTTTCCAGCGCCAGCACGACCGCTGGTCAGACTGTGTCACCCTCTGTACTCACTTTCACACCGGCCAATTGGAACACGCCACAAACGGTCACGGTCACAGCCGTCAACGACACCACGGTGGAAGGCAATCATCGCTCCAACATCACCCACGCCATTCGCACGGCTGTAGCGCTGCCTTTGAGCAATTGCGCCACCAGCAGTACAACCAATCCCACAACCGTCTCAACTACCAGCGTGGTCGGCCTGTTCACCGGCATGGTTGTAGCAGGGCCGGGCATCCCGCTCAATGCCACAATCTCCAGTATCAATGCCACCGCCAACACCTTCGTCATCAGTGCGGCGGCCACTGCGACGGCGACCGGCGTCTCGCTGACAGCCTATGGAACCTCGCCAGACTCGACGGGCGCAGTGGTCCTGCTGACCAATGGTGGCACCACAAATGGCGGCACCACCATCACCTGCGCCAATACTGCCAGCTTGGTTCCTGGCACTTTGCTTTATGGTGCCGGTATTCCTGCTGGCACCACGGTTTCCAGCATTACCAATGGCACCTCCTTTGTAGCCAGTGCTGCGGCTACGGCTGACGGCACCGGCCTCACCCTGGCAGCCATTAACGCGACCACAGATACGTCGGGTTATGCTCGTCCCCTCACAAGCTTGGCCACCACCTCCGGCAGCACCACAGTCACCTGCGCCAGCACTGTCGGTCTGGCAGCGGGCATGAGCATTTTCGGCCCTGGCATACCCGCAGCCGCGACGATTGCTTCCATCAGCACCGGCAATACCACTACGCTCACTCTCAGTGCTGCTGCGGGTGCCACGATTGCCGGGGGAACCGCCACTGTCTGCATCACCGGCATCCAGACGGTGGTGAACAACATCACGGATGATGACAACAGGATCATCATTGGCGTAACCGGCAGCGACACCCGCGTCCATGAAGACGGAACGATCAACGACACCTACAGCGTGGTGTTGCGCACCTTGCCAACTGGGAGCGTGACAATCACTCCAGCGGCCTTTTTCAACAATGGTGCCTCCAGTTTCGCTCAAACCACGTTCTCGGCCCAGGGCCTGAGCATTAGTCCAGCCTCGATCACCTTCAACACGAGCAACTGGAGTACGCCACAGACGTTCACACTGACTGGGGCAGACAACAGCGTGAACGCCGAACGCGCGCGCACGGTGACGATCGTTCACACCAGTTCGAGCACGGATGCCAACTTCAACAATTCGAGCGTCAACAACTCGAACATCCATCAGGTCGCTATCAACATGCTGGCCAAAGATGACCGGCGCATTCTTCTGATCGACAATCCAAGCGGCAACGAAAACGGCAATACGTCCACCTACCGTGTCGCACTGAATCGTTTACCGACGGCCGATGTAACCATCGGGCTCACCGCCGATGCCCAGGTGGTGGTGGCTCCTCCTGTGCCTGCGGGTGGAGTGTTGAATTACGCCTCTACGGCGAACCTGACCTTCACCTCCGCTAACTGGAACACCTTCCAGACGGTCACACTTCGTCCGGTGGACGACACTGTCTGGGAGCCGACCTACAACACGGGCAGCGGCTTCCTCCACACGGGTGGCGTGACCCAAGTTTCGACCAGTTCGGACACTGCCTATGCTGGCATCCCAGCCGGTTTCTCACTGATGACGATCACCGACAACGAGGTGCCCGCCGTGCGCATCACCCCCAGCGGCAGTGGCACGACCATCTACGAAGGTGGTGCCTCCGATACCTATGACGTGGTGCTGACCAGTGCTCCCACAGCGGACGTGACCTTCAGCGTCACGGCTGACAGCCAGAGCACAGTCTCGGCTTCCAGCCTGACCTTCACCTCGGTGAACTGGAACGTGCCCCAGACCGTGACGATCAGCGCTGCCGTTGATACCGCCGCAGAGGGCAATCACACCAGTGTGATCACTCATGGCGTGGCTGCCAGTGCTGATGGCGCATACAGCGGTCTGCTGGTGCCCACCTTGACTGCCAACGTCATCGACAATGATGGACCGCAACTGGTGGTGACCCAGTCCGACGGCACCACAGTGGTCGGAGAAGGCGGGGCGAACGACACGATCTCGATCGCCTTGAGCCAAGCTGCGACCGCCAACGTGACTGTTACGCTGGTCCCACCGATGTATATCATTCCTGTTCCTGCGTATGCGAAGAGGTGGGGCTATTACACCACGGACCTCGGCGGCTCGAACCAGAATAAGGAGCGCGTGGTGGTGGATTACACCGAACTCATCGAACTCTACCGCACCACGTTCTACAGCAGTCTCGCCACCGCCTACGGTGGCAGTGGCAACATTCCCCTGCAACCCAGCGATCTGTATCTCCAGAACGCCCACTGGGCCGCTACCAAGGCCATTGTGGACAAGACCGACCTCTGGTGGTGCGGTGGCAGCCTAAAGGCACGGTTCCCGGATGCGACGCACATCATACAGCCCAACCAAGCTCCGCCTTCCCCGCCACCACTCGTCACAGCCGGCCTAAATCCCCGTCAGGTGCTCCTCGATTGCATCTACCAGCACAATGGAGGTGCCAACAGCCCCAGCACGACGCGCTACCTGCCAGAGGTGGTCTTTGATCCAAAAAATCCTCCGACTGGCACCTTCCACGATGAGATTCGTGATCGCTGCCGCTGGATCGGTTATCTCAACAGCACTGTCATGCCAGGCTTCGTCCAGCACTAAACCATCTGCCAAGCGCTGAATCTGGAATCAAAAACTTAACACCCGGAATCCTATGAACCTTCTCCTCCGTCGCACCGAAGACCGCTCCAAGCCGAACCGCCGCGACTTCATGCTACAGTCCTCCGCCGCCAGCCTGGGCCTGACCAGTATCGTCAACAGCCTCGCCCAGATGAAGCTCATCGGCTCTGCTGCTGCGCAAGGTGCGGGCGATTACAAGGCCCTTGTCTGCTTCTTTAACAATGGCGGCAGTGATGCCAACAACATCCTCATTCCTGCTGGTTCGTCTCCTGCAAGGACGGCTTATAGCAATGCCCGCGGTGTCGGCGTGCTGGAGATTCCAGACTCGTCATTCGACTTCACGCCTGCCAATGCAGCTAATGGTTATTGGACCGGCTCAGCCAACAGCACGGCGCAAGTGAGTTCACGCATCACCCCCATTAACGGGGGCGTCTACGACCCCAGTGTGAACTACACCAACAACAACATGGCCCTGCATCCGGGTGCTTATCCGCTCAAGACCATGTTTGCTGATGGTGACCTCAGCTTCATCGCCAATGTGGGCACTCTGGTCGGCACTCAGGCCGTCACGCGCGCAAACTTTAATACCTTGCCGAGCGCCGCGAAACCGCCGCAGCTCTTTTCCCACTCTGACCAGCAGGTCCAGTGGCAGTCCTCATTGCCCGATCAGCCCTTCAGTCGTGGTTGGGGCGGCAAGATTGCCGACTTGCTCTCCGGCTTCAACACGGGCGACCTCAGTATGTCAGTCTCTATCGCCGGTGTGAACAGCTTCCAGGTGTCCTATGGCCAGCCAGCCTACTTCATGAACAGCGCAGGCTCGGTGTCCGCTCTCACTGGCTTTACTGGCGGCCTCACTGGCTCGTATGGCGGTGCTCTGCGCAATCCTGCGCTCCAGCCTGATTACAATCCGATGGGCGTCCCCGGATCATCCACCAAATACACGCCGCTGGCCGCCCTGCGTTCGGGGGCTGATCCGCTCGCTGGCACAAATTATCAGCACACATCCGCCGGCTGGCGGCTCCGCGCCATCGAGCAGATCATGTCGATGCAACACGCCAGCTTGTTTGATGAAGGCTATATTGGTGCTCCCGAGAGCGCTCGTGTCACCGAGGGCCTCGTGGGCAATGCTTTGGCCCAGACTCTGAATCCTGATGGCTCCAACACCATGGACGTTCACTGGAATAACTGGTTCCCGAACGGTCTTTTCAATCCACGCATTCCAGATGTCGCCAACCAGATGAAGGTCGTCGCACGCATGATCGCTGGACGCAGTCAATTGTCCAACACCCGTCAGATCTTCTTCGTTCAGCTCGGCGGCTGGGATACTCACACATCGCAGATCACCGGCAGCACGATTACCGGGCAATACGCCCTTATCAATCAGATGTCCCGTGCAGTGCGCGCCTTCAAGGACGCCATGGTGACACTAGGCATGTGGAACAATGTGCTCTGTTTCTCCGCCTCTGACTTCAACCGCACCCTCACACCCAACAAGTCCGATGCAACAGCTGGGTCTGACCACGCCTGGGGCAGCCACATGTGGATTGCGGGTGGTTCAGTCAAAGGTGGCAAAATCTGCGGCAAGTTCCCCGATCTCACTATCAACGGCGGCATTGATTGCACCGGCAATCGTGGGCGCTGGATTCCCAGCACTTCAACAGATCAGGTCTTTGCCAGTGTCGCCAAGTGGTTCGGCTGCAACGACTCCCAGATCGGCACCGTGCTACCCAACTTCACCCGCTTCCAGGCAGATCTCAGCCCGACTACACTGGCGAACAAAAACTTAGATTTCCTGAATTTTTCTTAATTTTTCAGTCTAACGGTGATCGGAGTCCCATGTTTGGGAGTCCTTTCCGAAGTTATTTTGTGATTGCCGGGCTTCTCTGTTGAAGTCCATCTTACGGTATCTGAAATCAATCCTGGCTGTGCTACCGAAACGCCCTGGTCCCTATATTCTCACCCTGCTTCTCATCGTCCTGTTGGTCGTTGTGGCTTGGATGTTTCAGGCACTTAGCTCGCCGGAACTCGCTGAGGCTGTTTCAAGGAAAAATAAATTGCCATCAACCCAGCCTGCCGAGCCCGTCATCGCTGCACCGCCGCCTGGCGGAACTGTCGTCAGTCCCAAATACTCCTCAGGTGGGGTCGATTTCGAACTTCAGGCCAAGGCGGACAGTCTTCATTCCAACGAGCATAGCCCTCAGCGGGATCTTGAGGTTGTTGCTGAATTCCTAGATGTTTACGCTCGCGCCATGGGGGGACAGCCCATTGGGGATAATACTGACATCACAGCCGCTATCTCTGGCACTCAATATCCAGGACAAAAGGGCCGTGTGTTCCCTAAAAACCACCGATCTGTGAGGGATGGCAAATTGGTGGATCGCTGGGGCGAGCCATTGTGGTTTCACCCAAACTCGGGAAACTCTATGGAAATCCGATCAGCTGGTCCCGACAAGCAGCTATTCACGCCCGACGACGTGATTTTAAATCCCAGCCCAGGGGGATATGGCGCTACGCCTCCCACATCGGGCGAGATGCCGCAGTAATTTCTCCATCAAAGAATTACAGGATTGACCTCAGATAACAAAATTGGCTATTTTGGTGCCAATATTCGCAGCACGACGGATTTTCCCAACCACTTGCAAAGCTTTCTGTGATCATGCACTCGAGCCTACGTCCCCTTGTCTCTTCAGCCTCCGCTCTATTGCTTCTACTGTGCACGCCCAGCGCACAAGCCATCCTTGATGACTATTCCACCGGCCCAGGCCTAACTCCTGGAGACGGACTCGACGACCTCTGGCAGTCAGTCTATAACGGCTGGGGCCTACTGCCCGGTGGAGACGAAGACTTCGATGGCTGCTCCAATCTCGTCGAGTGCATCGCCGGCAGTGATCCTCGCAAGGCCGATGATTGCCTGAAAGTCGGAAACATGATCATCGGAGGGGCGAATATCATCATGAACTTCGAGGCAAAGAAAGGGAAGGAGTACCAACTCTGGCAGTCAAGCACCCCGGGTGGACCTCCCCCAGGCGAATCAGGAAGTCAGTGGAATCAAGTCGCAGGCATTAACAAAGTCGCCACCGCGGATGGTCCCGACAGTCTGGTCTTCCCCAAACCTCAAGCTACAGTCTATCGGTTCTACCGCATCGAATCGAAAGATCATGATGCCGACAATGACGGAGTCTCCGATTGGGCAGAAGCCAAGCTCGGCACCGATGTCGCCCCGAATGCCTCCGGTGGTGCATCGAGCGACATCGAAACCTTAAAGTCACTTCTCAGCCTGACTGCCAGTCCCGGTGTGGCCGAGGCTTATGAAAAAGAAGGAACCCACGCCACCATTCAACTCCGCCGCACCTACGGCACCATGCCACTTACCGTCGATCTTACTGGGCTGCCAGGAACGTCCGACGTTACCAAAAGCAATGCTAGCGCCGGGGACTATATTTTCAAAAACCTCGCTGGCACACCGACCAATAGCGTCACCCTTCCAGCAAATGAAGGAATCACCGCACCATACACCGTGGCACGGGTAGCGGCTTCTCCTGACACCGTAGAGGAAGTGCCTGAGATGCTGAAAGTAAGCATCGCCCTGCCCGGTGCCCCCTCAGGCATCGCCGTCCCATCTGCCACCATCAGCCTGAAAGACGCCGATCCAAACAACGCCGCCAATCGCAAGCTCTATGTCGCCTTCCTCGGACGCGAAGAGGGTATCAACTCCACCGCCTCGGGTTACGCCACCGCTCTCCTTAATGGGGATAACACGAGCGCCTCGGTCTCCGTTGTATTTAACAATCTCAGTTCCGAGCAAAACACAGCCTATATCCGCTACGGCCCAGACCAGGACCTTGCACCAGCACTGCCCAATGGCCAGGTGTCTGGCTTTAACTACAACGTCGTTTACAAGCCAGGCTTCATGTCCTCCGATCAGGGTTTTCTAGATGCTTTGGTTGGAGGTAACCTTGGATGCGCGATCAGCAGCGCCAATTTTTCCAACAAGGAAATCTTTGGCTACTTCAACAAGGCGTCCGGTTCGACCTCGTTTGATCCGACTAACGATGACCTTAAGGCTCCTGTCCTCGGCGCAGGGTGGCAAGCACCCACCGGCGATGCTTTGGAGCGTGAGATCTGGAGGTTCATGAACCAGGCCACAATGGGTGGCACAACGGCGCTTTACACCGAGATCCGAGCCGAGTGTGACGCTGCCATCGCTGGCGGAGGAACATACATCGACGGCCTCTCTGCATGGATGGACCGGCAGATGAATCCCGCACTCACACCTTCGATCAATTATCAGCAGCTCGTCATGGCAGCTGACATGGAAGAATTCGCGCTGCGCGGGAACAAACCAATCAGTTACAATAACGACCCCCTTCAGGCCGGAGGAACCGTGGGCGTCACCTACGTCAATGGTATGCCCGTGGCCAACAGCGGCAGCCCAAACACAAACGATCCCGGCGGAAACTATCCGCAGAACTCCCCCAACCGCCGCCGCGAATGGTGGACCATTGTGCTCCAGAGTCAGGACCAGCTGCGCCAGCGAATGGCCCAGGCGCTAAGCGAAATCTGCGTCATTTCCGAACGTGATGCAGGCGTGCTTCAGTGGCACTACGGCGCGGCAAACTGGTGGGATATGCTCGCCCAAGGCGCGTTTGGCAAATATCGCGACCTATTGGAAAAGGTGACGCTGAATCCGATGATGGGCATTTACCTCACCAGCATCGCCAATCGTGCCACTTATGATGCGGGCGGCGGCATCATCATCAGCCCGGATGAAAACTACGCGCGTGAGATCATGCAACTCTTCTCCATTGGTCTGGTTTTGCGCCACCCCGATGGCAGCCTCATCTTGAGCGAGGAAGGACTGCCCATCGCCACCTATGATAACAACGACATCTCCGAGCTGGCCCGTGTCTTCACCGGCTTCTCGCACGGAGCACGGCACGGCACAGTGCGCGCCGGCATCAATGTTGGCTATGGCGGCGTCACCACCACAGACCAGCGCATCTCATCCACGGTTTACCCCAATGGCAGCGGGAACAATATCTGGTTTGGCCGCCAGGACGGACACCTCTTTTGGCAGGCCACTTGGACGACACCCATGGTTGCCATCGGTCGTCTGACAGCACCAGTCATCACCACCACCACCACCTTCCATGACTTCAATGCGAAGACGCTCTTTGCGGGCAAGCATGGGGAACTTCCGCTGCCTCTGACGAATATCAGTGCGCTCAGCGATGCCGCCACTCACACGAAGGCCATGGAAGAGGTTGTCAAAGCTCACGACATGCTCGCTGGCCGCAGCAGTGACTCAACCTACCCTGCCTACAACGAGGTCTCTCCGGCACGTCCAGGCCACACGAACACGCCAATCAACATCTCCCGCTGGCTCATCCAGCGCCTCGTCACTTCGAATCCTTCTGCTGGCTACATCTACCGCGTCCAGAAGGCCTATCGCGACAGCAACGGCAACCTAGGCGCAGTGGCAAAGGCAATCCTGCTCGATTACGAGGCCCGCAGCCTACAGCTAGCAGATACCGCCATCTCCCACGGCAGGATCAAGGAGCCAATGCTCCACTTTGCGCACATCCTGCGCCAGTTTAAGGCCTACTCAGGCGCTCCAGTAAGCGTGCTGACCACGATGGAGACCGGCTTCTCTGAAACGGACGCGCCGATGGCGAAGTATCCTGCCTCGGAACTTGCCAAATTTGGCACCTATAACCTCTCCCCACCCGCAAAACCTGCCGCATGGCCGGACGGCCCATTCCGCTTCCGCATTGAGTCATTGCGGACCAATCTAGGCCAGTCACCGCTGGATGCGCCTTCGGTGTTCAACTGGTTCTACCCCGACTTCACCGTACCGGGCAAGCTGGCGCAGGCTGGCCTCTTCGCACCGGAAATGCAGACCGCCACAGAGGCAGCCGAGGTGGCGAAAATCAATTTCCTCTATGGATACACCTGGATGACGCTCGGGCCGATGAGCACCGCACCAGGAGTCAGTGGTGCTGACTTTATTTTCCGAAATGGCAGTGCCACACCGGCAGTGCGCTTCTCCACCAACGGCGGCTCCACGCTCATGGGCTGGCCCGCGACAATCTTGCTGGACAGCACAAATTGGAACACCGGAATCAATCTCACCATGGTGGGCGTGAACAACCAGCACATCAGCCAGATGGCCTACAGCGGCGTGCGCTATGCCGTCACAGCCACGGCGCCTGGCTATGGCGGCATCGCGGTGGCTCCCACACCCGTTTCCTTTGTCGAAAACGAAACGAAAAATGAAATGCTCGTTGTCTCCGAGAGCAGCTCCGGCACCTGGGTGCATGAGGGAGGCGCCGCCGATGTGATCAATTTCCGCTTGTCCGCCCCGCTGCCGCCAGGAGCGAGCGTGGAGGTGTCGTTTGCCACAGCGAATGGCGAGGCCAGCGTCTCTCCGGCCACGCTGACCTTCACGGATTCGAATTGGAGCATGAACCAGCCCATCACCGTCACGGCGGTCGATGATACCGACGTAGAAGACATCGGAACAGGCAATGACCGCATCGTCATCACCACCAGCAGCACCACCTCGGCAAACTATCACGGTCTCGTCACCGCGGACGTGCCGGTCAATGTGAACGATAATGACGGCGGAATCGGCGTGGTCATCGTAGAAAGCGGCGGCTTCACGGATGTGGCGGAAACCTCCGCCAGTGTCATTTCCCCCGCGCTATCCGCCGGCATGGACAGCTACACCATCGCCCTCACCAGCGCCCCGACGGCGAATGTCACCGTCACTGTCACTGGAAACGGCGTGCAGGTGAATCAAACCGGCACCAGCACCACCTTTGGCACCACCTACACCCGCGTCTTCACCCCCACCGCGAATCAGGCCGTCTCTGGCAGCACCGGCGGCTGGAATGTGCCGCAGACCGTCGTCGTGCGCGGCAATAACGACGCCACGGGTGAAGGCCCGCACTGGGGCCGCGTGGTTCATACCGTTGCCACAGCGGGCGGTTACACGGCTACCATGCCCATCCCGCTCGTCACCACCCACATCGCGGATGATGACGACAGCATCATCCTTCGCCACACCGGCACTGAAACCCGCGTGATGGAGGGTGACTTCACCGACACAATCACCGTGGCCCTGCGAACGAATCCGAACGCGCCGGCGAGTGTCACGCTCAGCTCTCCGCAGCTCAGCTTCAGCCCCTCCACCATCGTTTTCCAGCCCACTGGCGGCAGCGGCATCCTTTGGAACAGCCCGCAAACCGTCACCGTCACGGCCACCGATGACTTCCTCAATGAAGG
>JAGKWZ010000103.1 GCA_021151605.1 Verrucomicrobiaceae bacterium
AAAGGGGGTGAGGAGGTTGGGCGGACGCCGATCAATTCGGCGCTGAGCTTGGAGCAGAATTATGAGCTGAACATCCGCATCGATGCGAACCGCAGCGGCACCACGCTTTACAATACCAGCGCGGTCGTTGCGCAGGGGGCCTTCAGCCTCGTGGTGGAGATGAATGGCAGCCGCTTTTATCCCATCGAGGTCTCGGGGAATCTCACGGCGGGCAAGGGCGGCGAGCGCGTGCGGCTGGATCTGAATCTGGGTGAGGATCTGGATGGCGATGGGCTGCCGGATGTGTGGGAGCAATGGCAGCTCTATCAAGCGGGCTACTACCCTGATGAGAATGGCAACTGGCCGCTCAATTTACTGAACAGGAATGGCGATTTCGACCGCGATGGCATGAGTAACTGGGACGAATACGTGGCGGGCACTTTTGCGGGCGATGCCACGGAGCGTTTCGATCTCAAGATCAAGGAAAAGGCCGCCAACAGCGTGCGCTTCGAGTTCTACGCCATCACGGGCAAGACCTACACCATCGAGCGCAGCACGGATGTGAAGGCCTGGGCTCGTGTGCCTTTTTCCATCGGCACGCACAGCACCGGCAGCCAGATCCACACGGCGGCGGATGTGAGCATTCTGTCCGCCTTCACCACGCCTGCGCTGGGGAGTGAGAAGGAGTTTTACCGGCTGACGGTGCGGTAGCGGGGCGCAGGGAACTCAGGGCAGGAAGCCAGAAGATCACACTCAAAATCACGACCGATGAACGACTCGAAAACACCAAGCCCACTCAGCCGAAAGCCACGCTGGCTTCTCCGCCTGCTGGCCCTCTGCTCCCTGCTCCTTGCTCCCTGCATCAGCCTAGCCCAGTGGCAGACCACCAGCTACACGATGAAAGGCGGCTGGAACTCCATCTACCTCTCGGGGGACGCGAAGCAGCAACCTCTGGCGGACCTCTTTCCCGCTGCCGTGTTGGAGGTCTGGCGCTGGATTCCGAACCCGGAGCAGACGGGGTTCATGGAATCACCGCTGATCCCTGCGCCAGGCACGCCGGAGTG
Organism: Verrucomicrobiaceae bacterium; assembly: GCA_021151605.1. GTDB lineage: Bacteria > Verrucomicrobiota > Verrucomicrobiia > Verrucomicrobiales > Verrucomicrobiaceae > Prosthecobacter. The sequence continues at coordinate 1,044 of JAGKWZ010000103.1, forward strand.
GAAGACCTGGAAGCGGGATGGCTCGGTGACGACCCTGACGCCTGAATTGATGACTGGCCAGTCGGCCTACCTTGTGCGCTGCTCGAGCGTGGCGATCGCTACGGCGACCATAGGCAGTGGAGCTGTCACGGAAGTGACGATTCGAGACGGTGGCCACGGCTATAGTGCGGCACCGACAGTGACCATTGCCGCTCCGTTGGGCGGCACGGCGGCCACCGCCACGGCGGTCATCTCGGGAGGGGCGGTCACCGCCATCAACATCGTCAGCGGTGGTTCTGGCTATATTGAAGCCCCGGTCGTCACGATTGCCGCACCCAGCACGAATCCCAGCTACAGCATCGCCATCGTGCAAAAGCCGCGCCCTCCGAGCAGCACCTGGGTGCGCAATGGCGCGAACCTCCTCGGCTTCCCCACCTTTAAAAATGGGGCCACCTACCCGCTCTTCTCCGCCTACTTCACCACCTTCCCGGCGGCCATCGCGGCGAATACAAAGGTCTTCAAATATGTCGGCGGCGAACTCGGTGCCTCGAACCCGCTCCAGGTCTTTTCACCGACCACGGAGCGCGTGGACCGCACGCAGGCCTACTGGTTTTCGGCGGAGGTCGTGGGGGACTATGTCTCGCCCATCGAAATCAGCCTCAGCTCCAGTGACGGGCTGGCTTTTGGCCGCTCGGGCACGGTCATCACGATGTATGTCAAAAACCGCACCGCTGCGCCGGTCACGCTCACCCTCACTCCGACGGCCAGTGAAGCAGCCCCCGCAGGCCAGCCCACCGTGGCCGCTGCCGTGCCGCTCACCCGCCGCACCTTCAACACCACCACGCTGCAACCTCAGGAAATCCCCATCAGCGCTGCCTTTACGGAGGTCATCTCCCCGCAGACCACGGTGGAACTGCTGTTTGGCATCAATCGTGGTGATCCTACCATGACCGGCGCAGCCACAGACGCCTCCTTCGCCTCCTTTCTGCGGGTGACGGACAGCGGCAATTTGATGGACGTTTACCTTCCTGCGACCGCGCAGAAAAGCTCCCAGGCCGGCCTCTGGGTGGGGGACATCACGCTGACGAATGTTTCGAACAAAGTCTCGAACAAAGCCCGGGCCACTGCCACGGCATCGCTCACCACAGGCACCGTCACCAGTGTCGCTCTGGCGGAGGGCACCACGGGCGGGTTTGGCTATACCAGCGCACCGGGCGTCACCATCGCACCGCCGCCTGCCGGGGGAATCACTGCGACTGCCACGGCCACGGTCGCAAACGGCTCCGTCACCGGTTTCACGATCACGAATCCCGGCAGCGGCTATTCCATCGCCTCGCCGAAGGTGGAGATCGACCCGCCGCCGCCGCAGACGGGCAGCAGCGTGCCCACGCCATTCTCTATGCGCACCCTCCTGCATGTGCCGGACACAGGAGCGGCGAAACTGCTCTCCCAGGTCTTTCTCGGGAAACTTGGCCCGCCTACGAATGGCTACGGCCTTTGCGCTGTGGAGTCGCTCCTGAAGCAGGATGAAAAAAGCAGCGCCCAGCGTCTCGTCGCCGCGCACATGCCGCTCACACTCCCCGTTTCGGGCACCGGCAGCGTGGCGGGTTCACTCGAGTTCACGGTCCAGATCCCCTACAATGATCCCACGAACCCCTTCCTGCACCGCTACCACCCGGATCACGACAACAAGGACGCGCGGTTTAACAACATCCCACTGCCAACGACGCCCGTGCTCGTCACTGCAACCACCGCCAAGCTCTCCGACGGCGTGGAAGCCCCGGCCATCACCCGCGTCTGCACTTTCACCTTCACCCCCGATCCACCGTCGGGCAGCAGCGTCACCAGCGGCTGGGGCAGCGCCGTGATCGGCGGCACCTACAGCGAGACCATCACCGGCGTCCACAAAGAGGCGCTGACCCTTTCCGGCATCTTTGAGCTGCGCCGTGCCTCCGAAATTGGCGTTCTCATCACGCAGTGACCGCCTTCCATCTCACCTTCACCCTCTAAAATCTCAGATCACGCGAACGAACATGAAAACAAACCAAACCATCCACCCCCTGCCGTCCTCAGCATTGCCGTCTCGCCGGATTGCGCTGCTTCTCTCCGTCATCACCACCTGTTGCACGATGACGCCAGCTTCGGCTCAAAACGTGCCGCCCTTCATGAACTACCAGGGCCGCGTCACCGCCAGCACCGGGGTCGGCATTGGTGAGACCACCCCGGAGGCCCGCAGGGTGATCTTCCGCCTCTTTGCCTCTTCCACGCCAGGAGGCTCGCCACTCTGGACCGAGGAGCAGACCGTCACCCTTTCCAAAGGGGACTTCAGCGTGCTGCTCGGCCTGGGCATCGTTTTCGGGTCCGAGCCCCGCCCCGCGCTGGACACCGTCTTCACCGGCGACCGCTACCTGGAGATCACTGTGGACAATGGCGATGGCAACATCAACGGCAGCGACACCCCCATCCTCCCGCGCCAGCGCATCACCAGCACCGCCTACAGCTTTCGCGCGAAGACGGCGGACAGCGTGGTGGCAGGCTCTATCGGCACCGCCAGCCTCGCTGATGCCTCCATCACCATGGACAAGATGGCCTCGAATGCCGTCAGCAGCAGCACCATCGCAGACGGTGCGATCGGGGCAGAGGATCTGGCGGACGGCTCGGTGACTCTGAGCAAGCTGGCGACTGCCTCGGTGGACAGCTCCAAGATCGCGGATGGTCAGGTGGCCCTGGCGGATCTGGCTGCCAACTCAGTGAACAGCTCGAAGATCGTGGATCTCTCCATCGCCAACGCCGATCTGGCGAATGCCTCCGTCACTGTGGACAAACTCGGAGCCGATGTCGGCCTATGGACGGTCGCTTCGGGGAATGCCTACCGCAGCACGGGGAATGTCGGCATCGGAACGGCATTAATGAATGCGGGTAGAAGGCTCACGCTAGGAGGCGTGGGAGGCATCTGCATCGGCGAGGAACAAACGGCTGGAAACACCAGCCTCATTATGAGCCTCAGCGCTGTGACCAATGGCTATGCCAATATTCAAGCCGTCAAAAACCAGGGAGGGAGTCTTGGCGACATTATTCTGAACGGTGGGGGCGGCAATGTCGGCATCGGCATGACCGCGCCGCCGCAAAAACTGTCTATCTCCAACGGTGTTGTCTATCAGGATGCGATTGTCGGATGGGAGGATGTCTTTCAAATAGCGCGCGGTGGAGTCGTTAAGGCCGGGATATCAATGGACGTTGCAGGCACGAGTTTGAGATTGTTTACCGGCGCGTCCTCCGCGACACCAAGATTGACGATCAGCGCGGGAGGAAACGTCGGCATCGGCACCACCAGCCCAGGTCGGCGGCTTCACGTCGGAGACGAAGGTGTCAGCGGTTCGGTGGGAGTCATCCGTGTGGGGCATAACAATGGGGCTGGAAGCTTCCGAACCTGGGATTTTGGAATTGGGGATTCATCTATCTTTGGCGCTGTGGATAACTTTGGCTTCAGAGACTTGAGTGGCGGAACCGTCATGGTCCTCGGAGCCAATGGCAATGTAGGCATTGGCACCACGACACCCACACAGGCGAAGCTAGTGGTGAATGGCGCCGGGGCGAACTTTGCTCTGGGTACGCAGGGCTTTCTCAACAACAGCTCTCCCACTGGCATCGGTGGATCGACCAACGGCCCGCTTTCGATCTACGCCACCAACGACGTAGCGAGCACCACCTTCCGTGCGTTCTCCGACGCGCGTATCAAGCTGATCCAGGGGCTGTCCGTAGGCGGCACGGATTTGGCAATGTTGCGGGGTATCCAGGTAACTGACTACCTTTACAAGGATGCGGTGAGCAAAGGCAACCGACCACAGAAAAAGGTGATCGCCCAGCAGGTGGAGCAAATCTTCCCGCAGGCGGTGAGCCAGGTCACCGACGTGGTGCCCGACATCTACCAGCGTGGTGCCTTCCAGAATGGCTGGGTAGTTCTAAAGACGAACCTCAAAAAAGGCGAACGTGTCCGCCTCACCGACGACAAAACCACCGATGTCTTTGAGGTTCTCGATGTCGCCGAAGGCAAGTTCCGCACGGTCTTCAAACCCGAAGGCGACAAAGTCTTCGTCTATGGTCGCGAGGTGAAGGACTTCCGCACCGTGGACTATGAAGCCATCTCCATGCTCAACGTCTCCGCCACGCAGGAGCTGGCGCGGAAGGTGGAGGCGCTGGAGAAAGCCAATGCCGAGAAAGACACCGCCCTCACCGCGATGACCCAGCGCCTCGCCGCTCTGGAAGCCAAGGACAAAGCCCGCGATGCCAAGCTGGCCGCCATCGAGGCGATGCTCAGCGGAGACAAGCCGGCGGCTTTGCCGGTGTCTCTGAAGAAGAGCGTGGGTGGGGCGGAGTGAGTCTTGTTTTCGATCTCTGTCATGAAACTGGGAGTTCCAATATCTGAACGTGCCCCTCGTAGGCCGGGTGTGTTCGGCGCGCTGAGTGTGGCAAACACGAACCTTCGCCTTCGCCGAATTACCCGGCAGCTTGGCGCCCTCGCCCCGGTGGTGCAGATGGCAAACACGCGGCGTTCCTTCCGGGGAGAGGGTTGGGGTGAGGGCAGGACTCTTTCGCCGCTTCGGCACTCCCTGTTCCCCTCGCCTAGCCCATGCCCGCGCACGACCCTCCCCAACCAGCCGGGTAGTTTGGCGAAGGAGATCACCCGACTGCCGACCTGCACTCCGCCAAACACACCCGGCCTACGGCCTGGCCCCCTCGCCCCGGTGGTGCGGAGGGCAAACACAAGGCGTTTCTTCCGGGTAGAGGGCTGGGGTGAGGGGAGGACTCCTTCGCTGCTTCGGTCTTCCCAGTTCCCTTCACCTAGCCTCTCCCCGCATCAGGTCGTGGATTCTGGTGAATTGCACAGCGGGGAGAGGGACCAAGCCTCTGGCCGCTTCCCGCGCACAAACCTTCCCAACCAGCCGGGTAGTTTGGCGAAGGAGATCACCCTCCTGACGACCTGCACCGCGCCAAACACACCCGGCCTACGGCCTGACCGCCTTCGTCATTCGTCATTTTGATTTCGTCATTCTCGCCTCCCATGAACCGTCTCCTCCTCGCCCTCTGCACACTGCTCTCCGCACTCTCTGCACACGCGCAGTTTGAGCTGTCGTCAGGCACCTTTAACAACGTCTTCGTGGCCCCTGCCACGGTGCCAGTGGCACCTGGACCAACACAGACCGCCGAGCAGTTCGCTGCGATGGGCCAGGTGGCCGGGGCGGTGGGGCCGCTCTCTCTTTCCGTCACCTTTGCCGACCGCTACCCCGCGAATGCGGACAAGAGCCTCGTGCTGGCCACCGCGCGCGTTGGCACCTTTTACTCCCAAGGTCTGCCGCTCTACTTCATGGGGGATCAGATCCTCCCGCCGCTGAAGCAGGGGAACAACATCACCAATGCCGGGCCGAATTACTGGCGCGCCAAACCTGTGCTACCGGGGGAGGTCATCACGCCGCTGGCGGAGTATGTCACCGTCAACACCAGCTCCACCTCCAGCCCCACCGTCAACGTGGCGAGCGTGCCACCGAGCCTGGTGGTGGGCTCCAAGATGCTGGGCCGGAATGTCAATGCCATCGCCAGCCCCATCATCACCCTGTCTGGGAATGCGAATGCGACGATCACCACAGCGACACCCACTGCCTACCGGCCACTCACGGCGGCATCGACTCCCGGGCCGGTCATGGTCAATGTGATGCAATCCTCGACAAGCGACACCGTCGTGACCATCGCGGCGGCTCCATTGCCGCCGCTGGAGATGGTGGTGGGGGCCACTTTGCTCGGCCAGCCGATCACTGCCATCAACGGCACCGCCGTCACACTTGCGGGGAAAGCCAACGCAAACATCAACGCCTCCACCCCGACCACTGTCACGCCAGCGACCTCGTATTACTACAGCGTCCATGCGGAAAAAGTCTTCGCCTCACAGCCGGGCCGCGTCGCCATCACCTGGGTGTCGAACCTAGATGCCAATGGCGCGTATGAGATCAAGACAGAGGACTTCGCCGTGTCATCCACCACGGGAGCGGAGCTGCCTGTACGCACCATTTACTGGACGGAGGGCAGCTTTGACGGGCCGCTGGTGCAGATCACGGACGGGCGCATCACCACGGCGAATCCGGTGTATAATCCCATCGTGCCCATGGCCGTGGCCCAGGAGGTGGTCGTGCCGGGCTACACACCCTCCAGGGCGGATTTCAGCACACTCACTTTTGAAAGGTTCAACGGCGTTGGCCAGCTCAAAGCCTACAACGTGGAGGGCCGCATCCTCGTGGAGTATCTCGGCAATGTGCGACTTGCGGGCGTCATCCATGAGCATGTGGGGCTGGACGTGGTGGACATCAAGCGCACGCCCACTCAGGTGAAAAAGACCGTGCATCTCGGCCAGGAGATCACGCCGCATGATGGCGACCTCACGCTGACTCCATCCCCCGTGCTCAAAGGAGTGCAGAACGCCGCCAGCTTCTACGGCACCACTGTGCGTCCGAACGGCAAGAACGCCTACTTTGCCGAAAAGGCCACTGGCGAGCCCTTCACGCCCGATTTCGGAGAAACCGAGCCCGACTCCTACAATCAGGTCGTCTTCTATTGGCTCCAGTCGGGCAGCTTTGGCATCCAATGGCCGAAGTATCAAAACCGCTACTGGCAGCGCTGGTCCCCGAACCTCGCGGACTACGCGCACTACACCGTCGATCCTGATCTAACGGCCTCGACGACGGGCATCGCCTTCACCGGCGGCGGGCTGCCACAGCTCGTTTATCAGGATGATCAGGCGGGAGTGGAAGCGGCCATCGATGTCACTACGCAGCGCTTCTTTGTGAAACTGGCCGCTGGTGGAGATCAGCGGAACCGCAGCCTGCTGAAGTTCAACAGCAGCGGCGCGGTCTGGTATGTGAATGTCTATACCCAGACAGATACCCGCCAGCAGCAGCTCACGCCCACTGCCAGCGCTGGCAGCACCGTCACCGTCGCCAGCACCTCCGGGCTGGAGGTCGGCATGGTCGTCACCTGGGCAGGCGGCAGCGCCACCATCACCAGCATCCTCAGCAGCACGCAGTTCGTGCTTTCGCAAGCACTCCCCGGCCTGCCGCAGCTCACCGCCACCGTGCAGTCAGATACCGCCGCACCCATCGTCACCACCGTCACCGTGGGCGACCGCATCGCGCCGCCTGCGGGGCATGAACTCGCGGGCTACATCGACAACACTAACGGTGCTAGCACTGGCTACTACCCGGCGGGTTATTTGAATCCCTTCACCGTCGGCGTCGCTGCGGCAAATCTCGGGGCCATCATCCCAGTGAATGCACATCCATTGGATAACATCATTACCGTGCGCTGGTTTAAAAAGATCAGCCCACCGGCCGGATCATCTGGCTTCCACGCTCTCTATGTGCCGGGGAAAGTTGGGCGGTACACCGTCAGCTATCCTGCACCGCTGGCCTCGAATGCCGCCGCGCACATTACCATCGCCGAAGGTGTGGGCAGTGGCGACCTCGTGGAGCCGCAGCTCTCCGGCAGCATCTACACGCAAAACGACCCCAATGAGCACGGCTACAACCCGAATGAGGAGCATGCGCTCATGATCGGAGGCCGTGCCTATGCACTGCGGGAGGACTTGAACCACTACCCTGGACTTCCACCCCCATTTAGCTACTCCCAAAACGCCTATACTTCCCACCCCTTTGTCCTGCTGGCCTACACGGCTGCGGACAAACGCCCCGCCATGCGCGTCTTCAAAGTCCGCCGCATCTATGATCAGGATGGCGATGGCAACAAAGACCCTGGCGACATCCTCTTTAACTACACCGCCACCGCAGGCACACTGTTGGTGAAACCCTACCCGCTGCCGCTTTTGCCACTGCCACTCGTCGGCACGGGCGCGACGGCTGTCTCGAAGGATGTCGAGATCGCCGGTGCCAACCCGCCCACGAACAACGACTTCATCACTGACGAAGCCTACAAGAGCTTCACCTTCAAAGACCGCAAGGGCTTCACCTGGATTCATCGCGGGCCGCATGACACCGGCACGCCCACGCTCACCATGAAGCTTTACTACAAGAGCCAGGGAGACTTCTTCATCCCCGGCATCGGCGTGCCCGCTGCCGGCACTATCCTGCCATTTCTCCGCGCTGCCGACCGCAGTGGTCAGCCGCTCACTTTGGCAGAAATCGATGTCGATGAGGATGACCAGCCCTTGCCGATTATTTACACCCCGGCCTGGCCGGCAAATCCACCCGAACTGCGCGTGGGTGAGACGCTCACGCTGCCAAAGTTTGGCCTGCCGCAGGTGCGGGGTCAGACCAGCGCCCAGGTGCTCTACCAGCAGTCCTTGGCAAAGGCCGCCAGTGGCCAGACGAAAAATGCCGTCACCCTCCACGACCCCACGCGGGCAAAGACCGTCGCCCTTGGCAAAAACACATCTCTGGCAAAGCTGCCCACGGCCATCAAGACCAGTTCTTACCAGGGCCGCACCTACTTTCAGGGCCTGCCCGCGCACTTGCAGCAGCGCTTCTTCTTCGACCCCGTGCGGGATACGAAGGGATCGCTCGTGCTCATCGGCCAGTTCCACGACGAGATCGCTGGGGAGGACTACCTGGACCTGAATCTCCTCACCACCGCCGAACTGGCTGCGGTGAAAGCCCTGCTGCCCTCCGGTGACGACAAATCCAAATGGGATGCCGCCATCGACGCGCTGAATACCAAGGTGGAAACCTTCGCCCGCAGCAGTGCCCAGTCCAGCTCCTGGACGGTGGCCTCCACGGCCAATATCGGCGAGAGCGACCTCGCCGAGATCAGCAGCCCAAACACCGCCGTGGACAGCTACGCGCTCACCGCCACCGGTCAGGGAGACGGATTCGTCACCCTCGTCTTTGGTAATGGCGGCAATCCCGGCCAGCAGCCTGAAGGCGATCCCGTGCAGGTGAAGGTCATCAAGGTCACGAATCAGCTCTACGTCGGTGATCTGAAGGTGGTGAAGTCCAGCAACCCGCTCGATGAGCAGGTCACCCTGCGCCACAGCGGCGACTACGCGGGCAAGCCGGAGAATTATGAGTTCGAGTGGCGCTGGGCCACCGGTGCGGCCAGTGCGCCGAAGACCTACACCACCGTCATGACGAAGCGCCTCGGTGTCGCAGGTTCGAATCAATGGATCGTCATGAGTGATCCTGGTGCCGTCACTCCGGAGGCTTATGTCGGCTCGCCCGTGCCTTTCCCGCGCAGTGTCAATGTGCGCCAGGTGAACTACCTGCTTGATGCCCAAAACCAGCCCATCGCCCTCCCGGCTACCGTGCTGACACTCGAAAACACCGGTGGACTGTCCGTGGGCAAGACCGTGACCGGCCCCGGCATTACTGGGCAGGCCAGCATCATCAATGTCATCGACAGCAAGCGCCTCGTCATCTCTCAGGTTATCGAAGAGGGCCTCGATGGGGAATATGTTTTCGAAACGGGTACCAAAAATGCCCGCAGCTCAGCCCTGGCATCCAACATCATCGACGCCACCAGCTACACGGATGCCGATCTCGCTGCCGGTTACCCGAGCCTCATCGCTTACAACACAGCGGGCGTGAACTTCGCCTCCGGCGTGCCCGGCACCATCGTGCTTAGCGCCAAGATCGGCGACTTTGACGGCTTCGTGCTTTATGTGAATGACCAGCCCGCGCTCGCCTACAACGCACCCACACCGCAGTTCACCAACACCGCCGCTGGTGCCGATCTCACGACCACCCACGGGCTCGTGAATCCGAAGCAGTTCAGCCTGGCCCCGAGCTACTTCAAGCCGGGGACCAACACCATCCAGGTGGCCATCTACACCACCGCCGATCCGAATGCGTTCTCCACGCTCGACTTCCTGATCGAAGCCGCACAGGAAACTCCAGTTGTCACAGAGCTGAACGGCTGGTTTGCACCTGATCCCGGCAACACCAACACCGCCCTCGTCGGCGGCAATCCGAGCAATCCCTTCGGCGGATCACCCTTCGTGCTCAATGACCGCTGGTTCACCATGCGTTACCGCGCCAATCCCTTCCTGGCTGACGGCACCACGCCAAACCCAGCCTACGCGCTCACGAACGGCGGCACCTGGTCCCGCTGGATGCCTCCGCAGTTCGTCGAAGGCTGGATCAAGCGCGTGCTCGCCGCCATCAACCCCTTTGAGCAGCGTGTGAAGGACCTCTACAACAACAGTGTGAACACCGATGTCAGCGTGCTCACCCAGGCAGGCACACGCTGGGAGGGCGATATAGCGCTCAACATGGAAAACATCAACGACGCCGGGCTCATCGCCATCTACGAGACCGTCCTGAACCGCGCCAAGAGCATGAGCATCGACGCGGGTGCGAACGATCCCGACACGAACAACGCGCTCATCCTTGCCGCAGGCTACCTGAACGATCTCTACACCATCGTCGGCAACGAAGCCTATGCCGACGCCGCCAATCCCACCATCTCCCTTGATGACCAGGACACCGTCACCGAGGTGAATACGAGCCGCTTTTCCTTTGAAGGTCAGGTCAGCAGCTCGCTGGAGGAAGAACTCGCCATGCTCAAAGGCCGCGACGACAGCGTCAGCCCCGGTGTCACCACCGCGCCCTTCTACAATCGCCTCGTCTGGAACTACACCCAGGGCATCAACAGCGGCCAGGTGCTCTACGCCGTGAACTACAACATCAAGGAAAAGGTCGGCAGCAGCACCGCCGACGGCGTGATCGACGAGTCCGACGCGCAGCGCATGTTCCCCCAAGGCCATGGCGATGCCTATGGCCACTACCTCACCGCGCTCACCGGTTACTACCGCCTCGTCTCCCACCCGAACTTCAACTGGCAGACCCGCGCCGAAGCCGTGTCCGTGCTCGGCCAGCCCGTGACTGTCGATTTCCAGGATGAGCGCAAATTTGCCGCCGCTGCGGGCAATCTCGCTCGCACCGCGCAGCAGATCTGCGCCCTCACCTATCGCAAAAACTACAAAGACGATCCCGCCGCAGGCTGGGAGCATTTCCGCGATACAGCGAAGGGCCAAAATCTCGACGAATGGGTCAGCCGTAGTACCCAGGGCGCGCTCTACCATTGGGCCGTCGGCAATGCGCTCGTGCCAGATGTGGACCCCTACCATACCGGCGTGCAAAAGATCGACCGCAGCACCATTCCAGAACTGCCCGAACTCGCCACCGCCGCCACCAGCTTCCAGGTCACCATCGACAACGCCAACGCCCGGCTGAATCCCCTCGGCCTCAGCCCCGGAGCCATCGCCTTCGACATCGACCCCACCTTCCTCGCCGTCGGCTCCACCGCGCAGATCGGCACACGTCCTGTGCAGGGTCAGGGCCTCTTCGGTCAGCTCTACCAGCGCGCCCTCGCCAGTCTCGTGAATGCTGGCGGAGCCTTCAACCAAGCCGGGAAGATGACCCGCTCCCTGCGCTATCAGCAAAACCAGATCGACGACTACACCACCAGCATCGAGCAGCAGGAGGTGGCCTATGTGAATGAACTCATCGACATCTTCGGCCGCCCGTACTCCGGCGATGTCGGCCCTGGCAAACTCTACTCCCAGGACTACAACGGCCCCGACCTGCTGCACTGGTTCATCGTGGATCGTCCGAATGATCTCGTGGACACGCTCCAAGAGATCACCCTCGTCCGCACGGAACTCCGGCAGGTGAACTTCTTCACCGGCAATGCCCTTCAAGACATCCCCATCGGCTTTGCCGGACAGCCCACGGCACCCAGCATCGTCACCGTGACGCCCTCACAGTTCGTGCAATACAACGATGTCTGGCAGGCAGGCGGTCTCGGAACACGGCCAGAGACAGGCGATCTCCAGGACGCCCTGCAGGACGCGCAGCAGAGCTTGCTGGCGATCCATCAGGCAAAGCTGGCCTTTGAAAATCAGAACCAGCAGGTCCAGGGGCTCAAGGCTCTCGTGAGTGCGACCATCTCCAATCACGCCGAGCAACTCAAGGCGCTTTCCACCTCCCACACAGAGGTTCTCAGGCTGGAGCGACTCGTGCGTGACCTCGAGATCTCAGCCTCTGCCTTTGATGATCTGGCGGACATTTCTGACGGCATCGCGGACGCCACTTCAGAAGCTTTCCCCACGGTCGTCGGACTGTCTTATGACGCCACTTCACCCCTGCGCGGAGCCATCGAAATCATCGGCCAAGTCGCCCGGGGTATCTTCAAGGCCACCGCTCTGGCGACACGTGCCACAGGCAGATTCCAGGAGACCAATATCGTCGAGGAGGAGCAGGATCTGACCTCTACGCTCACCAGTCTCGGGTTCAAAGCCGAGGAACTCCAGCTCGCCTACGAATACGATAACCTACTTCGCGAAACCTACACGCAGGGGGCTGAACTCATGCAGCTCACCATCGCCCATCAGCGGGCTCTGCAAAACGTCAGCAACGTGCTCTCCAGCGCCAACCGCATCCTCGCCCAGCGGGAGGTTTTCCGCCAGCGCGCCGCCGCCATCATCCAAGGCTACCGCACAAAGGACCTCACCTTCCGCCTCTTCCGCAATGAAGCGCTGGAGCAATATCGCAGCCTTTTCGACCTCGCCAGCCGCTACACCTACCTCGCCGCGAAGGCCTATGATTATGAAACCGGTCTGCTCGGCACCCCCGCAGGCCGGACCGTCTTCAACGACATCGTCGCCGCGCGCTCGCTGGGCGATGTGACCGCAGGCACGCCACTGGTCACCGTCAGTAATCTCGGCGATCACGGCCTGGCCGGAGTCATGGCACGACTGAATGCCGACTTTTCCGTGGCCGAGGGCCGCCTTGGCATCAACAACCCTGACCAATACGGCACCGTCTTCTCCCTGCGGCATGAGCTTTTCCGCATCCCGCCTCACGCCGAGGACCTGCCTAGTGACACTCCGGAGAAGATCGCCGTGAAACGCGCCAGTGACGATGCCTGGAAACAGAGGATGGAACAGCACATCCGCCCGAACGTGCTGAACGACGCCGACGTGGCCACCTACTGCCGGAACATCCGCAAGGCCAATGGCAGCGCCGTGCCCGGCTTCATCATCCCCTTCACCACCACCATTGAGCAGGGGAAGAACTTCTTTAACCTGCTCCTCGCCGGTGGTGATCACAGCTACTCACCCGCCAGCTTCGCCACGAAGATCCACAGCGTCGGCATCGCTTTGCCGGGATACATTGGTATGGATGCGTATGCTTCTGGAAACGCCGGTTCGGGTGCGCCCGCCAGCAATGATCCGAACGCCCTCAGCGCCACACCCTACGTCTATCTCATCCCCTGCGGCACCGACATCATGCGCGCCCCGCCGCTGGGCGATACCGGAGTCCTGCGCTTCTGGGATGTGAAGGATCAAGCCCTGCCGCTGCCCTACAATCTCGGTGCCGTGGACTTCAACAACACCCAGTTCTTCAACGCCGACGGCACCCTCACAGAGCAGCCCTGGATCATCCGCAAGCACCAGCCCTTCCGCGCTGTCAGTGATCCCGCCTTCTTCTACAGCAGCGTGCCGCAGGAGTTCACGAACACCCGCCTCATCGCCCGCAGCGTCTGGAACACCCAGTGGAAGATCGTCATCCCCGCCTACACCCTCCTGAACAACGAGCAAAGCGGCCTCGACAAATTCACCGCCACCGTGGAAGACATCCAGCTCTTCCTCCGCACCTACTCGCATTCGGGGAACTGAAGGCTGGATTCACCGAGTTCGTCATCATCAGATCGTTGCTTTGCCGTGAGTTCAGGGCATGAAAAGGAATGCCCCAACCCGCGATCCTCTCTGACATTGGCAATGTGCTTGTCGCCTTCGATTTCACCATCGCCGCGCGTCGCTGCGCGGAGTTCAGTCCCTTTCCGCCGGAAAAGCTGCTGACCCGGCTGGACCCGATCAAGGTGCCTTATGAAAACGGTGACATGGACGATGCCACGTTTGTCACTGAGGCCACGAAGCTGCTGGAGTTTCAGGGAGATGCCACGCTGTTCGAGCAGATCTGGTGTGAGATCTTCAGTGAGAATCCGGCGATGGAGCGCACGCTGTCAGGCTTGGCCGGTCGGATGCCGATGTATTTGCTCTCAAACACGAATGGTCTGCACAAAGACTACCTGCTGCGCAGCTTCGACATCTTCAGGCATTTCCATGGCGGGGTGTATTCGTATTCGGCGAAGTGCAGCAAGCCTGACGCGGTGATCTTTGAAAAGACGGTGGCTGAACTCGATCTTGACCCTGGGCAGACTTTCTACATCGACGACTTGGAGGCAAACATCGCCACAGCGAAAAGGCTGGGCTTCAAGACCCACATCTACCGCATGGACGATCACGCCGCTCTGGAGCGGGAGCTGGAGGCATGGGCAAAAAAATAGCGGAAGATGCTGATCTTCCGCTATCACTAAAGCAGGGTGGGGGAATCAAGGAACCACTTCACCGGAGCCGGTGTAGATCCACTTCTCCACGACGCCATTCTTGATCTGCGCCTGGGCTTCGGTGTCGAATTTGCCGAACATGGTCATGGTCTCGTATTTCACGTTCACCTTCCAGATGCCTTCTTCGAGGGTGGGCTCGCTCCATTCCTTGATGGTGTCGGGTTTGATCTCGGTGACCTGACCAGACTTCATGCTGGCGACGAGCAGCGGGTAGGTGCCGTCTTTGTCCTTCACAGGCTTGTCATTGCCAGCGGCTGCTTTGGCATTGCCTGCGGGAGCGCTTTTGGCGCGGTCCGCAGCGGCTAGTTTAAATTCATGGGCTTTCTTCAAACTGGCCACATAGAGGACTTTCCAGTTCTCGTAGCCTGCGGTGAGGATTTCCTTCAGATTGGTGTCATCAAGAGCGACGGTGCCGCGCATGGGCGAGGTTTCAGTCGGTGCAACGAAGATGTTCGGCCCATCCTGACCGACGGCGACCATCTGGCCGCCAGCTTTGACCTTCGTGGAGGCGGTGTTGCCCCCCATTTTCATGCTCAGAGTGAGATCCTTCTTCATGATGACCGGACGTGGGAAGGCTGTCTTGGGGAGCACGGCCCAGTTTTGGGTGCGCTCTTCGAGGCTTGGCAGCACCGGTGCGACGAAGGCATTCGGATCGACGACTGGCTTCCGCACCTCAGGCATAGGTGTCGGCACGGGAGTGGGCTTCGGCGGTTCCATGGCGGGTTTTGGAGCCTCTTCGACAGGCTTGGGTGCCATGACCACAGCGACATCTTTTTTCTCCACAGGCTTGGGAGCCGGGGCGACGATGATGTCTTTCTTGTGCTTCTCGAACTTCACATAGGAGGCGAGGGCAGGGTAGCCATACTCATAGGAGATGTAACCAACGGCTGCGGCGAGGATGAGAACGAGGATGCCTTTCATGGTGGGGGGAGGTGTAACGAGTTTACGCGAGATTTCAACTCTGCCAAATCAACGGATACCGGGGTCATCGTCTTAGCAAGGGATGAATCGACATGCTGCGCAGGGAGCCATCGGCGTGCCAACCTCCCTTTCTTTGCAGCACACCATTGAGTCTCTCGGGCGTGCCTTTGCCAAAAAACACTTCGGCGCGGACGAGTTTGATGATGAGTATTCCATCCTCGGTGAGGCTGACGGTCTGGTCCTGATCGCTATTAATCCAGCCGTCTTCGGTGAAGAAGATCACCTTTGGCAGTTCCTCTTGGTCAAAACGACGAGCCCTGGCTGAGGCGGGGCGCAGCGTGAGGGTGATATTCAAGCCCTTCTCCTCGGCGCTGGCGCTCCATGACTCGCTTTCCTGCGGGAAGGTGGCGCGTTCTTTTTCAAAGACGGGCTGCCAATGCGGATCGGGCGCACTTTTTTCCCCTACCGGCAGGACAAGGGTGAGTTCCTTGGTGTCGGGGTGGCAGGTGTTGGCACAGCACATCCAGGCGGCCCGGCCTTGGAGCGTGATTCGAGTTCCGAGCTTGAGGCTGGCAGGTGCCTGGATCTCAGTTTGGAGCAGGACATCGCGCTCGTAGCCCTGCGCTTTGATCTGAAACATCTTCGTGGCCTCGGGCTCGGGATACTCCAGCGGCCCGGCTTTAAAGCCCTCCGGCAAAGTCCAGACGATGCTCGTGGGCACACCGACGATGCCGGGCTGCCGCCAGTAGGTATGCCAGCCTTTTTCATGCTGGATGAAGAGCCCGACCCGAAATGGCTGCCCTGGCACGATGGCGGTGGTTTCATGGACGAGCTGGAGCTTGAGGCCCACCTGGGCGTTCGCGGAGAACAGTGCGAACAGGGCGGAGAAAAGCAGCCCGTAACCATGAACAGAGATCAGAGAACCGTGAACCATAAGGTCAATACGGCGCATGTCCTGGTGTCCGCGCAAAGGGAATGACATCGCGGATATTGCTCACGCCGGTGACGAACATGAGCAGGCGCTCGAAACCCATGCCATAGCCTGCGTGCGGCACGCTGCCGTAGCGGCGGAGATCGACATACCAGCGGTAGGTTTCTTCGTCGAGACCCTGGGCATTCATAAGGGCTTGATGCACTTTGGGTAGTTGTAGATCGTGACGGGACCTTTGACGTGCTCCTCGGCGATGTAGCGCTCGTGTTCGGTTTGCAGGCACTCTCCCCAGACGACGGGATGCTCGAAGCTGCGGCCTGTTTTCAAAAGCAACTCCACGGCCTCGGTGTAGCTGATGCGCTCGAAGGGTTTATCCAGTGTCTGCTGGAGGCGGGCGGTGAGTGCCTTGTCCACGAACTTGTTGAAGAACTCCAGCTCGTCGGGGCACTCGTCGATCATGGCTTTCACGAGGTAGCGTACGTTTTCTTCGGCGAGCGACATGTCATCCGTGAGGTCGTGGAAGGCCATCTCGGGCTCGATCATCCAGAACTCGGCGGCATGGCGCGCGGTGTTGCTGTTTTCGGCGCGGAAGGTGGGGCCGAAGGTGTAGATATTGCCCATGGCACAGGCGAAGGCCTCGCCCTGGAGCTGGCCGCTGACGGTGAGGTAGGTGGGGCGGCCAAAGAAGTCTTCTTCAGGCTTGGCGGCTGCGCCTTGCTTCAAGGTGGTGACGCGGAACATCTCGCCCGCGCCTTCGCAGTCGCTCGAAGTCACGATGGGCGTGTGGACATAAAAGAACCCGCGCTCCTGGAAGAAGCGATGCACGGCAAAGGCCATCTTGCTGCGCACGCGGAAGACGCTGCCGTAGAGATTCGTGCGCGGACGCAGGTGGGCGATGGTGCGCAGGAACTCGGGCGTGTGGCCTTTCTTTTGCAGCGGATAGGTGCCGTCCGCTTCGCCGAGCAGACGCACGTCCTTTGCCTGAAGCTCCCATTTTTGACCCTGGGCAGGAGAGGCGATGAGGTCACCGTCAATCTCCACACTCGCGCCCGTGAGGATGCCGGGCATGAGCACGGAGCAGGGCAGGGCGGCATCGACGACGACTTGCAGTCCTTTGAAGCAGGAGCCGTCGGTGAGTTCGATGAAGGAGCAGGCTTTTGAATCACGCCGCGTGCGCACCCAGCCACGGACGGTGAGGTCGGAAATCGGTGAATCGGAGGCGAGAATCTGGCGCAGGGAGTCAGGCATGGGGCGGACTCTGGATGCGCCTCCCTCCGTGGTCAAAGCTGATCCTCCCCGACTCACCAAAAGCCCCACTGCTGAGTGCGCAGGGCGTAGATGCCGAGCAATAGATTCCCAATGGCGTGCATGACGACGCAGGCACCGAGGCTGCGTGTGCGCACCGCGAGCCAATAAACGAGTGATCCCCAAACCAGCGCGCCGAGGTAATCCTCCGGCTCATGCGCGATCATGACCAGCGCGGTGACAATACCAAAGGCACGCCAGGAGTGTGTGCCGAAGGGCACGCTCTGCCATGAAGCCTCTCCGGCATTGAGATAACGCATGAGAAAGCCCCGCCAGAATAGCTCCTCGACAAATGGCACGACGATCACCATTCGCACGAAGCGCATGAAGACGGACGCAGCTTCACCCACAGGCCAGGCGGCGAGCACGGTGGGGTCGAAGCCTTCCTTCCGCGCCACCAAACCGAACCAGGACCACCACTCCGGCGCATTTTCACCCGCGCCAAGTTTTTGAAACCACCACGCCGGGGCGATCCAGGCGACGATGCCGATCACGGCGAGTGCGGAGGCGAGCCCGAAGCCGCGCCAGGGCTGCATTTGATAATGACGACGAAACCAGATCAGCAGCCCGCCACAGAGCAAAGTCTGGAGCGGATAGATCCAGTGCTCGGGGGCTTTTTGAAACCACGGCAGCTCGGGGTTCTCGATGCGGAACCATCCGGGCACGGCCAGGAAGGCCATGAAGACGAACAGTGGCACCACATGCGCGGCGGTGGCGGAGTCGCGGAGTCGGTTCAGCATCGCGGAGCGTTACTGGCGCTGGATTTTCAGAATGCGGTTGTTGTAGCTGTCCGTGATGAAAAGCTCGCCACTGCTGGGATGCACAGTGACGCCATGAGGGCGGGCGAGCTGGCATTGCAATGGATCACCGCCCACGCCTGCATTGCCATGTTTGCCGGTGCCAGCGATGCGCTCGATCTTGCCTGTGGCAGGGATGTAGCGGCGCACGAGATTACTTTCGGCATCGGCGATGATGACGGTGTCGTCCTTGTCCACGCAGAGATGCTTGGGGCCGTTCATCGTGGCTTCAAGCGCTGGGCCGCCATCGCCTTCACCGCCCTTTTTGCCGCTGGCGTTGACGACGGTTTTGATGCGACCAGCTTTGTCCACGACGCGAAGGGCATTGCCGCCACGCTCCAGGATGTAGATGTTGCCCTGATGATCGGCAGCGACGGCGCGAGGATCGACGAGCGGCTGCTCGATGGCCAGTTCGCCATCTTTGGGCATGCCTTTCTTGCCATTGCCCGCGATGACGCGAGCCTTGCCTGTGGCGAGATCAAGCTCATGCACCTGACGCAGGTCGGCGATGTGGAGCTTGGTTTTATCTGGTGTCAAAGTGATGCAGTAAGGGCCGTTGCCTCGCGCTTTTTCAGCCGGTACCTGCCAGCCTTCGAGACTCTTGACGATGCGTGACTTCACATCGACCTCGCGGATGCGGCCATTCCAGGTGTCGGCAATCAGCAGGTTGTCATTCGGGAGGATGGCGAAGTTGTGCGGGCCATTGAACTGCGCACGCAGAGCGGGTCCGCCATCGCCGCTGAAACCAGGCTTCAACTGGCCGGCGATGTGGGTGATCTGGCCGCCACCATCGACTTGGAGGAGCCGGTTGCCTGAGGCCATCTCGATGATCCACATGTGCCCGCCGGAATCGAACTCGGTGCCAAAGGGCTCCAGGAGTTTGGCTTCCATGGCCTGGATGTCCACGGCGTCCTGCGTGCCGCCAGCGACGAGCAGGATCTGATCTGCCTGGGCAGTGAGGGTGATGAAAGCAGTAAGTGTGAGCAGGATGGAGAGTTTCATGGCGGATGGGAAAGATCTTGAGCAGTTCAGCCCTCAAGCGCCACCAAAAATGACGTCACTACCATTCTTGATTCCTGATTGGGCTTCAGAATGTGTAGAGAAACTGGCCGCGCAAATCCGCGGGCAGCTCATTGGGCAGCACTTTCACCACACCCGAAGTGGTGGCTACAGTGACTGCTGCTTCTTCCACTTTCATGATGCGCACCTGACCGAGATTGCGGCCGGTAACCAGCACCATGGGCAGGGTGCGACCGATGAACTTTTGCCGAATGGCGGCAAGCAGTGCAAGTTTCTCTGCCTCCACTGTTTTTCTGGATTCGTTCAGGGTCTGGAGTTTGGTCTGCAGGGTTTTGTTCTCGTCTTTCCGTGCGATTATCTTTGCGCGGATCGCCATGGCACTTTCTGCAGCCTTGAATTCACCACGTTTGTTTCCAGCGACTTTTTCGAGGTCGGCGATCTGCTGCTGAGTGGCGACGAGGCCTTCACTGATCTCCTGTTTTTGATGGTAGAAATACCAAGCTGCGAAGCCACCGGCAAAGAGCATCAGGGCAAGGAAGTTTTTCATGAGAGAGTGTGTTTGGTTTAGCGTGGATCTTTGGACTTCACGAGTTCGAAGCTTTTCTGAGATTCAGTAAGTGCTGCCTCTGCTGCCTGGATGGCTGTTTGCAGGCGGGCTGCCTCGTTTTCAGCGCCGACAAGTTCAGAGGCGAGTTGCACAGCATACTGTTTTGCCCCCGCTTCACCCGTGCCCGCGTAGGCTGGGATGTTCTGGCGGTGTTCCAATAGTTTGGCGTCCATCTCCGCCAGCTCTTTTTGTAGAGATTGAATCTTGGTATTGGTGGCTTCGAGCTTCTGCTGCAGCTCCTGGTTCTCTTTGCAGGAAGTCATGCAAAGGATGGCTAGAAAGGCGAAAAATGCGCGTGTCTGGAAGACGAGATGGGTTCTCATGAGGTAATATTTCACCTCCAGGCTATCAATCTGCGATTTTAATGTCAATGCTTCTGAACTTGCTTGAAAAGAGGTTGCTGATCTCTGTCAGATTCGTAACAGTCGCTGCTCCCGCCCCCCTGACTCATGGAAATTCCCGGTGAAGGTCATCCTCGAACTCTGCCTCTCGACCGCAATCGAGAGCTGCTTAAGACCGCCCGTGAGGAGACCTATAAGACGATTGGTGACATTCATCTGCCGGTTTACATCTGGGAACCACCTGCTGAAAAGGCTCCTCCATATCCGAAGTCAGTCGCCGCGTTCTTCTTCAGCAGCGGATGGGACAATGGGCAGGTGGCCCAATTTGCCCCACACTGTGTTTACTTTGCCTCGCGTGGGATGATGACCATGGCGTTTGATTATCGCGTCAGCAGTCGGCATAAATCGGGGCCTTTGGAGGCAATCGCAGATGCCCGCTCCGCCATCCGCTGGCTCCGGCTGAACGCCGTGGAACTGGGAATCAATCCTGGCAAGATCGCGGGTGTTGGCGGCAGTGGTGGTGCCCATGCGGTGACTTCTGCGGCCATTTTGAAGGCGTTCGACAATCCAATCGAAAGCGCCACCTGCAGTTCGGTGCCGAATGCGCTGGTTCTTTTCAATCCAGTTTTGGATACTTCAAAAAGTGGCTTTGGTCTTGATCGTTTCCCTGATCCAAACATCGCCAAGGAGGCAAATTTGATCCGTGCCATCGCACTCTGATGGCCATGGATGAGTTCTTCGTCGAGCTTGGCTTTATCGAGGCTGATCCAGACTCCGGGCTCGGAAAGTTTGATTGAAGTCGAAGGTTTCTACCGCGCAGATTGCATCTGGAGAGTTCGCTGACTAGAATCTGGCGAAATTTACCCGTATGCGCCTCTTCGCTGATCGCCTGTTTTCATTCTTCATCGGGTGCATGTTCCTGACACTCCCGGCGCGGGCGGATTTTTCCACCGTCTGGTCTCTTGGCAATTGGGATGGAAATCCGCAGGAGTTCGGTGGTGGGAATGGACCTAGCTCAGCTCCGGGTAGTGCGACGGCGAAGGACAATGATTACTACTTCGCGGGGACTTATCCGGCTCCCATTGGTGTGGTAACGACAGCGGAACCTTGGACAGATTTTGAAAATGGTCTGGATGGCTGGACGCCGACTCGGCGCATTCATTTCAATCTCACCGCCGGTCAGGCGACGACCACGGCGCGGTTTCGCCTGAATCTACATCACTGCTGGGGCGGTTGGTGGCACCCGACGACGGGCGAATACATGGAAGGCTATGGCACTCACACCTTTGAGGTGCGGTGGAATGGAACGCTCATCAGCACGAAGACTGTGACGAATCAGGGCACCGTGATCGTGGAGGCCAATGTGGGAACATTCACGCCCGTGGCAGGCGAAAACATCCTGGAGATCAGCCGTTCGATCCCCCTGTCATCTCCCAATGGCTCGGTGAATCCAGATGCGCTGACACTGGAACTGGACCCAACCGCACTAGTGGATGCTGATGCTGATGGCCTGCCACGCTGGTGGGAGCAGGATCATGGCTTCAATGATGCGCTACCGACCGATGCTGCACGAGATACAGATCAGGACGGCCTGACGAATGCCCAGGAATACACACGCCAAACCAAGCCGCGCGATCCGGACAGCGATGATGACGGTCTCAAAGATGGCGTGGAGACGGGCACAAACCCACTGCTCACAGACACAGATAGTGACACGGTCATTGACGGCGATGAAGTGTCTCTCTTGTCGAATCCGAATCTGGCTGACACGGATAGCGATGGCGCAGGCGATGCCTGGGAATCACGCACTGGCTATCTCCCTAGTTCGGCTTCGAGCACACCTCCAGCCTTCTCGGCGGCCATCGGCATCAAATTTGTATCCGATGTGAACCCGCTCAATAGCCTGGCACCACAGGCTGTGGCGGGCTTATTTCCCCAGCGAAACTGGAACTGCACCTGGCCGCTGACCGGCTGGCGAAATGGCGTGGGAAGCACGACGGACATCGAAGTCCCTGTGGTGGATGGAATCGTGAACAGCCTGGGAGTCACTGTGCCAGTCACGATGACATGGACTTCCGATGGTGGTGCCTGGGCGAGCGGTAATGGCGTGACATCCACGGGCCGTTTGCTAGATGGCTATCTCACGGCGACCTCCTCGACTCCGGCGAGTATCACACTTTCGGGCATTCCTTATGGGACCTACGATGTGGTGGTGTATGCAGGCTCGGTCTATGACGGTGCTCGTGCGAAGATCAGGCTGAATGACAACACGGGCACGGATCGGCACTTCGTGAGCGCAAGCGCTCGTCCTCAGCAAAGTCTGATCGACCCCACGATCTCAGATTCCTCCAAGCCTTGGCGTGGCAATGCCATCCACTTCCGTGCGGTCACCGGCAGCACACTCAATGTCAAAATGCTCACCGAGAGTTGGCATTCTGGTGGTATTCACGCCCTCCAGATCGTGAACATGGCAGTGGATGGTGATGGCGATGGTATGCCAACTGCCTGGGAGTTTGCCCATCAGTTGAAAGCAGATTTGAATGACGCTTCGCTTGATGCGGATGGCGACGGTTTGAACAACGCAGCTGAATACACGAGGCGCACCAATCCACGACTCATGGATACCGATGGCGATGGGTTGAATGACAACGTCGAGACTGGCACAAGCATCTATATCAGCACGACCAACACGGGCACAAATGCCCTCATCGCTGACACCGATGGTGATGGTCTAAGCGACGGCGCGGAGATGGCAGTGAAGCCGCAGTTCACCTTTCCTACCGTGGTGGACAGTGATGGCGACGGGCGAACGGATGCCGACGAGGTGGCTCGAGGAACGAACCCAAGAGGTGTGGATGCGGTGAATGCACGAATGCCGCTGATTCAGGCCATTGGATCGCACAGTTTCGATTGGAATATCGGCGATATCCAGGTCGCATGGGATCATAAGCGTGGTCAGCTCGAAGAGGGAGCCTGGAGGTCGAATGATCTCTTCACCATCTCGCTGCAAAACTCGGCGGACACTTCTGGTTCTGATGCGATGTACCTTGCCCTGACGCAGCGTGGCGGACGACTAACTTGGTATTTTCATTCCAGTCCGGGCGGTGCCTTCAGCAATCCAGACAGCGATATCGATGGCATCTGGGATAGTGACTGGAACTACCCGCCTTCGGTTGATCTGGCACCCCTTCTTGGTTTCAGCGGCCATGGCACGGTGGACATCTCGGATCGCTTCCGGCTGCGTGTGCAGGGAGCCTGCCCGACCGGTGGTCAGACCGAGTGGAATGTGACCTTCAGCATCACGAATCAGGATACGAGTCAGACCGTCTTCACCCGCACCTACACGGGCTGCAAGGCGCATAACTTGATCCAGGATGGCAATGCGCTCTGGCATGATCGCAGCAGCCCGCCAGTGGAGGATCGCTTTCAGCTTTGGCAGCATGATGGAGTGCAGGTTTTCTTCCAGTCAGGCGCTCTAGAGCTAACGACAGCCTACAATCCATGGCGCGATCATGACGAAGACGGTATGCCAAGCGCGTGGGAGACGACCTACGGCCTGAACATCAATTCCGCTGCCGACGCCGCTTTGGACAATGATGTCGATGGTCTTTCCAACCTTCGGGAGTATCTCGCAGGCACGAATCCCAATGATGCGGACAGTGATGATGATCTGGCCAAAGACGGCGTGGAGGTGCAGGCGGGCAGCGATCCCATGCTCGCCAGCAGCAAGCCACCGCTGCATCACGGCACGCCTGCCGGAGTCGTTGGGGAAGATTTGAATGGCAACGGCATGGCCGATGCCTGGGAGCAGTGGGCGGGCAGCTTTAATCTCGGCGTACTACTGGATGTGGATGGTGATGGCATGAGCAATGGCGATGAATCCGAAGCGGGCACCGATCCCTTTGATCCCACCTCTCGTCTCTGGGTGGACACGCAGCGCACGGGCAATGACCTCACGATTCGCTGGCCGTTGCTGCGATACAAACAACACCGCGTCTGGCAGAGCACGAATCTCAGTTCATGGGTAACGACGTCTGGTAACCCCGTGGCCGTGGGTGAGGAGTATCAGCAAACGCTCGCGGGTGTGTTCGGAGGTGCGCCGATCTTTTATCAGGCGCGTGTTTGGAATCAGGACACGGACAATGACGGTGTCAGTGATTGGACTGAGGCGAATGTGCTCGGCTCCAGCACGACCAGTGGCAGCAGCACGCGCAGTGATGTGCCGGTGGATGCAAATCAAGATAGCAACACTGAAGGCACGATGAGCGGAGATTACGCCACGCTCGTGGAGCAGTTTCAGGGGGCTTCGGGCACGAGCGGTTTCCCTGGCGGTGGAGCTGGCACAAACGTGTCCCGCATGCAGGCCTCGCGCTTCCTCATGCAGGCGGCATTCGGCCCGACGCTGGAGGATATCCAGCGCGTGCAGCAGCTCGGTTACGATGCCTGGATCACAGAGCAGATCGCCAAACCGAGCACGCTGCACTCGACCTACATCAAGGGTATCTATGAGGACATCTTCAGCCAGCGCCAGAAGCGTGATTACAGCCACGGTGGGACGGACGAGGACCCTTTCCTCTTTGGCAACAACATGATGACCGCCTTTGCCCGTGCGGCCATTCAGGGTGAGGACCAGCTTCGTCAGCGCGTGGCTTTCGCGCTCGGTCAGATCCTCGTCACCTCCCGCCGAGACTCGAATATCGAGAATCGCGTCCTCGGCATGGCGGACTACTACGACATCTTCGTTCGCCAGGCCTTTGGCAATTATCACGACATCCTGATGGAGGTCACCATGCATCCCGTCATGGGCCGTTACCTCAGTCACGTGGGTAATCAAAAGGCCGACCCGAGCATCAACCGTTACCCGGATGAAAACTACGCGCGTGAAATCATGCAGCTCTTCACCATCGGGCTTTGGAAGCTGAACCCCGATGGCACACGCCAGCTCGATGGCCTCGGCCAGCCGATCCCGACCTATACGAATCCAGACATCACCCAGCTCGCGCGAGTCATGACCGGATTCTGGTTCGGTGGTCAAACTTGGGGCGGAGGTGGCTGGACGGAGCAGGACTACACCACGCCCATGTTCGTTCATGCAGATCGGCATGACTTCGGCTCCAAAACGCTGCCTGGTGGATATGTCATCCCAGCGCGCCCGGCCACGGCGGAGAATGCGCGGCGCGACATCGAGGATGCGGTGACCTTCCTTTTCAATCACCCGAACACGGGTGTCTTCATCAGCAAGCAGTTGATCCAGTTCCTCGTCACCGACAACCCTAGCCCGGCCTACATCCAGCGAATCGGGTCCGTCTTTGCTGACAATGGCAGCGGTGTCCGTGGTGATCTCGGTGCCGTCGTGCGGGCCATCCTCCTTGATGAAGAAGCCCGTGATCCACGCTTCACCGAAACCGCCGCGCATGGTCGTCTGAAAGAGCCTGTCATCCGTGCCATGGCGCTTGGCCGAGCCTTTGGCATGAAGCAGGTGCCGAACTTACTGTGGTGGGATTGGAATGACTTCTTCAACGCCAGCCGCCAGGAGCCGACCTATGCGCCCAGCGTCTTCAATTACTACCGCCCCGACTACAAAGCTCCCGGCCTGCTGACGCAAAACAACCTCGCCGCGCCCGTCTTCCAGATCACGGATAGCTACAGCGCCATCTCCTATCCGAACCGGCTCTGGGACATGATCGAGAACGGCTTTCACCTCTGGGACACCTATCGCTATCCCATCGATCTAGCCCGCGAGAAAGATCTCGCCTCGACTCCCGAACGTCTGGTCGATCATCTCAACCTGCTTTTCTGCGCGGGCAAAATGCGCCCCAGCACGCGCACGCTGATTTTGGACACACTCGCCCAGATTCCTGCGGATCAAACCGCCGCCCGTGCCCGTGTCGCCGCTTACCTCGCCCTCGTCGCACCGGAGGGTGCAGTGATGAAATAAACGAAACTGATATGAACTCCTTCACTCGTCGTCGTTTCCTCGGCCAGAGCGCCTGCTCGGCTGTGAGCAGCATCTCGGTGATGAACATGCTGCTGAATCTGCAAATGGCCGGCAAGGCCGCTGCGCAAGGCGTGCCGACGGATCGTAAATCCCTCGTCTGTCTCTTCCTGCATGGCGGCATGGATTCCTTCAATTGGCTCGTGCCGCGCGATCCCACCCGCTACGCCACTTACACGGCTACACGCGGGAATCTCGCGCTGCCCATCATTCATCCGACGGAACCAGAGTTAAACCTGCGCGAACTCGTCCAGAGTGGTGGCGACGGGCAGCTCTACGGCATTCATCCGAGCTGCTCTGGCCTTCAGGAGATGTTCAACGGCCTCGGTGGCGACACTGCGAAACGGCGCGCGGCCATTTTATCCAATGTCGGCACGCTCATCCAGCCGGTGACGAAGGCGCAGTATCTCGCCGAGACAGTCCCGTTGCCGAAGTCGCTCTACTCCCACAGCGATCAGGTGGACCAGTGGCAGACTTCCGTGCCGCAGGGCATGACGCAGCTCAGTGGCTGGGGGGGGCGCGCAGCGGATGTGCTGCACACCACGGTGAATGACGTCACCAGCATCGCGATGAACATCTCCCTTTCGGGAAACAACCTCCTGCAGGTTGGTAACAGCACCACTCAGTTCGTCGTCACGGACAGCGGCGCGCTGCGGCTCACGGGCGAAGACCAATCCAGCGCTTTGCATCCGCTGCGTCTAAAGAATGCCGCTCACAAAAGCATCATCGAGCAGAGCTACGCGAACCTGATGCAGCAGTCCTACTCGCAGCTCACGAAGAGCAGCATCGAGCTTCAGGAGTTCTTCCTTCAGCAGTTCAACAACTACGACGCCAGCGCCATCAGCGGCTTCTTCCCCTCCGACAACTGGGTGGCCAGTAACTTCCTCGCTGCGGCAAAGATGATCGCTTTGCGCGGGCAGCTCGGTCTGCGCCGCCAGACCATTTTCATCAGCCACGGGGGCTGGGATCACCATGGCGAGTTGCTCGACTCGCAGGCGGAGATGCTCGACCTCCTCGACCCCGCCCTCCTCGCCTTCCAGCGTGCTTTGGAGCAGCTCGGACTTCAGGACAGCGTCATCACCTTCAGCGCCTCCGACTTTGGCCGCACGCTACGCAGCAATGGCAACGGCACCGACCACGCCTGGGGTGGCAACGCGCTCATCATGGGCGGCCCCGTGCAGGGCGGGCGCATCTACGGCAGCTTCCCGGATCTCGCTTTGGAGAGCAACAATGACACCGGCTATGGTGGTCGCCTCATTCCGACCACGAGTGTCGATCAGTTCCTCGCGGAAATGCTGCGCTGGTTTGGTGTGCCTGCGGCAAACATGAGCTACGTCCTCCCGAACA
This sequence comes from Verrucomicrobiaceae bacterium, assembly GCA_021151605.1. Taxonomy (GTDB): domain Bacteria; phylum Verrucomicrobiota; class Verrucomicrobiia; order Verrucomicrobiales; family Verrucomicrobiaceae; genus Prosthecobacter. The sequence goes on from JAGKWZ010000103.1 coordinate 28,696, forward strand.
TTGCCAACTTCTACAACGTTAACTCCTCCAGCCTGCCCATCGGTTTCCTCAAACCCGGCACCTGGACCTGATTCATCATGCTTGTCATCCCCATCGTTCTCTTCCTGATCTGTCTTGGCATCTGTCGTTGGGCCACAGGGAGGTTTGATGAAATGTGGGCGCAGGGCGTGAAGGAGCGCGTGCCCACTGCCCACACCGGCGCGGAGATGGCGCAGCTGTTCCTCAATTTCGAAGGCGTCAGCGATGTCGAGATCATCGAGCACAACGCCATGGTCACGAACTACTACGACCCCGCCCGCCGCCGCCTCTTCCTCAGCCGCGAAGTGGGGCAGGGGACCACCATGGCCGCCTGGACCGTCGCTCTGCATGAGGCCGGCCACGCCGTGCAGGAGGGTGATGCCCTCAAGGACTTCCAGTGGCGGCAGTCCGTGATCAAACTCAACCGCTACGCCCCCACGCTCGCCGCCGTGCTGGCCGCCGGTGGCATGATCCTGCTGAAGTTCCCCGCGCGTTTCGCGCTCATCGGTCTGCTCGCCATCTGCCTCGGCATCCTGCTGCTGAATCTCGGCACCCTGTCCGTCGAGTTCCGCGCCAATGCCAGCCTCCGCCGCTTCCTGGAAAAGCACCTCGCCAAATGGCCCACCGCGCTGGAGCGCATCCAGGGCTACCTCCAACAACTCCGCTAAAAAGATCATCAATGACCCGCTGAAGTGCGCCGACGAACTCTTCGAAGGCCTCGTTCTCGCCTATGACGGCAAGGCCCGCCGCGTGGGCAAGCGCTCCATCGTCATGAACGACCTGCGCCCCGACGCGCCCGCTTTGCTCGTGGGTGGCGGTGCCGGTCATGAGCCGATCTATCACGGCCTCGTCGGCAAAGGCATGGCCGATGGCGCTGCCGTGGGCGACATCTTCGCCGCACCTCCGCCTGACATCGTTTTGGAGGCCACCCAGGCCGTCAGCCGTGGTAAAGGCGTCCTCTATCTCTACGGCAACTACGCTGGCGACGTCATGAACTTCGACATCGGCGGCGAACTCGCCACGGACGAAGGCATCACCATCAAGACCGTCATCATCAATGACGACGTCTGCTCCGCTCCGCCGGACAAAAAGCAAAACCGCCGTGGCGTCGCCGGTCTCGTGCCCGTCGTGAAGCTCGCCGGAGCCGCCGCCACCGTCGTCGATTCGCTTGATGAACTGGCCCGCATCGCCCAAAAGGCCAACGACATGACCCGCACCGTCGGTGTCTCCACCAAGCCCGGCTCCATCCCCGCCACCGGAGCCCCCACCTTTGACCTCGCCGATGACGTCATCGGACTCGGCATGGGCATTCACGGTGAAAAAGGCGTCGGCCTCATCCCCATGTGCACCGCTGACGAGCTCGCCGGAAAGATCCTCGACCTCATCTTTGCCGATGACCTCCCGCTCGGCGCTGGCGACGAGATCGTCTTCTTCGTGAACAGCCTCGGCTCCACCCACATGATGGAACTGCTCATCCTCCTCCGTGCTGCGAAGCCCATCCTCGAAGCGCGTGGCCTGAAGGTCCACCAGACCATCGTCGATAACATCGTCACCTGCCAGGAGATGGCCGGCGTCAGCTTCAGCATCACCAAGCTGGATGCCGAGCTGAAGCAGCTCTGGGATCTCCCCTGCGAGAGCGTCGGCTACACGAAGCTGTAAGCTTCGCACACCCATTCCCGAATCCATCACGAGCGGCGGACGAAAGTCCGCCGCTCTCTCTTTGCCCAGACCGCAGCGATGTCCCTTCCCGCAGTCCCACCGCCTTCGTTCGCTGCCCTTTCCGTCGAAAGCGACATCGCCAGAGCAGTTCCCGCTGTGACATCCGCCTCGCAGCTCCCTCCCACTTTCCTCTGGTCCGCCTCCGGCTTCTTCGTCCGGAGACTCCTCCGCCGCGTCTTTTGAATCATGAGCACCGTCCGCTTCCGCATCACCTTCTCCTTTACCGGGGAAAAGAGAGCCTTCGTCAAAGAGGTCGCCGACATCCTTGCGCAGCGTTTCGGCTCTAGGGCGGAGGCATCGGCAAAGGCAAGTTGCGTGGGGGCAGCCGAAAGATAACGGTGTCACGCCATTACATCATGCCGTATCACACGCGGCCAGCCCCACGCCAGCATGAGCGACCTTCTCAAACGCATCTACAACGCCCTCGACCCCGCGCCGCTTCATTAGGGCCAGCAGGGACTCTACGTTGATCTAGATGACGTGCGCGGTCAGAGCGGCTCTGAATGCAATTGGCTCGTCTTTTGATCCACAGGTTCGGCTTTCACGAGATCGTCGTCGTGTTTGAGAAACACGGCATCGTCTCCACGAGCCATGTCATCCATCGACGCGTCATCAAAAGACGATGACATACCTTTTCACTGACGATGACAGGTGGAGTACGAGCCCGGCGGCGGTGCGCACACGACTTCGAGCCTGATCCGCTGGATGCTGGTGGGAGTGGAAGCGGACTTCATCCACAGCGCGCCACTGGCCGCCGAGGGGAACGTGGTCGGTCCCTTCACCGTGGGGCAGGTGGTGCGGGTGATGACGGAGGTGACGAACAGTTCGGGAACACGCAACAGCGCGCCCCGCACCATCACCATCGAGCCGCCGATCACGTAGCGGAGGCCGCTGGCTTTCTCTTGGCTGGGCATGGGTGAGGACCATTTTCCTATAGTCATGCGGTGGATGATTTGGCAGGATGCCCTCATGAATGTGCTTCGAATGCTGCGCCGATTCGTCTTCATCTGCTGCATCCCTCTGCTGGCATCGGGCCAGGGTGGGCAGCCGGTGAAGCTGCCGATTTTTGATGATGGGGTCTTTCCCGATGACCAGTTCGGGATGCGTGCTGTGGTGTCCGGGGAGTGGGCAGCTGTGCTCTCATTGAATATGTCGATTTCTACGATGAAGCTGAGATTGATGAAACGTGGACCGGATGGCTGGCGGGTGAAACAGGTCATCACCGGCCTCGGATTCGAGCCCTTTTTTGAAGACAGTTCCCCCTGCGCACTACATGGGGACACACTGGCAGTGGCAGGTCTGAAGTCAGGGACGACTGTCTTTACCCTCCAGGGTGAGCACTGGGTGGAGCAGGCGAAGTTCGAGGTGAGTGGTGGAACGGTGGCGCTGGATGGGAACACGCTGGTGATCGGTGATGCATGGACTAGGGCCCCTGCGGGGGTGGTGCGGGTGTTTGTGCGCTCGGGCGGAGTGTGGTCCCAGGAGGCGCTCCTCCAGCCGGCGACACACGAGGCCATGAAATCCTTCGGCAGTTCCCTGGCCTTGCAGGGTGACACGCTGGTGGTCGGCGGTTCACCGACGACCATTCTGCCTGCGCCGCCGGGGAAGGTGGAATGCTTCAGCCGAAGCGCCGGGGTTTGGACTCGCCGTACGGTTTTGGACGCCCCCTCAGGAGCGAATGGAAGTCCTTTTGGCTCCGCAATGGCGTTGACGGGTGACTGGTTGCTGGTGGGAGAGCCATCTTTGGCAAACACCCCGAATGCGGTCACTGGCCGGGTGTATGCATGCAAGCGCGACAGCGGCACGGGCCAGTGGAGTGTGGTGCAGACGCTAACGTTTGCTGGAACAAATGATGGGTTTTCGGCCTATGGTCGTCGCATTGCAGCGCAGGGAACCGAGGCGGTGGTGAGCTTGAATTCCACGACCTCCGTCGGTGCTCTGCGGTTGTTGCGGCTGAATGCGGGTGGCACGGCCTGGGAGGATGACGTGCTGCTGCGTCCGAATGTGGGCAGGTTTGATGTGGACTGTCTGACGATGAATGGAAATGAGCTGTGGGCGGGTGACGATGCGCGCCTGCTCACCAGCCATCTGGGGGGCCGCGTGGAGCGCTACACGCGTGCTGCCAGCGGTGCGGCTTGGAGTCGGACTGAGCCCGTGGCCCCGGTGCGGTGGGACGACAACACCTACCGCTATGCCACGCGGGTGGCGATGCATGGCGGCGTGGTGGCGGCGGTTGCCGAGAGCACGACTCAACCGCGCCGGGTGATCATCCACGAGCGACTCAGCTCAGACGCCTGGGACATCACGGGTGTGCTGGAGTGTCCCGAGACGGCTCATGCGGCACACTTTGGCCGGGCGGTGAGCGTGCATGGGCAAACTGTACTGGTGGGTGCCGGCGGTCCGGGTTCGGGCAAAGCTTATCTTTTCAGCAAAAGCAGCCAGGGGTGGGCACAAGAGTCGGCCTTTTCTCCGACTGCTCAGGCCACTCTCGGCACAGCGGTGGCGCTGGGGGACGGGCTGGCGGTGATCGGAGTACCGCAGGCAAGGCTGATGCGGACGATGGTCCGGCAGGGGGCGCTGTGGGTGCCTGGGCCGGAGATCGCTCCAGCCGGTGCGCCGCCCGGGCTGGGATCGGCGCTGGCTCTGTCGGGTGAAACGCTTGTTAGTGGTGGGGACGGGGCGGTTTTCATCCATGCCCGGGAGAAGGGGTGTGGGCTCAGCAGGCGCGACTGACGCCACCTGCGGTGACGGGGCTGACGGGCTTTGGCGCGCAGTTGGCGGTGCATGGTGACTGGGTGGCGGTAGGTGTGCCTGGGGAGGTGTATGTTTATCAGCGGAAGGGCAGGGTGTGGACGCTTTTCACCACACTGAGGGATGCATCGGGCCAGCCGATCTCTGCGGGCACGGCCTGGGGTGAGTTTGTCTCGATGAATGATGGCCTGCTGCTGGTGAGCGGGCGCGGAGCAACGATGCGGACGCTTTACGCCATGAATGCGACGCTCCCCTGGGTGCCGCTGCGGCAGTTCCCGTTTCACCAGGCTGAAGATGCTCTGGGCACGGGTGTGGCGGTGAGTCGTGAGGCGGCGGTGGTTCCTGGGCCGATGTGGGATTACCAACTGGGTTCCTATCCGGCGCTGATCCGCACACTGCAGGCTTATCGGCTGGGGCTGGAGGCGGAGATCTATCAAGGAGCAGTGCATGAAAAACAGCTTCTCGCCTTCGATTCCGAGACGAATGCTCTCGAACCGCTCATGATGCCCTCGGTGGCGGCAGGTGGGACCAGCCGCGGGACACTGGTGGTGCGCAATTCGGGCAGCGTGGCTTTCACCATCACGGGGGTGAGCTTTTCAGGAACCATCGGCGACAGTCCGTTCAGCTATTCCGCCGTGCTGCCGACGACCTCGAAGCTGCTGGCTCCGGGGGCTAGTTTAGCGATCCAGATTCGCTGCACGCCGCCATTCGAGTATCGGCATACAGCGGTTCTTCAGATCACCACCGATGCAGGCAATGCTCTGCCGCTGAGTCTGAAAGTGGTGACGAACTTGATCCCAAAGGTGAAGGCGGCGGCCCAGATCCACAGCATCCTGTCCTGGGATTCGGGCAATGGCAGTGATTTGATATTGCTGCCCATCGGCAGTCATTCTGGCATCAGCGGAGACATTACAGGCTACACAGTGCCCACGCTGCAATGGTTCTTCAACGGGCGGGCAATCAGCGGGGAGACGGGGGCGCTGCTTTCTCTGCCGAATCTCCAGCCTGCAAACGCGGGCACCTACCACCTCACGGCCAGGAATCACAGCACAGCAACGTCTCTGCCGATTCATGTCTCCCTTTACCCAGCCGCAGTGGCAGCAGGTCATCGGCAATGTGGGCAAGCCTCTGGCGATCACGCTGAAGACCTGGACGCGTCCTGGCGGTCTGAGCTACGAATGGCGGGATGCAGCCTCCAAATTGCTGGAAGACGGTGCCATCTTCACTGGCACAAAGACGGGGACACTGACGGTGCTGAAGTCGGAGGATTGCCCGGTGGAGGTGCGCGGTTTTGTCCAGGCGGGCGGCGCTCTGCCGGTGCTCGGGACCATCGCGAAGGTTAGTGTCCGGTATCCGCCCACAGTCACGGGGGTGGCGTTCGGAGGAGCCTGGGAAAAGGGGCAGCCGGTGGCGGGACTCGGTGTGGCGACGACAGGTGAGGTGACCCTTTTTACTGCCACTGGCTTGCCTCCCGGGGTGAAACTGAATCCAACGACAGGCGTGCTGAGCGGTGCATCTACCACGGCGGGGCACTACCGGATGAGTTTCACAGCGGCGAACGCAGCTGGGGCAACCGAGCCCTACGATGTGGATGTCTTTGTCAGCACGGCTGCGCCTGCTTTTCTGCCTGGCACCTGGATCGGTGAACTGCCAGCACCAGAGGGCGGGCTGCACGGAGCCGTCACCGTGACATTGCAGACCACGGGCAAGTTCACAGGTCAGATCCGCCTGGGGGCAAGGGCACATCCGATCACGGGACAGCTCGTGCCGCTGACGGTGGGAATGGATGAGCTGGGCTCGGCAACTGTGACGGTCGGCACGGGCAGCGCAGCGGTGACTTTTGCCATTCGGCAGGATCGTACGAAGCCGATGCTGACGATCCTTCGCTCGCCGAACACGCCTGCGGAGACGAGCCACATCGCTTGGCCACTGCTGCCCGTGCATCTCCAGCGTAGCGGCACGAAGACGCGGCTGTTTAACACCGGCCTAAGCCTCACCACAGCCCTGCCTGCCGACCCGATGCTTCACCCGGAGGGGCAGGGCTTCCTCACCTGCACAGTCCAGCCCGCAGGTGCCGCCACTATCGCTGCCACGCTGCCGGATGGCACCACCGCCACGGCAGGCACGAGTCTCGTGGATCATCGACTTGATTTCCAAACACCGCCCGTGCCCTCCCTAATCGCCCTGTTTGCCGATGCTGCGGCGAGTCATAGCGCCAGCTTCCGAGCCAATGTTGGGGCGGGCACGCTCACCGGCAGCCTCGGCTGGGTGCGGCTGCGGGGAATCAATGCGCGCACTTATCCCGGCGGCTTTCGCTGTGAGTACTCGGCATCTGGGCGTGTCTTCACACCACCCCCTGCGGGCAGGTTTCTCCCTGGCCTGGGAGATAATCCCGAGTTCTTCCAACTGGACCTGACGCTCGGAGATATCTCCTCATCAGTGCAGAGAAATGAGGTGTTGTTTCGTCAGCTTTACATGGACAATGCCCGCCAGTTGCGGATCAGCACGCCTCCGAATCCCACCGGCCTGACGGTCAGTGTCAGTGCCGCCACGGGCCTCGTCACCGGCAGCTTCACCCTGCGTGACCCCGCGCTGGATGGCTCTGCACGCAGCGACTCACGGCTGGTACGCTTCCAGGCTCTGTTTCCCAGTTTTAGTCAGGATGCTGATGGCTTCTTCCTCCTGCCCGCCCAGCCAGCCCCCTTCTCCTCGCCTGCCACTACTACAAGCACCGCCCCGGTCCGCAGTGGCAGGGTGAAGTTGGATTTGTGATGCTCTGCTAAACGAAACACACCGATCCACCCCAGCCTCCGTGGAGCCTGACCATCTGGGCACGAGGACAGCTTAGCTGGATGACGAGTTGCCTGCAGAGCAGCCATTCCGCATTCGACAATCCGCATTCGTCATTCAAGATGCGCGCCCATGTTTCGCGCCTTCCTTACTGATCGTCTCCAAGCCGCCTTTTCCGCCGCTGGCATTGCTTTGCCAGAGGGCTTCACGCCTGCTGTCGTCATCGCCTCGGACGCGCGCTTTGGTGACTACCAGAGCAATGCGGCCATGACCCTGGCGAAGCAGCTCAAGACGAACCCGCGCGCGCTGGCGCAGCAGATCGTGGATAAGCTCGCCGTGGATGACCTGATCGAAAAAGTCACCATTGATGGCCCTGGCTTCCTGAACATCACGCTCGCCGCCGGAGCCCTGGCGCAAAAGCTCACCGTCATCACGCAGGATGACAAAGCTGGTGTCCCAAGCGTGGCGGAGTCGAAGCGCATCGTCGTGGATTTCTCCGCGCCCAACATCGCCAAGCCGATGCACGTCGGCCATATCCGCAGCACCTTCATTGGCGACTCACTGGCTCGTGTGGCGCGCTTCATCGGGCACACCGTCATCACCGACAACCACGTCGGCGACTGGGGCACGCAGTTCGGCATGATCATCCATGGCTGGAAGACTCAGCTCGATCACGAGGCGCTGAAAAAGGACCCCATTCACGAACTGGTGCGCACTTATAAGCTCATCAATGCCGCCGCCAAAGCCGACGAAGCGGTGCTCGCTATCTGCAAAGGCGAGCTCGTGAAGCTCCAGCAAGGCGATGCCGACAACCTCGCCATCTGGAAGGAATGCGTGCGCCTCACCCTGGAACAGCTCGAGAAGGTCTATGGCACCCTCGACATCAAGTTTGACCACTACCTCGGCGAAAGCTTCTACAACGACGCCCTCGCGCCGCTCGTGGAGGACATGCTCGCCAAAGGCATCGCCCAG
>JAGKWZ010000104.1 GCA_021151605.1 Verrucomicrobiaceae bacterium
ACATCAAGCTGCAAAAAGCCCACTGGGCCGCCAGCAAGGCAGTTGTCGATCAAATGGACCTCTGGTTCAACGGCGGCAGCCTGAAGGCCCGCTTCCCCGTTCTCATCGAGCCACACACCGCAGCCCCCAGCCCGCCGCCGCCAATCAACGCTCGTCAGGCCATCATTGAAGCCATCTACGCTCACAGCGGCGGCACAGACCTGCCAGCGACGAAGCGCTACACTGCCGAAGGCACTTACAACGCCAAAGTCCCGCCCACTGACACCTTCAACACTGACATCCGCGACCGCGTCCGCTGGTGTGGGTATCTTATGACCGTGGGCGCTCCTGGTTTGATCAGTCACTAATCCGCCAGATCAGCCCGCTCCGCCCTAGCTCAACCCATTTTCACACTCATCACAGCCATGAACATCTTCCTCCGCAAAACCGAAGACCGCTCTAAGCCCAATCGCCGCGACTTCCTTCTCCGCACAGGATGTGCCTCCATGGGCCTCACCAGCCTCGTGAACACCATTTCGCAGTTCAAGCTCGTCGGTTCGGCGGCGGCACAAAGTGCTGGTGAAGACTACAAGGCGCTCGTCTGCGTATTTTTGAATGGTGGTGCCGATTCCAATAACTTCCTCATCCCCGCTGGAGGCAGCTCCGCAGCTCGGTCTGATTATAATGCCGGGCGTGGTGTGCTGAACATCCCAGACACACAGTTTGATTTCTCTCCCGCCGCCAACAACGGCTACTACAACGGCACCACCAACAACGACACCTCGCAGGTCACCACCCGCATTGCTCCGCTCAATGCAGGCCAGTTTGACCCCCTCACTCGTCCAGGTTACACACAGGGAAACTTGGCACTGCATCCCGGCGCGTATCCGCTCAGGACGCTCTTTAATGACAGCAAGGATCTCGCCTTCTTCGCAAACATCGGCACCCTCGTAGGTACCCAGCAGATTACGCGTGCGAACTTCAACACGCTCCCTGCCAGCACGAAGCCGCCTCAGCTTTTCTCCCACTCTGACCAGCAGGTCCAGTGGCAGTCATCCCTGCCGGACAAACCGTTCACTCAGGGCTGGGGCGGGCGCATCGCCGAAATTGTCTCCGGCATGAATAGTGGCGACCTCGGTGTCAGCATCAGCATCGCCGGGACGAACAGCTTTCAGATCGGCCTCACCGAGCAGCCTTACTTCATGAACACCAGTGGTGCGGTCAGCTCCCTCACCGGGTTTAGCGGCGGCACTCCCAGCACCGCCTACGGCTCCGCCCTGCGCAATACCGCCCTCAATCCGCACTACCTCGGCGGCACTACACCAGCCAACAAATACAACCCACTCGCCGGCATCACCGGCCTCACCGCAGGTGATCCCCTCAGCGGCACCAACTACCAAAACACTAGCGCCGGCTACCGCTTGCGTGCGCTTGAGCAGATCCTCTCGGCCTCCCACGAGAGCCTTTTTGACGAAACCTACGTCGGCGTCCCGCAAAGCGCGCGCAACACCGAAGGCCTCGTCGGCACTGCCCTTGCCCAATCTGCTGCGCCCAATCCAACGCTCGACGCACATTGGAATAACTGGTTCCCTGGTGGCTTCGCCCAGACCGACCTTAGCAACCAGCTCAAAGTCGTCGCCCGCCTGATCGCGGGCCGCAGTGTGTTGAGCAATAAGCGCCAGATCTTCTTCGTCCAGATCGGCGGCTGGGACACCCACGTCTCGCAAATCCCCAGCCCTACCGGGCAGAACCAGGGCCAGTACAACCTCATCAACAACCTCTCACGCAGCATCAAGGCCTTCTCAGACGCCATGAAGGCCATCGGCATGTGGAATAATGTGATGATGTTCACCGCCTCCGACTTCAACCGTACCTTCACCCCAAACAAGAGCGACCAAACCGGCGGCTCCGACCACGCCTGGGGAGGCCACAGCATCGTCGCAGGTGGTGCGGTCAAAGGGGGGCGCATCTTCGGACGATTCCCCGACCTGACCGTCAATGGCGGCATCGACTGCACTGGAAACCGTGGCCGCTGGATCCCCACCACCGCCGTCGATCAGAAAGCCGCCATGATCGCTAAATGGTTTGGCCTTACCGAATCGCAGATCGCTGCGGTCTTCCCGAATGTTCTTCGCTTCCAGCCTGACTTCAGCACTTCCACCCTGGTGGATAGGAATCTCGATTTCATCAACTTCGCCTGAACCCTTCCCCCATTGCTTTTGGCGCTATCCTCCAGCACCACAGTGCTTGCGTTCTCCCACGCTGCCTCTACCCTCGGCACATGCTCCAAATCGTCTTCAACGACATCAGTGCCGCTGAGCTCTCCCGCCTGCCGACTCAAATCCAGTTCCAGCTTCTCGAAGCTCTGAACATCCAACCCGGCGACATCGACGACGCCATCCTCAGCAAGCGCTTCGGAGCCATCGAGCGATCCGGCGGCAAAAAATTCCACCGCTGCCGTGCTGGCGACCATCGCATCTACTTCTCTGTCAAAGACGGTCACATCGTCGTCCATCGCGTCCTCCATAAAAACACCTTCGCCGACTTCCTTTTCCGCAGCAATCTCCCCGGCGGCGGTGAAGACGAAGCCCTTAGTCAGTCCAACGGCTTCTGGAAGCTTATCGACGAAGGCACCAAGACGCTCAAGATGGCATGAGCGACACCCACGACTTTGACTTCGTCGTCATCGGCGGAGGCAGTGCTGGCTACGCCGCCGCACGCACCGCCCACTCCGAGGGCCTCCGCGTTGCCGTCATCGACGGAGCCCCCGAACTCGGCGGCCTCTGCATCCTTCGCGGCTGCATGCCCAGCAAGACCCTCATCGAGTCTGCCGACCGCTACCTCAGCATCCGTCGCGCGGCTGAGTTCGGTTTAAAAGCCCAGCCCCAGGGCGTCGATGTCACCGCCATCCGAGATCGGAAACGCGCACTCATTACCGACTTCGCCAGCTATCGTCAGGGCCAGCTTGAAGATGGCCGCTTCATCCTGCACCGCGCCCACGCCAGCTTTGTGGATGCGCACACGCTGCAAATCCTGCCTCGCGACGGCAGCGCCTGCTTCACCCTCACCACGCGCAGCTTTTGCATCGCCACCGGCTCGGTCGCCAACGTCCCGCCCATCCCAGGCCTCGCCGAAACCGGCTACTGGACCAGCGATGACATCCTCGACGCCGCCGAGCTGCCCGAGACCTTCGCCGTGCTCGGCGGCGGAGCCATCGCGCTCGAAATGGCGCATTACCTCGAAGGCATCGGCCGGAAAGTCACCCTCATCCAGCGCAGCGCCCAGTTCCTCACCGGCATCGACCCCGAGTGCAGCCGCGTCATCGTCGAGGCCTATGAAAAGCGCGGCATCACCTGCCATCTCGGCACCAAGATCCACCGCGTCAGCTCGGCGAATGGCCGCAAGCAGCTCGACTACAGCCACGACAGTCTGGAGCGCAGCCTCGCCGTCGATCAGATCCTCGTCGCCATGGGTCGTGGACCCGCCACCGCCGGACTAGATCTGCACACCGCCCACATCGCCCAGGCTGGGAAAAAGATCACCGTCCAGCCCACCATGCAGACCAGTCAGCCGCACATCTTTGCCGCTGGTGACGTGTGCAGCCCGCTCGATGTCGTCCACATCGCCATCCAGCAGGGGGAAATCGCCGCCCGCAATGCCGCCCGCCTCCTCCGTGGCGAATCCGCCAGCGAGCAGATGGACTACCGTCTGCTCCTCTTCGGCGTCTTTTCCCACCCTCAAGTCGCCGCCGTCGGAGCCAGTGAGGCCGACCTCACCCAGCGTGGCATCCCCCACGTCTCCGCCAGCTATCCCTTCAACGACCACGGCAAAAGCATGTGCATGGGCGAAACGGAAGGCTTCGTGAAAATGGTCGCCCACCGTGAAACCGGCGAGATCCTCGGTGCCACCTGCGTCGGACCACACGCCACCGAGCTGATCCACGAAGTCGTCATCGCCATGCACTACCGCTCCCGCGTGCAGGACTTCATGCTCATCCCCCACTACCACCCCACGCTGAGCGAGATCTGGACCTACCCAGCCGAAGAGTGTGCGGACCAGTGCGCCTAGCACAGCTAGCCCGAACTCGGTGCTTTCGATCACCCCGCCCCAGCTTTCTCCGTGACAAGTCAGCTCGCCCTTTGCTAAACCATGCGGTGCTGCTGCCATGACCCGCTCTTTCTCCCTCCGCGACTACTCCATCGCCTTTGCCCTGCTGGGCATCTGCGCGTTCTTTGGCATCGTGGAGCCGAAGTTCCTCGATTCGCGGAATCTCTCCCTGCTGATGACGGAGCTCTCCATCACGGCCACGCTGGCGATGGGGATGCTCATCATCATCCTGCCGGGGCACATTGATTTATCCGTCGGCAGCGGGCTGGCCCTGCTCAGCGGCATCGCCACGGTGCTGACGACGAAGGCGGGCTGGCCAGCGCCAGTTTCGCTCAGTGTGGGCTTGCTGGCGGGGCTCGTCATCTGGTGGGGGAAAGGGCTGCTCATCGTGAAGGAGCGCATCCCCGCCTTCATCGTCACACTCGCGGGTTTGCTGGTGTTTCGCGGGCTGTTCTGGCTGGTGATCCAGAACCAGACGGTGCCCGTCGTCGCCGGTGGCCAGACGAATCTCTACTCGCTCATCAGCACCTTTTATCTCCCGCCGCTGGCGGGCTACGCGGTGGCGGCGGTGGTCATCGCCATGATGATCTGGGCCACGCTGAAGGGCCGCGCTGAGCGCCGGGCGAATGGATTCGTGGTCGCGGATGGGGAGTCGTCGTTCATGCGCGTCTTCATCGCGGCGCAGGCCGTGCTGCTCTTTGTCATCGTCACGAACCAGTTCCGCGGCATCCCGCTTCCGGCGATGATCTTCGCCGCCGTGGCGCTGGTGGTTTACGTGCTGACGCAGCACACCGCCTTTGGCCGCTATCTGTATGCCATCGGTGGCAATGCTGAAGCCGCGCTCGTTTCCGGCGTGCCGGTGCAGCGGGTGGTGATCACTGCCTTTGCCATGATGGGTGCCATCGTGGCCGTGACCGGCTTCATGCTCACCTCCTACACCGGGAACTCCACCACCGATCTCGGCGAGTGGATGGAGCTGGATGCCGTGGCGGCCTGCGTGATCGGCGGCGTAAGCCTGCGTGGCGGACGCGGCACCGTGCTCGGTGTGCTGGCCGGGGCTCTGATCATGGCCACGCTGCTGAACGGCATGACGCTCATGGCCGTCTCCCCGGAATACAAGCTCGTCGTTCGTGGCAGCGTGCTCCTAGCCGCCGTGTGGATGGACATGCGCCTCGGGCGTCCGTAGAAATCGTCAAAAGACACCGCAATAATCGATTGGACCTCAAGCGTCCAGCCCCCTAAAACTAGTTCAGGAGTCTTGACTTTTTGAAGCTTGCCTTGTCCATTCATCCAATAAACTCCGCACCGCTCTCCGGTATTCTAGGTTTCCATCTTCCGCTGATGCGCCTACAGATTCCCCCAGGCCTACTTCACCTTATTTGACCTCTCCACTTTTACGACCATGGCAGACTATGTTGGCATCGATCTCGGCACCACGCTCTCGGGCTTGGCCTATCTCAAATCTGACGGCAACCCGGAGATCGTCCCGAACGCCGATGGCGAGCGTCTGACTCCCTCGGTCGTCTTCTTTGACAACCATGAGGACGTGAAGCTCGTCGGCAGTGCGGCGCGCGATGGCGGCGAACCAGACCGCACCATCTTTCAGATCAAACGTCACATGGATGACCCGGAGTACCTCGTGACCATCGATGGTAAAAAATGGTCCCCAGCTGAGATCTCCGCGCTGATTCTTTCCAAGCTGAAGCGTGAGTGCTCGAAAATCATCGGTGACATCAACGAAGTCGTCATCACCGTGCCGGCGAACTTCAATGAGCTGGCGCGAAAAAGCACCATCGCTGCGGCTGAGATGGCTGGCATGAAGGTGAAACGTCTCGTCAATGAGCCCACGGCTGCTGCTGTCTATTACGCTCACAACCAGGGCGTGCAGGGCCGCATCCTCGTTTATGACCTGGGGGGTGGCACACTGGATACCACCATCCTCGAAGTGCAGGGAGACAACATCCGCATTCTGACTAGCGAGGGTGCACGCCACCTCGGAGGTAGCAATTTTGATGAGATGCTGCTCGACTGCTATGCCGAGCAGTACACCAAGCAGACTGGTGCCAAGCTCTTCTCAGACGAGCGTCACCGCCGCCGCATCCTCCAGGCCACGGAAGATACGAAGAAGATGCTCTCGAAGCTCCAGCGCGTGAACGATACCGTCTCCAATGACAAGAATGACGGCATCGCCCGTATCGACCTGACTCGTGAAGGCTTCGAAAAGCTCGTGCGCCATATGCTGACCCGCACCGTCATGCTCGTTGAGCAGGCTCTGGATTCTGCCAAGCTCAAGGCGTCAGACATCGACCATGTGGTCCTCGTCGGCGGCTCCACGCGCATCCCGAAGGTGAAGCAGATCCTCGAAAAGATGTTTGGCAAGACACCGAAGTCCTGCGGCAACGTCGATGAATGTGTCGCTCTGGGAGCTGCCTTGTTTGCCAAAAAATCCTCACGCATCCAGGAAGTCTGTAACGCCAGCTACGGCACCCTGGCCATGATTTACAATGCCAAAACCGGCGAGGAAAAGCTGCTGAACTCCATCGTCATCCCGAAGAACACGCCCATCCCATGTTCTCGCACGCAGATCTATCAAACCAGTGAGGACAACGAGCGCGTCATCGAGGTGGAGATCACCCAGGGCGAGGACGAAGACCCGCGTTATGTGGACATCATCGGGCGCATCACCCTCGAAGTGCCTGCCAACCGCCCCAAAGGCTGCGAGGTCGCCGTCACATTCAGCTACGATGAAAACCAGCGTGTCCGTGCCCTCGTCGTGGATAAGCAGTCGGGTCGCAGCCGAGAGGTCGCTGTCAGTTACAAAGGTGCTGGAGTGCTTTCCGAAGAGGATCTGAAGAAAAAGAGCATCAGCCTGCGCCAGATGCGGATCGAATAGTCCTCAAACCCGTTCTGCGAATCCGAGCCCCACAAAGCCATGTTCAAAAAGATCCTCCAATCCCTCTCCAAATCCCAGCAGGCCAAAACCCAGGCTCCAGCTCCCGCTCCAGCCCCCGCAGCCAAGGGGCCTGCCGTAGTGCTCGACCGCGTCGCCAAGCCAGCAGCCGAGGCAGCCACCACTGCTGCTCCGCAGACTCCGGAAGATCTCTGCGAGGTGAACTCGAAGATGCCCAAAGACCAGATTCAGGCCCGCCTGAAGCTCCTCTACCGCCGATTCAATCGCAGTGCCTCCAGCCTGGACCCAAAAATCCGTGACGAGGCGGACAAGATGCTCAATGCAATCGTGCTCGTGAGGGAAAAATACTTCGGTGAGCTCTGAGAGCACCTTTCACCACCAGCGGTGAGATCACTTCGGCTTGTTCTCGTAGAGCTTGGGCAGGCGTTTGAGGTCGTATTCAGACTCAGGGTCGCTGCCCAGGCAGCGGGCCATGGTAGGGTCGGACGTCCAGGTGGCGACGATAGTGTCCGCCCCATGCACGATGCGGACGACTGCACCACGATACTTTGGCTCCGTCTTGCTTCTCATTTTGTCTTTCGGGCCGAGTCCGTCCAGGTCATCAGCACGGCCATCGTAGTGGTTTTTGGACTTCGTTTTTAGCTCGGTTTTGTGTGCGGCCATGCTTCGCAGTTGCACCTTCTCGCTGCCCTCGGCCATGAGGTAGTTCAGGTGCTTGAGTTCCGTGTCGCCGAGCAGCCACCATTGGATCGTGACCTCGCTGGGGTGTTGGGAAAGATTCACCAGTTCGATGGAATAGATCCATTGGTAGCCGTTTCGCTTCATCGGCTGCTCGGTGAGTCGGCCGCTGAGTTTCAGCTTGGGAGTCCCCTGCCCTGCAGCCCCGGAGCGCTCCATCTCTTCTTTAAAGATCCGGGCTGCTTCTTCCTTTGTCTGACCAAAGTTGTTGGTCGGTGGCTTGATGTTGAGCTTGGCGTTGAGTGCCTCGCGCTCGATGTCTTTAAACTGCGGCAAGTAGGCGAGATCGCGGGCGGCATCAGCGGCGTTCTTGGCGCGGCTCTTGGAGGGGGCCACGAGGCGGACATTCGAGATGTCCCGGGAGAATCGGGGGACGTGCTCAAGCGGGATGATGTATTCAAAAACGGCCTGTGAGCCTGCGTCTGCGAACTTCGTGATCAGGCCGGTGTATTGGTGCTTGTCGTTAAAGCAGCCGAGGACATGGGCCTCACGCCACATTTGCACAAGACTGCGCTGCATGGCCTGGCGGTGGAGAGTGCCGACGTTGGGCTGGAACTCGAAGGCCTTGTCCACCAAGGCGCTGCCATCCGGCCCCCCAGTCTGCGCACTCGTCTCCATGGCGCTGAGGATGCGGACGATCTGACCTTTGACCTGGTCCATCCCGCCCGGCTCGGCTTTGGCCGTGAACCCCATGGGACGCAGCTGTGGGGCGAGAGCCTTGGCCAGTGGATAGTTCACGCCCCAGGCGCTGACGGCAGCCCCCAGCAGGCCAAGGAAAAAGAGTCGGGGAATGGGATGCATTGGGGTTGGCCAGGACTTAATTTTTCGTAAACGATGCACCAGCAGGCGCACAGAACCGACGGATTAAACCATGGCTTCGAGCAGACTGGCAAGCCCTTCATTACCCCACGTCATCCAAGAAGATGACGGCAGGGCAGTGAAAGCGTGGCTTCACACCACCACGTTCACCAGCTTGCCGGGCACAACGATGACCTTCTTGGCGGGTTTCCCCTCCATGAACTCCTGCACGCGAGCGCTGCCGAGCGCGAGGGCTTCGATCTCTTCCTTGGTGGCGGCGATGGGGACGCGGACTTTGTCGCGCAGCTTGCCGTTCACTTGGAAGACGACTTCGACCTCGTCCTCGATCATGGCGGCGGGATCGTAGGCGGGCCAGGTGGCGTCGCTGAGCAGACCGGGATGGGCCAAAGCGGGGAACTTGCTGGCGATGCGGGCGTTCAGTTCGTCCGCGAGATGCGGTGCGAAGGGGCTGAGCACCTTCAGGAAGGTGACGATGGCCGCAGCGGGTTTCGCCTCGGCACCGGTGAAGGCATTCGTGCAGACCATCATCTGGGAGATGGCAGTGTTGAAGCTGAGCTTCTCGATGTCTTCGCCGCACTTCTTGATGGTCTCGTGCAGCACTTTGGTGAGCTGCTTGTTCGCAGGCACGTCCTGGAGGGCCTTGGAAACACTCCACTCCCCTTCTTCGCTCTGCTCCATGACGAGACGCCAGACGCGGGCGAGGAAGCGATAGACGCCCTCGACGCCTTTCATGCTCCAGGGCTTCACCTGCTCCAGCGGGCCCATGAACATCTCATACAGGCGCAGCGCATCGGCTCCATACTCGGCCACGACGTCGTCGGGATTCACCACGTTGCCGCGTGACTTGGACATCTTTTGGCCGTCTTCGCCCATGATCAGGCCTTGGTTCACCAGACGCTGGAAGGGCTCTGGCGTGCTGACGTAGCCGAGGTCAAAGAGCACCTTGTGCCAGAAGCGGGCATAAAGCAGGTGCAGCACGGCGTGCTCGGTGCCGCCGACATAGAGATCGACACCGCCGGGGCGGGGCGCGGTTTCGAGTTTCAGGTTGCTGGTTTCAAGATTCGCTTCGGAGCCTCCTGAAACTTGAGACTTGGAACCTGAAACGGAACCGGTCATCCAATACCGCTCCGCATCCTCACCCACGAACCTTTCTGAGTTCTGCGCATCGCAGTAACGCAGGTAATACCAGCACGAGCCGGCCCACTGCGGCATCGTGTTGAGTTCACGGGTCGCAGTTTCGGAATAGCGGACCCAGTCGGTGGCTTTGGAAAGCGGTGGCTCGGGGGTGCCCGTGGGCTTGAAGTCGGCCAAGTCAGGCGGCAGCAGCGGCAGCTCGCTTTCAGGAATGCAGCGATGATTGCCATCCTCCCACACGATGGGGAAAGGCTCGCCCCAATAGCGCTGGCGGCTGAAGAGCCAGTCGCGCAGCTTGAAGTTCGTGGTGCCTTTGCCGAGGCCTTTTTCTTCGAGCCAGATGGTGATCTTCTTCTTCGCTTCTGGTGTTGGGAGGTCGTTCAAGACACATGGGTTAGCGTGAATATCCTTCAATCCCCATCCCAAAGTTGGCGAAGAAATTGCAATTCCTTCTTCGCAGAAAGCTTCCTCTAGCTCGGGGATAGCGCCGCCACCTGGATTCGTTACTGCTGATATAACAACCTGCTTGATTGGCAGATCGAACTTCTTCGCGAACTCAAAGTCCCTCTCATCGTGCGCGGGCACGGCCATGATGGCTCCGGTGCCGTAGCCCATCATGACGTAGTCGGCGATCCAGATGGGGATCTGCTCGTTGTTCACGGGATTGATGGCAAAAGCGCCGGTGAAGACGCCGGTCTTTTCCTTCGCCAGTTCGGTGCGCTCCAGATCGGACTTGGAGGCGACGCTCTTTTGGTAGGCTTCGACGGCGGCGAGTTGCTCGGGCGTGGTGATCTGCGGCACCAGCGGATGCTCGGGAGCCAGGACCATGTAGGTGGCTCCGAAGAGGGTGTCGGGGCGTGTGGTGAAGACGGTGACATCGGTGTCACCGACTTTAAAAGTCACATGCGCGCCTTCGCTGCGCCCGATCCAGTTGCGTTGCAGCAGGCGGATGCTTTCGGGCCAGTCGAGGCCGTCGAGTTCGTCGATCAACCTTTGCGCAAAGGCGGTGATGCGCAGCATCCACTGGCGCATGGGGCGGCGCTCGACGGGGAACCCGCCGACTTCGCTTTTGCCATCCACGACTTCTTCATTCGCCAGCACGGTGCCGAGTTCCGGGCACCAGTTCACCGGCGCGGAGGAGACGTAGGCGAGGCGGCGGGAGTCGATCTCTTCGCGGCTCAGGCCCTGGGCTTCGAGTTCGGCGATGGGGCGGGCTTTGCCTTCGTCGTTCACATAGGCGTTGTAGAGCTTCAGGAAGATCCACTGCGTCCATTTGAAGTAGCCGGGGTCGGTCGTGTTCACCTCGCGATCCCAGTCATAGGCGAAGCCGAGGCGCTTCAACTGACCGCGGAAGCCTTCGATGTTCTTCTCCGTGGTCGCACGCGGATGCTGGCCGGTTTTGATGGCATATTGCTCCGCTGGCAGGCCAAAGGCATCCCAGCCCATGGGATGCAGCACGTTGAAGCCAGACATCTTTTTGAAGCGACCGATGATGTCCGTGGCGGTGTAGCCCTCGGGATGACCGACATGCAGGCCCGCGCCGCTGGGATAGGGGAACATGTCCAGCACGAAGTACTTCGGCTTCGAGGCATCGAAGTCGGCATCACCGGGGTTCGGCGTGCGGAAGGCCTTCTTCGCCTCCCACACATCCTGCCACTTCGGTTCAAATTCAGAGAATGGGAAGGCTTTACGCTGCTGCTCGCTGGACATAGGGGCGCGGAAGAAGGCGAGATGGGGCCAAGTTCCAAGTCTAAAGTTCGATCCGTGATTGATAAAGAGCGCGAACATTTAGCAGGCTACTGCTGCATGGATAATCTCCGAGTATTGAAGTGCTTCAGAGACACGCGGCACTCCCTCTGTGATTCAGAGGAAGTGCCCAGGGAGGGATTCGAACCCACGACCAATTGGTTAAGAGCCAACTGCTCTACCACTGAGCTACCTGGGCAAAAACTATCAACCATCGGATGGTACGCGGGGAGGGGATCGAACCCTCGACCAATTGGTTAAAAGCCAACTGCTCTACCGCTGAGCTACCCGCGCGGATGGGGGCATGTTAGCTACTCCTCTTCGTCCGTGCTGCAAGCATGAATATGCTCCAGAAGTGACTTTTTCCATCAGGCTAAAAGCTTGTGGTGCGCTAGACTTGGACTTCAGCCCGAACTCTGCGATTGAGGCAGGTCGTTTTGTGCAGCGGAGTCAGTGCGATGGGTGTTTGTGAACACAACCCCTACTCCGCCTACCGTACAAAAGGATACCGTTGATTTTGCACCGCTTGCCGGTGGCCGCCAGTTGCTTTTGACCTCCACTTCCAAGGTGGTCACTCCCTTCGCCGGACTGGCCGGCTTCATCGCTTGGTTGGGCCAGATTGGCTTTCTCGACCAGGCTGCTAGCGCGTTGCCCTTCGGCTATGGGTCGCCCATGCGATCCCCGTCGCTCACACTTTCACGGCGTTCCTGTTCAGCGTCGTGGTGGGGACTTTACGGTTCGCTCACTGCGACTGGCTGCGCTTTGACTCGGCTCTGCACGCGCTGCTGGGCTTCAAGCGTTTCCCTGGCGACGATGCGATCCTACGCTTCTTCGCTCGCTTCACCCAGGGCTATGTGGAGGCGTTCTTTCGTCCGCTCTTCCGTTGGCTGCTCGCTCTGCTCAAACAGCCTGCCGATGGCTTCACGCTGGATTTGGACAGCACGGTCTTTGCTCGTGAAGGCTCGCAGGAGGGTGCGGCCAAGGGCTACAACCCGAGGCGTCCAGGGCGCAAGAGTCATCATCCGTTGCTCGCCGTGCTGGCCGAGGCTCCCTTCGTTTTGCACGCCTGGCTGCGCAGTGGGAACACAGCCTCTGGACGCGGCGTATGCGCCTTCCTCAAGGAAGCCTTCGCGCAATTGCCCACGGGCTGGCGTTTGCGCTGCCTGCGCGCCGACATCGGGTTCTTTGATCAAGCCTTGCTCGCCATGCTCGAAGAGCACGCCGTGCCTTACCTCATCGTGGCGCGCATGACCACCGCGCTCAAACGTCGCATCAACAGCGCTGCACTGGTGTGGCGGGACATCGGCAAAGGCTACGCGGTGAGCAGCTTCACGCTCAAGCTGCATGGCTGGAGCGACGCGCGCCGCTTCGTCGTCGTGCGCGAGCTGGAGCGCGAGGACAAGAGCGCCGTTGGCCGTAGGGTCATCGACGTGCCTGGCTACACCTTCCGCGTGTGGGTCACCAACCGCACCGAGGACGCCGCCACGCTCTGGCGCGACTACAACGGACGCGCGACCATCGAACAGCGCATTGAGGAACTCAAAAACGATCCCGCAGGCGCGGGACCGACGGCTTTTGCACGGCTAAGTTTTTCGCCACCGAAGCGGCGATGCTCTCCGCCATCTTCGCGTATAACCTGCTCGCCGTGTATCAGGCGCAGTTGACTCCGCAGAGCGGCTGGCGTCAGCCCACGACGCTACGCGCGGCGGTGTTTATTTGCGGAGCCGTGCTCGGGCGCATCGGAGGCAAAATCGTGCTCAGACTGTCGCAAACCGGGGGGAGGACTCGCGAAGCACAAAGCCTTGATCGACAAGGCCTGCAGGGCCCCAGAGCCAATCGCGCCGCTTTTGCCTCGAAAGCGTCCGCCAGTCGTGGATTGGGACTTCGTGGCACCCGGCGGATGCATGATTTGAACCTCGCTCAACCGCAGTCAATCAAATGGCAAAGGCGGCGTTCGGGTTTAATGCGGAATCGACCGTCCTGATGTCATGAGCCGGGAAAGTTTCGCATAGGTATTGGTAGCGGGATGGGCCAACAAAATCAGCGATCTGTCATCATCGAACTAGTGGCTTATGTCAGTAAAGTTGCAGGATAAAGCCGCTTAAGCTTGACGCGTGCGCCCTCGGTCGTGCACTGCCAGTCGGTTCCGCACTGCCAGTCGGTTCCGCACTGCCAGTCGGTTCCGTATTGGGCAGCATTGCGTTTCTGACTCCATGCCTCGAGTTATCTCTCCAGCGTCGCTTGGTCGCCGATACGCCAGTCTCATTCTCCGCCATGTTCAGCTAACTTCCGTGTTTGGGCGTGTAATGCCATTCGGAGCTTTCTTTCAGGCGCATCGCCTCCTCAGGTGTGAGCGGGCGTGTGCGTGTTGAGATTGTCCTGTACCAGCACGATCTTCTCGGCCTGCGGATAAGTCTCGTCACACAACCACTGGATGGTCTGTGTCCGGTGACGCGCACGCCGCGCCACTTCTCCAATGGTGCATGCACCATGAACGCGCTGCACATGCCGCGCCGCTCATACTCGTCGTCCACTCGTGCGGCGAGTCCTGGCAGCGCGGGCTGTGGCTAGCGCACATCGGCGATGAGCCGCTTGCACATCTCGTCCAAGCACACCAGTGGGCGCTTTTCACCACTCGGACGGCTATACACTTTGAGCACGTCCTCCATCGCGCACACGAAGGCGGCGCTGCCCTGCGGTGGCAGGCACCACTGCGCTACCTGCCAGGGTTTGAGGTCATTTTTTTAACGACCTGCCGATGGTCGGCGCACTTACACTCGCCACCACTCCGAGTCCCACGAAATGGTCTCCCAGCAGCATGAGCGTCCAGAGTGCCGCGCCTTGCGGCGGAGGGCTGCAGGTGGTGGCGGCCACCAGATGCGCAACGCGTGCGCTCGACCGTCGCGATGGACACATCAAGCACTTTGGCAATGTCCTTGTCGCGCAAGTCGCCGCCCTCCTTGCTGGTATCAGCCGCCAGCAGGATTTGCGCCCGCTGTCGTTTGCTCGCCGCCGCCTTGCCGACTCTGATGATGTTCTGCATTTGGTCTCGTTCCTGGGCGCTCAGGTGGATGCGATATTTATTGGTCATGCTTACCTTTTACCCATCGGCTGTTATTAGCCACTGGATTAGCCCAACTGCCGCTATCGCTGAAGCTTTGAAAAGACGATTCTGATAAGTGGATCAGGCCTTTGCTACAGGAGTTTCTTCGCCGGGCTTTTTTTTCACAGGAGCGTAGTAGTAACTGGCGTAGTTGTAGTAGGTATACTCCTTAAGATTTGTAGTGGAGCGGTTGAGTATCACGCCTCCAACATTGACCTGACGGTCATAAAGCAAGTCAAGGGCCTTGCCTGTGAGGCGAGCCATGGTGGAAGAAAGGCGGACGACGAAGAGAACCGTGTCCAACTTCGGAGCAAAGCTGGCGGTGTCATCAGCCACAAGCACGGGTGCACTATCAAAGATGATGTAATCATACTCATCACCCATTTCTCGTAGCATTTCCTCGGCTGTCTTGGAAAGGAGAACTTCAGAGGTCTGGTCGAAGACCTCACCACGGGCCAAAAGATCAAGCCCTCGCACACCAGTTTCCTGGACGGCATCTCTCCAGTGCAGCTTACCTCGGAGCACCTCACTCAAGCCCGGAGTAATGGGCAGTTTGAAGAGTTCACTGACACCACCACGCCGAAGATCGCAATCAGCCAGAAGAACACGTGCACCGGCCAGGGCCATGGTGATAGCGAGATTGGAGGTGACTGTGGTTTTGCCTTCGTTAGGAACGGCACTAGTGACCAGAATCGTTTTTGGCTGCTTACCATTCCAATTCTTAAAAAGGATCGAGGAACGCACGTTACGGAATGCCTCGGCGTATAGATGACGATCATCATTTGGTCGTAGCAAGGCTACATCTCCACGCTGACGCTGTTCTGGAATCTGCCCAAGCACAGCTTCAGATGGGAAAAGTCCTTGAAACTCAGAGAAGGAGTTCATGCGATCATCCAAACGGTCAAACAGCACAAGAATGAGGACGCCAACAATCAGGCCGATAATTAGACCGCCCACCAAGGGCTTGACCCAGTCTTGTACATCTTTGTAAGCAGTGGAAGCGCGCTCCTGTATTGCGACATAATCTGTTTGGATGTTTTGCAGGTCCTGAAAGTTTTGGACACGCTCAAACATTTGATCATGAGCCAGCTTTGCAGCTTTGAAATCTTCATCAAGGCGTTCGTGCTCGGCAAGTTTGCCACCAAGTTCAAGGGCTTCTTTTTGCTTCTCAGCAATCTGTTGGTCAATCGCTTTCAACTGCCGAAGAAGGGTACTCTCACGACTGCGCATTTCTCTAACGATCTCATCAGAGAAGCTGGAGAGGAGTTGCTTAGCAGACTCGATTTTTTCATCCAAAACGACAACTTCAGGGTGTCCAGGCTTGAAACTACGCAGAAGCTTCAAGCGGTCATTTTGAAAGCGCATGATTTCTTTCTTGGTATCAAGGTAGTCACGCTCTGCGGAGGTCATGCCCAAACCGCCAGCCGTATTATTGTCGACACCGGTGGCAGGCAGCTTTGTTACAGCGTCACCAGGTTTTCCTGACTGAGCCGCCACTCCTGTCGACTGAGTAGGTACTCCAGAAGTGTTGGTTGTGGAGATAATGCCACGTTCACGGTCAAGCATAGCGGCATCAACATCTTCAAGAGCAATTTGGAGATCCTTTAGCTCACCAGAAATGGATTCTCTCCTCGTTTTGAGATTCAGAAGGAAGGCAGCAGCCTCATTGTGACTCCCGTATAATTGGACGGTGTCGTTGGCCTTGCGGAATGACTCAAGCTTTTCAGTTCGCTCCTGGAGTTCTTTGCTCTTTTTCACCACGGTTTCGGTGAAGGTGTTCAAGGCCCTTTCCAGTCCCTGTTCACGAATCAACTGACGGAAAGCAATGAATTCATCAAGCAGGGCATCCAGGAAGATCTTGGTGAACTTTGGTTCTGAACCGATGGCAAATACGTTAAAGATCGCGGATCCCTTGGTTTGAGCGACACGGATATCCACACTTGAATCCTTAAGATCAGGATGAAGGGCATGGACTCGAGCCATTGCACGCTTTTTCATTTCCGCACTCTCGAGTGTTTCGATGATTGTTCCGTAGAAGTCGGTTAACTGGTCCTGCCAGCCAACATTACCTTCACTGGCAACGACTCGTCCGCCGGCGACAAGTTTGGCAAGGCTTGTGTGAGTGTCAGGGAGACCCGTAATACGCAGCGCCTGAATGCAGACACCAATACTGGCGGTGAGCAGCAGGAACCACCAGCGACGACGCAAGAGGATTTTATAGCGCTGGAACTTAGCTGACGTTTCATGTATCCGGCTAAGAGTGGCTGACTGACCGGAGACTGCTGGCGGCGGTAGAAGCAGGGTATTTTCCATGGCAAATCTAGAGGGCGGAATTCCAACAGTTTAGTTCAATGGCGTACACCTGGAATAGTATAAGTGGAGTATGCCTCATAGACTACTTTTGTGCACCAAAATTGTTTGGTTGCAATTTGTCAGGTAGCTACAGAAATTTTCAAAAGGTTACGTCTTACCAAACAGTAGTCTGATGTTCCTAAATATTGAATTTTTTCTCATCCACTATGATGACATCATTATTCCGAATATAGACATCATACTCCAAATTGCCCCGATGCATGATTTGATCGAGGTCGACGTAGATTGTCTTGTTCCCCTGGGGTGTTTTGCGAATAAGCTTGACCTTTTTAGGATGGGCGAACTGGGCAAGTCCACCCGCTCGCAGAATGGCCTGACTGATGGTAAGATCCTCATCGGTAGGAAGTTCGTACTTCCCCTGACGGAGCACCTG
>JAGKWZ010000105.1 GCA_021151605.1 Verrucomicrobiaceae bacterium
ATCCAGGCCCCAGCTTTCATCAAAC
Source organism: Verrucomicrobiaceae bacterium (assembly GCA_021151605.1). Classification (GTDB taxonomy): domain Bacteria; phylum Verrucomicrobiota; class Verrucomicrobiia; order Verrucomicrobiales; family Verrucomicrobiaceae; genus Prosthecobacter. The sequence continues at coordinate 26 of JAGKWZ010000105.1, forward strand.
CAAGGACCATCCCGTCTGCGGTATCGACCTCATCGACGCACGCCTATTCTGTGCCTGGTTGACTTGGAAAGACCGCCTCGAAAACCGAATCACAGCTTCGCAGGCCTACCGCCTGCCTACTGATGCCGAATGGAGTCTCGCTGCGGGGCTGGAGTTCGATGCCGACCTTCCAAGCACAAAGCTGGAGAACATCCTCGATATACCGGATCTGCAAAAGCAGGGCAACTTCGGTGGCGTGGAGGTGACGGACAGCTTCTGGCCGCCAAACGCGGCGACTTTGCCCAACCGAGATCCCTATCCACGCACTGCCCCAGTGGGCAGCTACCCGCCGAATGCCCTCGGCATTTTTGATCTGGCCGGTAACCTCGCCGAATGGACGGACACGCTGGCACCGCCGCAGCCCAACGCCATGCGCAAGAGCTACTTCATGCGCGGCGGCTCCTGGTCCACGGTGGTGCCCCGCGGACTGAGACTACAAGCTCGGCAAATCGAGCCCCTGGGCCGCGCCAAACATATGAATGGCTTCCGGATCGTGCTGGATCTTCAGGTCCCAGAAGCGCGTCCGCGAAGCATCGAGACCACCGTCTCCGAAGGAGATTCCTCACGCGCGGACGAGGGCAAAAATCCGCCCCATAATTGACTGAAACCATGGCTGCCGAAAGGGAGCTTCTTTGAATAGAAAACCTGCTCAAGATGCAATCACGCCTTTTTTTCTTCTTCGCGACATGTCTGCTTATGCCGCTGCTAGCCCAAGCTCAGGGTTTGGGCACGGTAAACACCCTGGCTCTGCCTTCCTACACCGCACCGGGTTATGTCATCGCCGCAGACGGAACCGACTCTGATCCAGCAACCAAACGCCACCTCGTGTCGGCGAGGGCAAACTGCACCGTAAGCTCCACCGGCAACTATGCAGTGGAGTTCAGCCTGCTGGACCCGAGCAATGTCGTGATGGCCACGGCGATCTCCCCCACGGTCTCCATCACCACGGTGCCGGACAACCGCAGCTATGATGCTGACATCGAGCCGACTTCCATTGCCCCCTTGCTGCCAGGTGTGAACTATCGGCTGCGTGCTCGACTCCTGTACAATGCCACGACTGAGGTGGACAAGCTGACAGGCGCCACCGGGCGCACTTACCTCCATTTCACCGGCACGGACCCGTTGAGCATTGACCGCAATGCACTCACAGAGGTCACCAGCGTCACAATTGATCGCGAGTGGATCCTGGAGCCGAATGCCACCAACTCGACCATCCCCGTGACGGTTGGCTACAAAGTCCATCGCTATGACCGCTGGGATACCACGCCGCAGTCGGTGAACCTGGATGTCACCCTGACACCGACACTCATCAATGATGTCTCCAACGCCGTCCAGGCGAGCACCGTGACGAACCATAGCTTCACCGTCGCCATTGATGGTCATGACAGCAGCGGGACGCCACCCGCACCCAGTGCAGTCAGCGGCACTCGTACGATTTATGTCGATCCCAGCGTCATCTTGAAGCCACAGGCGCATCACATCGGCGTGCAGAGTTCGCACATCGAGATTCCGGCCACCAGCACGGTGAAGACTGGTGGTGCCCTGGCTTCGGCCAGCACCTTCATGCTGCACTTCACGGGCCAGCTTAAATTCGGCAGCATCGTCACACACTTTTCGGACATCAGCAGCACGCCCTTTGTCATCCCCAGCCTACCACCTCCTGGAGTCATTCAGTCGATTGTCCGCATCGACCCAAAGAGCAACAGCGGCAGTGTCGATGGCATCAGCGACTGGCATTACGGTGACGCCACCATGATCAACGTCGTGCTCGATGAGTTTGGCAATGCGAGCTACTCCGGCTTTTACCCTCCTGCTTACAACAGTGGGACCGTGCTGCTGAAACCCGACACACCCCTGGCGCGCGCTGGCTTGCTGAATGGGGTGCAGTTCCGGCGGGATGGGGACATCACGCTCGACACCACGGGAGCCCATGGAGAGCTGGACGTGCGGCTGCCGACGGGTGTGGGCTGGACCTCGAACCGCTACGAAGGGCTGCTTTCCGATCAGGTGGAGTATGGCGTGCGAGACTTAAACCAAAGCCTGGCTCCATTGGACGCCCTGCTGAACGAGGTCTTTGCCGCCGGGACTTTCTTCCTGCATGAGGAGACCAAGCCGATCTACGTGGAAACGCCCATCCTCCAGTGGGACACGGCGCTGGGAGAGTTCCGCGCTGGCAATCTCTGCCCGGCGCACTCCATCCGCCAGCCGCTGCTAGACTTCATGGCGGGATATAGTGCCAGCTACGCGGACCCTTCTTTGGCTGAGAAACGCTCGAATGATCATGTGTACAACAAAGTCACCACGGCCGCCTTTCCCAAGTTCAGGACGGGCACCAGCGGTGGCGGTGAAATGACGGCCGTGCTGAGTGTCACCACGGCCATGTTCAAGACGCACATGCCCTACGGTGCCGAGGTGAACTACGGCTCGCTCAGCGCCATCACGATCACGGACGACCTCATCACTCCGACCACGAGCCACCTGAACACGGCCAGCGCCGTAGCTGTGGGCTACAATCAGCATTGCCAGGATGCCCTGGAGCAGGGCTGCGGCTCTGCGGTGACCTCCAGCGTCACCGTCGCCCCCAGCACGGGCAGGCTCGACTTCACCTCAGACGGCGGCCTTCACACCAGTGGTGTGGTGACGATGAGCGCCCTTTCCTGGGGTGCCATACCCAAAGCCGTGCCGACTGACCCGCAAACCTATGCGCATCAGGTCACCACCCTTTTCCCCTCGGCGAACTTCCTCATGGCGGGGACCTTTCTGCGCGGAGATCTGAACACCCTCACCGATGATGATGCGCCCGGCTTCATGCTGCTCAGCGGCTATGATCCGGCGAACCTTGCGGCCCCGGAACGCCCCGCCACCGCAGCCTACACGGCAGGTCTGGGTGACTATTCAGGCACGAACTTCCGCTGTGACACGGGCGCGCACTCAGGCCTGAGCACCTTGCAGGGAGATCCCTTCGGCGCTTACACGCTGACCACGCGCTCGAAATACTATGTCCGCACTTCCGGCGTCACCGGCATCCACGAGGCTCCCGCAGGCGGCTTCCCCGGCACAGCGACCATCGGGGGTTATCAGTTCACCCTGGATTCCTTCGGCTTCTCCTTCCTCTCCACGGAGCAGGAGGACAGCCGCACCGCCGGGGAACTGGTTTTGCCATCCCCCACGAACTTCATGCTCGACTTCACCGAGATGAAGCTCAGCTGCCTGGGAGCTGTCGAGAGTCTGGAAATCACTGGCGCAGGCACGGTGACCAAGGAATTCGACTTCTGGGACTGCCTCTTCACGCCTTACACGGCCACCTTTGTCTCCACGAGCACCTGCGATCCTGGCGCGGGAACCACTTTTGTGCTCGGCTTTGGCGCTTACGCTTCCCACGTTGAAGATGAGATCGTCGGCGCACTCGGGATCGAGGCAGATGGCACCTTCCTCACACCGACGGAGCACACAGCGCTGGCACCGGATGGCGATGTGCCCACGCGTGTCCGCCTGCCAGGCTCGCTGCAAATCATCGGCTCCACTGGCGAAACCTATGAGTTCTTCCCCGCCCAGCAAGCTTACCTGAATGACAACGCCGGAGCCACGGAGGGCTTCTGGAGTCTCTTTGGTTCCATCGACGTGCCATTCTTCCGGGACATGCAGGTGCATCTGCACACACGCTGCGTGGAGGCGGACAACACTTCCGTTCTCCACATCATGGGTGGCTGGCCCACGCAGGGCTGGCTGGAGGCCTCGCTGGACCCGTTCACGGACACGACGTTTGACGACGGCAATGACGGCTACACCGGCACGCTGTCCGCCTACCGGGACAGCGGAGACACGAACGAACTGTACAAGCCCCGCGCCCAGCAAGATTGGCTCGGCGGTATCCTTTCCTTCGACTACCCGTTGAAGTGGTCCAACACCGCCTTCAATTTCACCGGCCTCGGTCCCATCACGAAAGACATCATCGTCGTGCAAACCCAGCACGAGCTGGTCTTCATGGATGCCGAAAATGCCGAGATCACCTTCGGCGTGCGCTATGACGGCCTGCCAGAAATCAGCCTGACAAACTTCGTCTTCAATGCCGTGGATGACGCCACGGGCACGGCCTCCGCGATGATCGATGCTGCGGGAGACAAGGTCTTCGGCGCGCTGGAAAATGGCGTGGATGAGTTTGCCAACACACTCAGTGACAGCGCGGAAAATCTGCTCGGCAAGGCGCTGGATGCGGTGACGGCTCCGGTGCTCAATAACCTCATCACCGCGCTCAAGACCAAGATCTCCAGCGGTGTTTACACGCAGGCGGATCTGGAGACCATCATCAGCGCTCACATCGGCCCTGGCTCGCAGCTCACGACTGCCCTGAACACCCTGGATGACACCATCACGAACACCAATGGCTTCCTCTACGACCTTGATGCCCGACTGGCGAAGATCGAGCAGGGCATCGACTCGGTGATTAATCAGGTCACGATCGATCCAGACACGGGGCTGAGTCTGCCGGTGGAGCAGGTGGCGAACGGTTTGCTGAAACAGGTGAATGTGGATGGCGAGCTGCACCGCATCGTTTTCGAGTCGCTCTCCTCCGCCCTGGTCGGCGTACTCAGCGCTGCTGTGGAGGCCTCCACGATTGAGGAGGAACTCAACGCACTCATTCAGGAAGCCGAACCCACTCTGGCGGCCATCACCACCACGCTCCAGGACGTGCGTGACCTCATCAGCCAAGTGCGCACGCAGATTCAGGGTGCCACCGATCTCGGGGAAGAAATCCAGGACATCATCAACAATGTCTCCGGTGGCCAGGTGGACATCGCCAACCTCAACTTGAGTGTGAATCTCGCCGTCAAAGAGATCGTGCTATCCGCCACCACGCAGGATCTGGCACGTCTGGATGACATCGCGGACGAGTGGCGTGACCAGATCGCCCAGGAGATCAAGGACGCCTTCTATGCCACGCAGTTGGTGGCAGACATCCAGGAGGCGGTGAAGGAGCGGCTCTATGACCTCCAGGCCAGCTTTAATGAAGCGGTGGACAGTGCCTTTGCCGCGCTGAACAAGGCCATCCGTGATGCCCTTTCCGAGGTGCTCGCCGAGTTGGATACCGCCATCAACGACACCATTGGCAGCTTTGGCGACAAACTGGGCGCGGGCTCGCTGACCGGCTACGCGCACATCAATGGCGACAGCCTCGACGAGCTGCGAATCGACGGCGTCTTCGAGCTGAGCGTGCCAGACCCGATGACGATCAATGCCTACCTTTTGATCAAAGAACTGGACTCCGACGGGCCCGCAGGCTGCTCCAGTGCGCCTGGCGCGATCCTCACGGAGGTGACTATCGGCACCACGGACATGGATCTCGGCTGGGTAGGCCTGGGTGCGGATGGCGTGAGGGCGGACATGAGTGTGAAGTTCGGCCTCACCGGCAATGTCCCCAGCAGCATGGGCGGTGCCTTTGAGATGACCTCGGGCACGATCAGCTTCGAGACCTTCGAGATCTACAAACTGGCCGCCAGCGTCATGTTCGGCACCAGTGAAAACTACATCGCCGCTGCCATCGGGGTGCGCTTCGGGGAGTATGATGTAGCGGGCGGCGTGTTCCTCGGACGCTCCTGTGACCTGGAGCCGCTGAAGATGATCGATCCCCTCGTGGCGGATGTCGTGCCCACGAGCACCATCACCGGCATTTATGCCTATGGTGAGGGCACCTTCCCGATCTACGGCACGGGCACCTGCTTCTTCCAGATCAGCGCCAAGGCTGGAGCAGGCGTCTTTTACTTCCAGGAAGGGCCGACCTACGGCGGTCGCATGACGCTCGGCGTCTTTGGTGAGGCCTTGTGCGCAGTGGAAGTGGGAGCTGAGATCTCCCTGGCCGGATCGAAGAGCGGAGACACCTACAACTTCGCCGGCTACGGCCGCGTCACTGGCAAGGCCGGTGTCTGCCCGCTGTGTGTGAAAGCCAACTTCCAAGTGGACCTCAAGTACACCGACGCCAGCGGCTGGGACGTGAACTTCTAAGAACCTCTTTTCGTGATTATCGCCATGTTCCGCTCTCTTCTTCTCTCACTCGTCCTCGCTGCTTCGGCCTCTGCTCAGACCGGTTTGGACAACAGCCTCATCTTTGCAGGCACCACGTCCACCTCCGGCGGCCAGACTCACGCCTGGCTGATCTGGCAGCCCACGGACCCTCTCTTTGTCAGTACGCATGCAGTCGCCCTTTACCGGAAAAATGGTGGCGTGGCCTCACCCGCCGCTTACGCCCGCGTGTCGGTAGTGGAGCCGACAGCGGACACGCGGTTGATCGAGTCCATGCTGCCCACGGCTCAGGCGCTGGGTCAAAACATGGCCGATCTCGAAACGCTGCTGACAGACATGCTCGGAGATGCCGCACCAGCCGCCGGAGTCACGGTGGCGCAGAGGCTGAGCGCCCTGGTGGCTGCCGCCCACGGAAACGCAGAAAACATGCGCCGCCTCATCTTGCTGGGCCGCCAGCATGTGGCGGTGGCCATGGCGCTCGGCATCGCCGTGGCGGACCCCATTCCTGCAGGAGCGCTCCGCACCTACGAACTGCGTGACTTCGACCGCGCGAATGACAGCGACATCGCCGTGCTCGGCCGAGTGACGGTGGATGCTGGCTCCGTGCTCGTGCTGCCCGCGCCTGGCAGGCCTTTTGAAATCGAAGACAGCTCCAGCAAAGGAAACCTGAATGTCTCCCTGCGCTGGGGAACGCCCAATGCGCTCCGTGACCTCACCCCACTGCACTACGGCTATGACATGTATCGCGTGCCCCTGGCGGTGGCGACCAGCCGTGGCTGGCTCGCCACACCTCCGGCCACGACGGCACAGCTCATCGCCGAACCGCAGACTTCCAAAGTGAACCGCCTCGCCGTGCTGCCTCCTCGAATGCTCACCTTTGTCGAGGCCAACAATGCCGCCGATACCGAGACGGTCTTCCTCGTGGATGACAAAGACCGATTCCAAACCGGCGTGACCTTCACGGATGGGGATGCCTTTGCCTACTTCGTGGTCGCCCGTGACCTGCTGGGGCGTGGCGGCGTGCCGAGCGAGGGCCGCAGCGTGACGGTGAAAGACCGCATGCCGCCAAACCCGCCCGTGAAGGTGAAGGTGCGCTCCGTCGCCCACTACAACGGCACCGTGCGTGACCAGCGTTTCCTCGTGGAGTGGCAGCCACCGGAACTCCCGGCTGGAGAAACCATCAGCGGTTGGGCAGTCTATCGCTGGCGCACCCCGCATGAGATGACCACCAAAGGTCTGATCCTCGACCCCGTCTTCCATCGTCCCGACAAAAACCTCATCGCCATCCTGCCTGTGGCTCAGACGACCTTCACGGACGACGGCAGCGTCGCCCCGCCACCTTGGGCGGAGATCGACGAGCCACCACCCTCCGTGCCGGATGACACGAGCAAGACTTACTTTTACACCATCCGCGCCATCGATGGCAGCCTCAGCCAAAATCTGTCCGGCCACAGCACACCGGCCTGGGGCGTGCTGCGTGACCGTGCCGGACCTGACGGAGTCTCGGGAGATCTCAAAGTCACCCTCCGCACCCCCACGCTGACTTTCGACAGCTTCACCCAGGTGCCGCTGCAAGGCCTCACGAATGACCAGGGGCATATTGTCCTCAGTTGTGCCGCCACTCCGGCGGATGGCTGGGAATACGCCGAGTTCGCCATGGGTTACCAGACCCCTCAGCCACTCGGGCGAGCCTCCTTTAAAAAGACGGGAGCCCAGGCCGTGGCGGCCCTGCGCAGGACACTGCCGACCTACGCTGGCGATACCCAGTTCCTCTGCCGAGTGGGCACAAAGAATGGCCGCGTGAGCAGTTGGGTGCCCTCGACCAGCAATTCGCCAGTGCCTCAGGAGAACAAATACCTCCTCGTCCTCTGGAACGCGGCCATCATTCAGACGAGCACAGGCGGCGGCACCGCGGACTGGGTGCATGATGCGGTAGATCCTGTGACCGGCACCATGACCGATGTGTCTGGCACATTCACCCCCAGCACCGGAGCACGGGAGTACAAAGTGTATCGCCGCGTCGATGGCGGGCCGCAGACGCTGGTGGCCTCTGGTGAGATCCCTCTGACAGCCACCACCGTGACTTGGACAGACCCAAACCCCGTCGCCAGCAACTGCACCGTTTGCTACTACCTCCAGCTCTTTGACGAGCACGGAAACGCAGGACCACTCGTGCAGCAGGGAGAGTGTCTCGACTACGGAGATGCCAGCTACCTGCCCACGCCGATCCTCGAACCACTGACCGCCACCGCCGCCCTGCCACCCCGCCTGCGGACCACCTGGTTCTGCAACATCGCCGGAGTGCAGCGCTTTGAGGTCTGGGTGGGCCGGAAGTCCGGCAACACACCGACATCCACCGCCAGTGGCCTTTCCAACGATCTGGTCAGCACGCATCCCAATAACCTCACCGATGTCGAAGGCACCGAGGGCATCGACTTCAGCGTCTTCGAGACCGGCCTGGCCCGGCATCTGAACGCCAGTGGTTCACCGGAGTTCAGCTTCACCCTGCCGATGTCTTTGTCAGACACCTACACGGTCATGGTCCGTGCCGTGGGCGAGGGCAAATTTGGCGCCCGCCAGTCCGGTGCGTTCAGCAATGTGCAGACCTTCAGCTACGCCGGGCACAAGAGCGTGATCTCACCCGTGGTCCCATGGCCCGACCGCCCGCTGCCGCCAAAGACGAGCTTCCACAGCGGTGTCAGCGCCGTGCATCTCAACCTCAGCAAGCTGAGCCCATGGAAGGGCAATGCCGTCCGCATCGGCGAATACGAAGACTTTGCCCAGGGCACGAATGTCGGCGGGTCGGACAACGATCCTCAAGGCCACAAACTCTACTTCATGCCCGGCCTCAAGGATCTGGAGAACTACCTCTACCGGAATGACAGCGTGGCCCAGGCAGAGCCACTGGAGGCCATCCCCGGAGTCATCCTGCCGGTGGCCATGTATCGCGTGCAGGTGCCCAGCGCCTACTACCCGAATGTGCCTGGTGACCTCGTGCAGGTGACACCGCTGATGGAAAAGATCGCCCAGTATGATCAGCCCGGCCCGGGCAGCACCGTCGTCACGGATCCCTTCATCGCCCTGCTGGACAGTAGTGATACCACCCTGCCGCGCATCATTTCAGGGAGCGATCAGGACATCTTCCTCCTCGACCGCCAGCCCGTGCTCAAACAGGCGCGCTACAAATACCTCCTCGTCCGCTTCGGCCCGGACAAGGAGATCGAGCGCGTGATCGTGACGAATGAAATCGATGTGCCGTGAAACCCATGACCATTCCTGATGCCATGAAGCTTCCCTCCTTCCGCAGCTTTCTTCTGCTCTCCGCGTTCGTCCTTCTGCATTCGCCATCCCTCCACGCAGGCACCTTTGTGCACTCGACGGAGAAGGAGTTCACCTCCGCGGCGGACTTTAATGGCGACGGCAATGCCGATCTGCTCATCCTCGACAAAGAAAGCGGCACCTACCGCATCGGCTACGGCACGGGCAGCGGAGGCTACACCTTTGCGGAAAGCCGCCCGACAGGTGCTGAAAACATCACCGGTGTGGCAGTGGGGAAACTCAGCGGCCTGACGAATGATGCCTTTGCCGTCACCAGCATGGATCAAAACCGCGTGCAGGTGCTCAGGCCGGACACGGCGGGTTACATCGAACCCGTGAGCATTCCCCAGGGCGGCCTCGGCCCCACTTTGCTGGCGGCGCTGAACCTGCCCGCAGGGCCCACTCCCACCGCTGAGGACGATCTGGCCGTGCTGGCCTCACGCGATCTCACGGACGCCGTGCAGATCCGCCAGATCCGCAGCAATGCCGGTGCCTGGTCACTCCTGCGCACGGATAACGCCCCAGACTCCGCCTGCCAGTTCGGCAATCCCATGGTGCCCGTGATGGGCGCGCCGCAGTTCTTCGCCTTCATGCGCGACAATGGCCCCACTGACAGCTTCCACGCCTGGCAGCTGACCGGCACGGCGGGCACTCCGGAGCTGGTCAGCCTCAATGTTCAGGACAACTCCAACTTCATCTCCGGCTTCTTCGATGGAACCGATGCAGATGTCATGTTCTGGACCCCCTGGGACCACCGCATCCGCGTGCGCCGTGTTCAGGCGGTCGGCCCTGGCTGGAACTTCGTGAGTGATGTCACCTACAACATGCCAGCCCCACTCGCCCAGGCGGTGCCTGTGCAGACGCCTGCCGGCCTGAAAGTGCTCATGCGTAGCGTGTATGGAGATCTGGCCTTCCGCAGCTACACCCTCACGGGCGGATTTGGGCCGGTGGAAAACCTCATTCCTGTGGCAGGCGGAGCGGTGCTGAATGGCATCATTCCCACGGGGCCAAACAGTTTCCAGCTCCTCTATGCCTCGAACTTCGACGGCTACTCTGACCGCGTGATCCCCTTCACCCACAACGGCACGACCTGGGTGCAGGGCGCCACGACGATGATGACTCCTCGTCGGCCTTTCGCGCGGTTTGCCAATGTCCTCCTGCTCGGCGCTCCGCTCTTCCGCACGGACAGCACGGACCTCCTGCACAGCTTCCAGGCACCGGACTGGACGACAGGCGTGACTCTCGGCCCACCCGTGAATGCCAGTGCCGGACGCTTCACCGGCAGCAGCACGGGGATTAGCGCGCCTTCAGCCCAGGTTCTCGGAACCGGTGTTCCGGCGGCAGGCTCAGCCGTGAACCAACTGCACAGCCAGTTCTCCCTCTTCAGCTTTCAAAGCAACCTCGGTCCCGTCATCGACTCCGTGCAGATCTCGCCAGACGCAGGAAACTACGAGGTGGCTCAGCAGATCACCTTCAGCGGTCTGCTGGGAGGGACATCGGTTTACTACCGCACCAACACCACGAGCGCCTTCCAGCTCTGGAACTCTGCCAACCCACCCTGGCTGACCCGCGACTCGACGGTGGAGTTTTACTCCCAAAACGCCGCCGGAGCAGGGGCTGTGCAGCGCGCCAGTTACACCTTTAGCCTGCCAGCAGCTCTCCAGGATGCCGATGGCGATGGCGTGCCTGACTTCGTGGAGATCGCCCACGGCATGGACCCCGCCGGAGGTGATGACACAGATGGCGACGGCTTCACCGACCTGGATGAACTGGCCGCAGGCACGAACCCCAATGACGCGCTGAATTTCCCCGCCACCGATGCCAACTCGCTCGACACCATGTTGGTCGATGTCCGCGCGCAGCTCCGCACCGCAACGGGTGCCGTCACCGCCATCGCTGCCACAGGCACGGAGGTCACGGTGAGTGATCCCTTTGGCAATGAACTCGGCTCAGGCAGCATCGGCACTGGTGGAGCTGCCTCGGGCTTTGGCCGGGTGACAGCGCGCGCCGTGGACCCCGAGAAAGGTTACCTCGTCTGTAGCACCACCACCCACTTCAGCACCACACCTGTCGGCACGAATGAACCCCGCGGACGGCAGCTCATCGCCCTCGTTCCTGCTTTGGAACCAGAAGCCTGGAGCTGGGCCACCACCGATGGAGCCATCGGCACGCCCACCGCCTGGAGCTGGGGAGGCACGAACTGGCAGGCAGGCAGCACGAACTGGCGCGCTGGATTCGCCACGCCCGAAGGCTACGACAGCGGCTGGAGCCAGCGACAGCTCGACCCCGCCTGGGACTCGACGCCGACCGGCACCTTCTCCGCCGCTGGCTGGGTCACCGAGTTGCAGGCCGCCGCGAACCGGGGAGCACGCCCCTACGCTGAGGTCACCCTAACTCCGCACTCCACACTCTCCGCCCTGATCGTCAGCAAGATCGTCGGTGATTTCATCCTGGAGCGTGCACCCACGGCAGCCATCAGCAGCCCGGCGATGTTCTTTGATGAAGCCGATGCTTTGTTCAGCTTCGTGGAGCTGCGCCAAGCTTCCAAAACCACACCGGCGGCCAGCATCGCACGCATCATCGCCGTGCTCCGGCATGTAGATGAGCAGCTTTCCGGCAGCGACCTCGGCGCCCAGGCTTTGCGAAAGCTGGCCCGCGATGTCTATGCCCAGCACAACGCCCTCGCCACGGATGCCCTGGCCTCCCTGCCCTTCCCCATGGATGAGCTGATCAGCTTTGTGAGCACGGGCGCGCTTTCCACCGCCTACCTCACCGCCACCTCGCTGACACCAGCGGAGCAATCCGCCGCCTCAGCCAAACTCGCCAGCATCCGCACCAGCGCACCGGAGCGCAGCAGTGTGACCCAGACGATGTACACCCGCTCCGGCACGCCCACACCTGGCAAGCCGTTGCTCGATGATTCGGGTGGCAATCCCAGCCTGATGCTCGATGCCAGCATCCGCCCTCTGGCCCTGCCAGATGCCAACGAAGCACCCACGGGAACGCCCATCCAGATCACTGCCTACAATGACCTGCCACAAATCGCCGGCTATCCGGCGCTGGAGGTCTCTTCACTGTCCCTGCTGTCTCTGCCGACCATCGTCGGTGATGACACGGACCGCGACCTCCTCGCTGATTCCTGGGAGCTGCACTACTTCGGCACGATGATGCACGACACTTTCTTCAACGCCGACGGATCTCTCTACTCCGTAGCTCAGGAATATCTGGACGCGACCAATCCGCTCAGTGCCGCCAGCAGCCCAGTGCTCGCCCCAGTGCGGTTGGAGATCAGAAACTTCCTCCTCTCCCACCTCGGCGGGGGCAATTTCCAAATCAGCGCCAACTGGCCCGCCAGCTATGCCAATGTCATCGATGTCATGATCGAAGGCACCCCCGACTTCGTGGAGTGGCTGCTGCCAGAGCCCGCAAGTCATCTCGGCGGTGGAGCCTTTTCGCAGACCGTCTCGAACAGCAACCCACGCTTCTTCTACCGCGCCTTCCCCGCGCTGAGACGTTAAGCGATCAGCTTGTCGATCACCTGCCCGCCGATCTGGGAGAGCTGTTTAAAGCGGCCCCCGTGGTAAAAGGTGAGCCTGTTGTCATCCAGCCCGAGCAGACGCAGCAGGGTGACGTGGACATCACGCACATGATGCACCTCCTCAATCGCCTCCATGCCTCGATCGTCGGTGGCACCGATGCTGTGACCGGCTTTGCAGCCTCCTCCAGCCAACCAGATCGTCATCGCCTTCGGATTATGATCGCGACCGTAGGCCGTGCCGCCACGCACGCCATTGTCTGGCGTGCGGCCAAACTCACCGCACCAGACGATGAGCGTGTCTTCGAGCAGACCACGCTGCTTTAAATCCTGGATCAGAGCCGCGATGGGCTGGTCCACCTGCCGGATCAAATTTCCATGAGCCCGCTCGATGTAGTCGTGGCTGTCCCAGGTGCCCGCGTAGAGCTGCACGAAGCGCACACCCTTCTCCACCAGCTTCCGAGCCAGCAGGCACTTCCGACCAAAGGCATCCGTCGCGTCCTTGCCGATGCCATACATCTCCTTCGTTTTTACATCCTCCTTTTCGAGGTCGATCACCTCGGGCACCTGCATCTGCATGCGAAACGCCAGCTCGTAATTATTCATCCGCGCCTTCAGCTCATCATGCCAGGGATGATCCTCCGCGTGCTTCGCATTGAGTTTGCCAAGCAGGTCCAAATTGGCCCGCTGATGCTCCGGCGTGATGCCCTGAGGAGGTCGCAGATCCAGGATCGGCGAGCCTTTCGGCCTAAGCGGCGTGCCTTGGAATTGTGCTGGCAGGTAGCCATTGCCCCAGTTCGCGCTGCCGCCCTGCGGATAGCTGATCTCCGGCAGCACGATGAAGCCCGGCAGATCTTGATTCACTGAACCAAGCCCATACGTCACCCACGATCCAATCGCCGGGTCACCGCCAAAGCGGTTGCCGCAATTCATTTGATACATCGCCGTCGGATGATTCACCGAATCCACCTGACAGCCACGGTAGAAACAAAGATCATCGGCCACCTTGGCGAGGTGCTGCCAGGGTTCGCTCATCCACGCGCCCGACTTCCCATGCTGGGCGAACTTAAAGGGTGACTTCACATAGTAGCGCTTCCCGCTTTCCATCGCCGACTTCTGCTTCCCCTCGCGGGTGAATTCCTTCAGATGCAGCTTCTCCAGCATCGGCTTCGGATCAAAGCAGTCGATGTGACTCGGCCCGCCCTCCATCATGAGAAAGATGCAATTCTTTGCCTTCGCCGGAACCTGCTGCGGCTTCGGTGAAAGCGGCCCCTTTGCCTCCGATGCCAGCAACGAGGTTAACGCGACGCTTCCGAGCGAGGTCCCCAGTCCATAGACAAACTCGCGCCGCGTCGGCGCATGCAGCGCCCGCGAGCCAGCGCAGGGAAAGAAAGAGGTATTCATGGGAGGTGCTGTCTCGAACGTGTAGGTAGATGGTGAACTAGCAGCGATTCAATCTCCAGGCAGTCCAAGCGGAGAGAACCCACCTGCCTTTCGACGTATAAAACGCATGGCCTTGAACCGGCTCATTCAACTCCTCTTCCCCTTCACCCTGCCGATGACGCTGGCGGCGGTGGACTATGCCAAAGACATCAAGCCGCTGCTCAAGGAACGCTGCGTGTCCTGCCACGGCACGGTGAAACAGAAGGGTGACCTGCGACTCGATGCCGGCGTCTTGATCAAGAAAGAGATGCATCAGGATCTGCTCTCGCGTGTGACCTCGCACGATGAGGACGAGCGCATGCCGCCGGAAGGCGCTCGGCTTACGGAATCCCAGGTTGCAGCGCTGCGGGAGTGGTTTGCAGCCGGTGCGCCGTTTCCGAGCGATGAGGCGATCCCGAAGAAGCCCTCGGAGCACTGGTCGTTTCAGCCAGTGAAGCGCCCGGCGGTTCCGAAGTCGGCGCATCCGCACCCCATCGACGCATTTGTCTTCGGCCAGGAGAATGCCCCCGCTGCCACGCCGGGCGCGCTGCTGCGTCGTGCGTATCTCGATCTCATCGGCCTGCCGCCGACGCTGGATGAGCAGGAACGCTTCTCGTCAGACTTGTCCGACCCGTCAGACGCCGCATTCAGCCGTGTCATCGACAATCTCCTCACCCGCCCCACATACGGCGAGCGCTGGGCACGCCACTGGCTCGACGTCGTGCGCTACGCCGACAGCAACGGCTACGAACGCGATGCCGAAAAGCCCTTCGTCTGGCGCTACCGCGACTACGTCATCGAGGCGCTCAACAAGGACAAACCCTTCGACCGCTTCGTCCTAGAGCAGCTCGCAGGAGACGAATTGCCTGACAAGTCGCTCGAAACCCACATCGCCACCGGCTTCCTCCGGCTCGGTCATTGGGATGATGAGCCAGCCGATCCTGCGACCGATCGCTACGACCAGCTCGACGACATCGTCAGCACCACCGGGCAGGCCTTTCTCGGCCTCACCATCGGCTGCGCCCGCTGTCACGATCACAAATTCGAGCCGCTGGCCACACGCGACTACTACAGCCTCGTCGCTGTCTTCAATCCGCTCGAACGCCCCCGCAAAGGCCGCACCGAGCTCACCGTGCCCGTCGATGGCACGGAGGTTTACACCTGGCGCGAACCCTCCGCGAAAGCACCCGAGACCCACGTGCTCGTGCGCGGCTCGCCCACACGCTTCGGCGATCTCGTCGAGCCAGCGGTGCCTGCCATTCTCGCCAAACAACAGCCTCCATTCCCATCCGGCAACAAGACGACCCAACGCCGTCTCGGTCTCGCGCAATGGATCGCGAGCGACCAGAACCCGCTCACCGCTCGCGTCATCGTGAACCGCATCTGGCAACAACACTTCGGCCAGGGCCTCGTCACCACCGCCAACGACTTTGGCCTCATGGGCGCAGCCCCTTCGCATCCCGAGCTGCTCGACTGGCTCGCGCATTGGTTCATGCACGATGCGAAGTGGTCGCTGAAGAAGCTGCATCGCCTGATCCTCACCAGCCGCGCGTGGCAGTCGATCAAATCGCCCGATACGCTCATGCGCTACCGCCGTCTCGAAGTCGAAGCCATTCGCGACTCGATGCTCGCCGTCAGCGGCCAGCTCAATCCGAAGCGATTCGGCCCCGCGATGAAGCCTGGCATTCCCGCAGCCGCGCTCGAAGCCAACTCCGACAAAGAAAAAGTCTGGCAGGCCTCCGACGAGCGCGAAGCCTCGCGCCGCAGCATCTACGCCTTCATCAAGCGCGGATTGGTGGTCCCCATGCTCGAAACCCTCGACCTCGCTGACACCGTCAGCAGTTGCCCCCAACGCCAAGTCACCACCGTCGCCCCCCAAGCCCTCAGCCTCTTCAACGGCGACTTCGTGAACCAACAAGCCAAACACTTCGCCGCCCGCTTGAAACGCGAAGCCGGCGACGATCCCGCGAAACAGATCACGCTCGCCTTGTGTCGCGAGCCGACGGCAGACGAGATGACGAAGATGCATGCGTTCTTGCGCGAGGAGTCGTTGGAGCAGGCCTGTCGGGTGATTTTGAATCTGAACGAGTTTGTTTACCCGGAGTGAATTGGCGGCAAAGCTACGTGATTACCTCGATAATATGTCTCAGTTCCACCTGCGCAAACAGCTCCGCCAATTCTGCGCGCACGAAATCACACCTGTTGACCAGATCATCGGCCACAACTCGACGAGTGAGGTCTTGCAAGCTGCGAATAGTAACCTCCAAAGCGCGAGGAGCGCCGGAATCATGAACACACTTGGATTCATTCGAGACGCTGCACTCTACTCCCATCCGTTGAAGAATTCGTTTCGCCGTGAACTCGCCAAGTCGGAAATCTGGCATCGGCTTCGCGAACTCTTGTATCACAAGCATTCAGTCGTGCGCTCGAACACGATTTATACGATTGGAAAACTTACGTTTCGACCGAAAGCAAAGCTCTTGGTGGAGGCGTTCCCGCACTACCTGAAGACTGATCCTGTTAACTTAGCCGGGTTGATGTCTGAACTACGTTGGCTCACGGGCAGATGGAATTGGACATTGATCAACCAGATCGCGGCAGCGCCCCACTTTCTTCAACGATGGAGTTTGTGTTCTGCCTCCTACGACCAAACGCATAGCCCATCGGACAGGGCTCGCTTTGAGGCCTTGTTCCAGAAACTCTCCAATGATTCAACGTCAGTTCTTGCTGCAGAAGCGGTGTTTCGTTGTGAATCATTAATGGTGAAATCCAGGCACTCAGATCACTTAGGTCGTGTTTGAAAACCTGTCGATTGGCAAAACGGCTGTGATGGAGTAGAGGGTGGAGTCGATGAGAACACAACGTTTTACATGGTGGGGGCCGC
>JAGKWZ010000458.1 GCA_021151605.1 Verrucomicrobiaceae bacterium
GAAACACTCGAAGGCGACCGTGAGGCACAGCCAGACAGCCCCCACAGTGAGGGCCTCGCCACTGGATACGGGCGGCCATGCCTGGATGACGAACCCAATGAACACACCCATGAGCACTGCCCCGATGAGCGTCGAAAGCTGGTGAGCGCGGAGCCCGGACATCACTTTGCCAAACGTCGCCTCGCGAAGAGCGCCGTTGCCGATCGCAATGACCAGCATGACGAACCAGAGAAGAATATAACGGAGCATCAGGTCCCCCCTCTTCGCTCAAGGATCAGGTAAAGGCGAGCGGAATGAGCTTGATGGGGCCAAAGCCAGCCCCCTCTCGCTCGCCTGTTCAAACCCGTGCGCATCCTCGACTTCATCCACGAGCCTTGAGAACGCGACTGGCTTGCCGCCAAAATCGCCGTCACGGGATATGGCTTCACTGGGCAACGCTTTTGATCAGGCGACAGTGAGCTAAGAGCGCGGATGACACGACAGATGCCGATCTAGCCGTTCCCCGCATCCGTTCGCCCCAGTTTAGTTTGTATGCTCGCTCTTCAATCTCCGAGTCGAGTGCCTTAATCGCAGAAGTTGCAAGGTGACAGTCCTTATACTGCTTTAGCAGCGAAAGAAAGTCTTCGGGGGGAGTTCGATTAGCACACTCATTTCTTTGCCGAACGATTAAGCGCTGGCACCGCTGGAGTGGCGGTGCGCGTCGAGACGGGATGGGGGTAAATGTCACGGAAAACATGATGGACAGAGCAGCCCCAGCGGCTGTTCAGCCGCGCCTTGTTCGGCCTCTTCGTTGGATGATTACTTTGTATATTCGCAATCAAGGTAAGCTCCACCGATGTCATACAATCTCTGGATCATCTGAGGGGCTGCTTTGCGGTCGTAGGTCCTGCGATGAACCTTGCCATCCTTCACGAAGGCCACATGGATGCCTCTGCCAAAAAGAAGATTCGGCGTGGACTGGGGCAAGATGGACACTATGCTCCTCAGCGCACCAACCTGGTAATGACTGAGCTTCCTGCTCTCTGAGTGCTGACTCGCCCAATTATAGACCTCCGTCACAGTCGCCACCTCATACTTTTGGAGGTTCATTGTCATGATCTCGCCGACCTGGGTATTGTCGTCGAGAAACCAGACGCTTCGAATTTCGTTCTCTGGACACTTCGAGAGATAATCCTCGAAGAACTTGATGGCGTTTATCTGTTCGTAGGTCTGTGTCGCTGTTGGCTCGGCGGCAAACAACGACACAAGCAAGGCTCCAACGAACCGTAAACGGATTGATAATCTCATGGTGGTGGACCCAGTTTCTTGGCCGAGTGTCCCGAATCAGGCGTCCGCGAGCGAGAGGCGTCGATGACACGACAATTGCCATACGAGCCGTTGCCTGCACCCTTTCATGTTCGCCCTTCGACTGCTATGCAAAATCAACGTCAAGCGACCACCTTTCAGTGTCTCGAGACCATCGAAAATAGGAAAAACCAGTGTCGGGACAACGAAAAACATCAGAGTCGGGAATGAATAGATCCCAAACAGCCTCTTCTTGTCCCATCGCCAGATCTTCGGCAATTGGCATTTCAATGACCAACGACGAGGAATCGTGATCTTCGGTTTGAGACCACCGGACTCCTTGTGCATCAGGAAGGTCCGAGAGGATAGAATACTCAACAGATGCCTTGGGTGCAGCTAGCACCCTGAACCAGTCAATCCGTTCTGCGTAGGGGCATTCTGGATTGACGAAGAACTGATATAACCAACCGGGCTTAAATGCCTGAGTTCTGCGAGGTAAGTCATCCGCGTCAACCTGAACCCAAGCTACAAATGTCTCAGGAACCTCGCCCACAGGCTTGAAGCTTCCGCCAAATACGGAGGCGTTTGCAGCATTTGGGGTAGACTGGAAGATGTTTCCAATAATTGGGTGAAGACTCGGCATACTAGGGCGAGCGTTGTTTATCCACACTAAATTGTGGACGAATCAGATTCGTCCACAGTTTTTTGAGGGAAGGGATTCTCGCGGGTGGGTGGCGCTCACGCCAGCGGACGATCTGGCTGCAAGCTCAAACGCTTTGCTCAGGGCGGTGCTGGAAATGGCTCCGACCTTCCTCACGCGCTTGCTTTCTTGATCTTTCCCGAGGCTGACTTGCTGGCGCGCCTGCGGATGGGGCGGGCAAGGAAAAGGCTGTTGGGATTGCCAATGAAAACGGGCAGATCGCCTTCGCGTTCGCCTGCTGCTTTGAGACGGGCGACGAGTTCGGCTTTCTCTTCGGGTGTGAGGAGGTGCAGTGGCTTTCTCATGCTCGAAGGCTAGGACATCGGTAAAAGGACATCAACTTTTTTCACGTTCCACCTCAAGCAGAGCCGCGAAGGTCTTGATCTCGTCGATTTGGATGTCGAACCGATCAAGAATGGCTCGATCAAGCTGTCGGGCATAGAACGCTGCGGAATCTCGCGTGGCTTCGCCCCACACAAGCTGACAGCCCAGTGATTGAGCGACCATGCAGATGGCCTGGAGAAGCCGAAGTCCGATGCTTTTGACGTTCACGGACTTGCCCGAAATGCTGGGATGCACAAAGAGGAAATCGACCATGAGGTGATTGCACCAGGTTCGTCGCACCATCGCACCACCAAGACTGGTGGGGAACCAGTCGGCGGTGACTTTGAGGTAAAAGCAGAACTCGCCTTCGGGTTCATCTTCGATCATCGCTTCAAGCTGCGGAAGGCTGAACGCGGCGGTTTTGGTATCGCGGTAGTGCTTCCAGCGCTTGGCGGCAAGCAGGGCATATTCACGGGCATCGGCGGCGCGGGCCTGCATGGCTGCGTCATCCACCAACTCACGCGGTACACGCCAGCGCGTGGCGGACATGACATCCGTATTGTCCGCAAACGTGAGCATCACGTTCACCGGTTCCTCGTTGTGGGAAACGGCGAACGTGATGGGGACGATGGGTGCTGCCTCTGACATGGTGGTGATGCTGAATGCGCCGCCGTTCTTGATGGACCGCCTCCAGCGATCACGTCAGCGGACGATCCGGCTGCAGGCCAAAGGCCTTCCGCTGCGCGGCATTCGTTTCTACACGATGAGGGTAGGCCATGTCGGCGGCGTGCTGGAGATCGCCTCGGTGGCGATCGTCGACAGCGTCGAGTTCGCCGAGGGCGACAGAATCGCGACGAGCAGCCGAATCGTCTCCGTCGTGACTTGTATCGCGTCGGATTTGTCCTGCGTCAGCAACAGCGCCGACATCGCAATCACCACGGCGGAGGCCGTCACGACTGCCGGGGACTTCGCGAACGCCATTCTGGCCGAAAGCGACAGCGGCAAGATCTTCACGATCTTCTACGTGATCATCGCGTGTGCCCTCGCAGCGAAGGGCTTCAGCGACATCGTGCGGTATCCCCTGATTCTACGCGCCAAACGCAACGAATTGTGGAT
>JAGKWZ010000459.1 GCA_021151605.1 Verrucomicrobiaceae bacterium
TCTTTGTGCCTTTGTTGCGTCCCGGCTCGCCATGCCGCCGCGTGAGCTCCGGCTTCGGATCAAACGTCTCCATGTGCGACGGCCCGCCGCGCATGCAGAGAAAAATGACGCGCTTCGCCCTCGCCGGAAAATGCGAAGCCAGCCGACTCTCCGCCGAAGCCATCCCTGCAAACGCGAGATAACCAAAACCTGCGGAGGCTTGCTGTAGGAGCTGGCGGCGGGTGTGCATGACAGAAGATTGGTTTATCTCACCACGCGAAACTCCGCGCTGGCGATGATGGTTTGGCAAAGAGAGGTCCACGCGGTCTCGGGGCCGCCGGTTTGCAAATAAGCGAGAGCACGGGCTTGCTCCGCAGGAGTGGGAGCGCGGAAAAAAGCGCGTTCGTAAAGCCTGCGCAGGCGTTGAATATCGTCGGTAAGAGTCGTGTCACTAAGCAGGCGCGTGGCGGTGTGGCGGGCTTGTTCGAGGACCCAGGCGTTGTTCATCAAGAAGAGCGACTGCGCGGGCACGAGGCTCTCCTCGCGCTGCGCCACGGGCCGCTCGGGCGGCGCGAAGTTGAAGAGCGGAAACATCTCCGGCAGCGTGCTGCGCACCACGGGCAGATACACGCTGCGATGATGATCCACGATGGCCTCGAACGTCAGGAAGGGCTTGAAGGTGAAAAGCTCCGCGTCCTTTTGCGGATGAAACCGATCAAGGAACGGCTTCTGCGGCGGATACGGATCAAGCTGGCCGCTGAGCGCGAGAATCGAATCGCGCAGCACCTCCACCTCGACCGGACGCGGTGCCATGCGCCAGAGCCACACGTTATCAGGATCACTTTCCAGGCCACCGGGAGATTGATCGGTGCTGCGCCGATAGGCTTGGCTAAGCACGATCTCGCGAATGAGCTTCTTCACGCTCCAGCCCTGCTGCATGAAGCGCACGGCGAGGTAATCGAGCAGCTCGGGATGACTGGGCTTCGCGCCATTCACGCCAAAATCATCCGGCGTGGTCACCAAGGCTCGGCCAAAGAGCTTCTGCCACACGCGGTTCACCATCACGCGGGAGGTGAGCGGATTGTCCCGATGCGTGAGCCACTGCGCCAGCTCCAGGCGGCCGCTTTGCGACTTCGGTGGCGGTTTGGCACCGGGAATCGAAATCACCTGCAAAAAACCGCGCGGCACGGAGTCGCCGAGGCTCGTCGTTTCGCCGCGGATGTGAATGCGGCAGTCGGCAATGGCCTCGCGATCACGTGCGCCCATCGTCCAGGCCGGTTGTGGCGGCGCGGCGTCTTTGAGCGCCTCCACATCGTCTTCGAGCTTTTTGATTTTGACGTTCCACTCGGCGATCTCGGCCTCCATGGCCTTCAAATCGGCCTCCGCCTTCGCTTTGGCCGCACCCGTGGCCGATTCGACCGCACGCTTCGCTTCCGGCAGACGCTTTTGGATGCGATAGCGATCGCTGCGTGCCGTGTGCATGGCGAGCATGTCCGCATCCAGCTTCGTGAAGTAAGCGAGCGCCGCAGGAGCCAGCTTTTGCCCCGCCTCACCACCGAGCGCGTGAAACTCCGTGTGGTGAAACATCGTCGCCTTGATGCCGCGAGGTCCGTGGCCGTAAAGCGGCTGCGTGCTGCGCAAAATGCCCGCGATGGCGTAGTAGTCGGCCGTGGGAATGGGGTCGAATTTGTGATCGTGACACCGCGCACAGGCCACCGACAGCCCCAGCACCCCGCGGCTGATGACTTCGATCTGTTCATCCACGACATCCATGTGAAACAAATCCTGCTTCAGCTCCTCGAAGGCCTTCGCGCCCAGCGCGAGAAAGGCGGTGGCCGTGAGCCGCTCGTCACGCTGCGCGGTGTCCTTCGCCGGCATCAAATCCCCCGCGATCTGCTCCTGGATGAAGACATCGTAAGGCTTGTCCGCATTGAACGACGCGATCACGTAGTCGCGATAGCGCCACGCGTGGTAGTTCATGACATTCCGGTCGCGCCCGTTGCTGTCCGCATAACGCGCGACATCCAGCCAGTGTCGCCCCCATCGCTCGCCGAAGTGTGGACTCTTCAAAAGAGCATCCACCACGTCAGCCAGGTCGGATTTATCGGCTAAGTCAGGCGGTGGCAGACCCGTGAGATCGAGATGTAGCCTCCGCATCAGCGCCGAACGGCTCGCAGGCGCATTCGGCGTGAGTTTCTTCTCCGCGAGCTGCTTGTCGATCAAGCTGTCGATGCTCGCTCCCGGGATAGCTAGCAGGGGGAGCAACGCCCAGTGCTTTTTTCCTTCCTCAATGCTCAACCCTGCTCCGACAACGGAGCTGCTCGTCAGAAGAAATAGTGCTAACCGGTGAAACATGAGTCGAAAATACGCTCGGGTAACCGGTTGGCTTACGACAGTGCTTATCACTTTGCAGCCACTAAGCCTTCATGGCTTGGAGTCAGGTTAAACCGGATCGAGAACCAGTACGCGACGCTCATTTCAAAGCGCTGCCGCACGGGCTTGCCAGCATGAGGGCTTGCCGCAGTGTGGTGGTGTTCGCACGCTTGGGCGTGGCTTGCGATGATTGGAGCGCGGCGGGTCGGCACCTGTCAGCGCGAGGGCACCGTAGTTTTCTTCTTCCCTTTGCCTTTGCCCTTCTTCTTGGGCGCGGCGGTGGGAGTGTTGGGAGTGGGCATTTGGGCTCCGACGGTTTCCCGCCATGCGAGCATCTTGGTGTGCAGTTCCTTGGCTTTGTCGGGCTGCTCGGTGGTGAGGTTCTTCGTTTCGCCGATGTCGGCGGCGAGGTTGTAGAGTTCGAGGTGCTTGTCTTCGAAGAACTCCATGAGCTTCCACGGTCCTGATTGAATGAGGCCGACGGGGGTGGTGCGCCAGGTGTTCTCGCCAGCGCCTAGGTAGCCGGGGAAGTGCTGGTAGATGGCGTCGCGCTTCAGGGTGGCTTTGGCATCGCGGAGCAGTGGGGCGAGGCTTTCGCCATCGAGCGGCTGATTTGCAGGGGCTGGCGTGCCGGTGATCTCCAGCAGGGTGGGGTAGAGATCGACATGGATGGTGGGGATATCTGTGCTGCTGCCCGCCGTGGTGACGCCGGGCCAGCGGACGATGAAGGGCACCCGCGTGCCGCCTTCATAGAGGCTGCCTTTGCCGCTGCGCAGCGGGGCGTTGTCGGTGATGTCGCCGCCTTTGACGCCTTCACGTTCGTAGCCGCCGACTCCGCCATTGTCAGTGGCAAAGATGACCACGGTGTTGTCGGCGATGCCTTGCTTCTCCAGCTCAGCGACGACGCGGCCCACGCTCTCATCCACGCTGGCGATCATGGCCGCGTAGGTGGGGTTCTTGTGACCGCCGACGCCGGGTTTGTCTTTGAATTTGGCAATGAGTTCCGGCTTCGCCTGATGCGGTGAATGCACGCCAAAGTGCGGCAGGTAGAGGAAGAAAGGCT
>JAGKWZ010000460.1 GCA_021151605.1 Verrucomicrobiaceae bacterium
CGCCGCAGCCGATCACGGCCACGGTTTGTCCTTGGAGATTCAAATTCATGCCTCTCTTTTAGAGTCTGCTTCATCAGCGACCAGCAAAAACTTACGCCAGGCTCTCTTGCCGATACGCCGCAGGCGAGGTGTTGCGATACTGGCGCATCATGCGGCTGAAGTAGTGCCGATTCACCAGCCCGCATTGCTCGGCGATGTCTTCGATGCTGTCGGCGGTGTGGCGGAGGAGGCGGCAGGCTTCATCGAGACGGTAGTCGAGCAGCACACGCATGGGCGGCTGCTGGAGTTCCTGCTGGAAGAGGTGATTCAAATTTCGCACGCTGAGTCCGGAGTGCCTCGCGATCTGGTCTGCGGTGAGTTTCAGCCCGAGATGCTGATTCATGAACTCCATGGCCTTGAGCACCCGAGGGTCGAGCCGTTGATGATCCCAAACCGTCGCGGAGAGTTTTTGTAGAGCCTCTGCGACAAGCTGGATGGACACCCACGGGAAGCGCACACTGCCCGCTTCGGCCCCCATCTTGATGAGCTCATCAAGCAGTGCACTCATGGCGGGCGAACTGGAAAAAGCATAAATGCCCGGCGCAGCACGATCCGCCGCCGGGCCGAGATTGAAGTGGCAGTACCATTTGCTGAAGGGGCGCCGCGTCGTCGTGCTGAAGGTGGTGCGTGGCGGGATCAGATACACCGTGCCTGGCTTCAGCACGGTGCTGACGCCGTCGATCTCCACCACGCCACCCTCTTGCATCGGCCAGTAGAGCCGCCAGTAGGGATCGTTCAGTCGGCGCAGTTCCCACTGCTCCAGCTCGATTTTACGGGTGGTCAGGATGTCCACCGTCACACCTGGCAGTGCCACGCTGCGGTGGCCCTGCACGCGATGAGCGGACCCGGCGGGCACGACACTGAGGATGGAGGCTTTTTCGGGCATGCGGGGTTTGCGGAATCGGATACAAGCCTGCCGGAAGGGTCTTCAACTGGCAAGCACTGTCTCGGCTAAGCCTGAACCATCGTTTGAGCAATCACCAAGCCATCCCGCAATGGCGCAGGCAGTTTTTCAAAGCCGCACGCAGCGCCCACCAGCGCTCCGACGACGGCACCGCGATGGCAGTTGTCGCCACCGACCATGGTGTTGGCCACCACGGCGGCCTCGAAGTCGTCCGCATACTTCCATGCGAGGTAGAGCGCGGCGGGAAAAGATTCGCGGATGTAGCACGCGGGGCTCACATGCCGGCCGATCACTACGAGATCAGAATCTTTCGACCACATCGCGGCTTTTCGTTCCGAGAACCACCGACTGCCATGATGAAGGATCGTCTCCTGCAGCGGCTCACCGAGCATCAGATCAAAAAGCATGCGAGTGAGGGTTGTTGCCGCATCGAGCACATCGGGGTCACCATGGGAAAAACCGACATGCTCCTGCACGGCAGCGGGCGCGTCTTTGCCCAACCGGGCACAGAGCAAACCAACGCCAGCGAGACCGCCGATGTGCACATCTGTTCCACCGCAGCGCCGTGGTTTTAAGCCACGTGCAAGGCAGGTGAAGAAGTGCCGGTGATACTCCTCCGCATAGGTATCGCGATGCCGTCCCGGCGTGAGCATGAAGTCGATGTAGCGCTGCAGGTAGTCATCCAGATCGTAGCCGCCCTTGGCAGTCAGCGATTCATCCAGCACACGCACGAGCTGGAGGTTCAGCGTGTTCTCACCTGGCCGCAGAAAGGGATGATAGTGCATGCCCGGCTGGCCCCAGTATTGCGCCTGCTCTCGCAGGATATCGCCGCGCTCATTCAGCGGTGTGTAGCTGGAACGCCACAGGATGCTGTCGGGGTGCGGATGCTTCGGCGCTAGGTAGCTGCGGATCACGCCGTAGTCGCGACGCAGCGCGGCGCGGTCGTAATACCAATGCGCCGGCATCGCCAGCGCATCGCCAATGTAGGCACCGGTGACCATCCCGGCGCAGCGATCTTCGAGAACGTTGTTCATGATTCAAACGAGGTGTTTTGGGCAAAGAGATGTCCGGCCAGCCAGGCGTCCTCCACGCGTGAACGACGCAGCGCATCGCCCACAAAGTGCAGTCGTGGAGGCAAGGCAGGCACCGTGATCGGCGCATCGACCCGAGCGAGCCGCCAGCGATGCCCGAAAGCACCGGCAAAGGCATCGGCCGGGATCTCCCAGCGTTCCTCGACCATCGAGCGAACCAGCGCAGGATACTCCGCGGGCGGTTTTTCGAGATGCTCGCGGCTGAAGGCCTCGCCGAGATGCGCCACCAGCACCGTGAAGCCCGGAGCGATGCGTCCCGGCTTGTGATTCTCGCACGCCGTCCAGGCCAGCACCGTGCTAGGTGAGCTGAACGCATAGGTTTCACGCGTGCGGCCGATCCAATCGCCATGATAGGCCAGCACCACCGCGAGACATGGGATGTAGTCAAAGGCATGGTCGATGCCAAATAGCCGCGCCGTCTGCGGCCACGGTGCAGTGCTCACCACATGGTCGAAATCGGCCAGCTGGCTCCGCGCATCCTCGATCTGGCACTCGGTGCGGATTTCGAGGCCCTTCGCCATCTCGCGAGCGAGGCGGCTGTTGCCCTCACGATGAATCCAGCGGCCTGAATCTGGCAACGCGCGGCCGTTTTCATCCCGAACCGGCATTTCCAGTCTCCACAAAGCCTCGCCACAAGCCGCGACGGCCGCTTCCCGAAACCGTTCATCCCGCATCGTGAAGTACTGCGCTCCATGATCGATGACATGCCCTTCCCAGCGCTTCGACGCACAGCGCCCGCCAAAGCCCCGCGACTTCTCCAGCAGCGTCACCGCCGCGCCACGCTGGGTGAGCCCACGAGCCGCCGCGATGCCTGCGAGCCCGGTGCCGAGGATGGCGATGCGTTTTCCAAAGAGGTCGTTCATGGGCAGATATAGGATGACATGCCTCGGATTACGCCCTGGCTGGTTGACGGGATGTGGATTTGCGTTTGCTGAATCCGACACAATTACCGCCGAAGTAGGCATGGAAGGCACAGCGCATGTGGTTATCCATGGCCGCCTCATTCAATCAACCTCACACGACCATGGCCGACATCTCCACCTCCGCTGCTGACAAAAAGGAAAAAGAATACTTCACAAGCACTCCTCAGGAGACGCCGGGCTTCTTCCTCAAAGGTTCCCACCAGTATGACTGGGGTCTCAAGAACCGCCTCAGCCAGGTTTTCAATCCGAAAGACGGTCGCACCGTGATGCTTGCCTTTGACCATGGTTATTTCCAAGGCCCCACCACCGGCCTGGAGCGTGTCGATCAGACCATCCTGCCTCTCGAACCCTACGCCGACTGCCTCATGCTCACGCGTGGCATTCAGCGCAGTGTCATTCCGGCCTCCACTCGCAAGGCCATCGCTCTTCGTGCCTCCGGCGGCACCTCGATGGTG
>JAGKWZ010000461.1 GCA_021151605.1 Verrucomicrobiaceae bacterium
CGGCGTGCGCTTCGTGCAGGTCTATCACAACAACTGGGACACGCACGACCTCAACGATGAGCGCCATCGCGAACTCTGCGCCGCCGCCGACCAGCCGCTGCACGCGCTGCTCACCGACTTGAAGCAGCGCGACATGCTCAAAGACACGCTTATCCTCTGGGGCGGCGAATTCGGCCGCACGCCGACGAGCGATAACAACGACGTGGCGAAGAAGAAAGGCATCGGCCGCGATCACAACGCCGGTGGCTTCAGCATGTGGATGGCTGGTGGCGGCTCGAAGCCCGGCACCGTGTATGGAACGACGGATGATTTCGGTGCCCTAGCCGTGCATGACAAAGTCGAGGTGCATGACCTGCACGCGACGATTCTGCATCTGCTTGGGTTTGATCACGAAAGGCTCACCTACCGCTATGCAGGGCGGGATTTCCGTCTCACGGATGTGTATGGGCATGTGGTCAAAGGTGTCCTGAGTTGAAGACAAAAAGATGACAGACAAAAAAATCTCTGACTCAGACCATTTTTCTGTCTGTCATTTTTTTGTCTTTTAAAAACCACTTCATGCCAATCATCCGCTCCATCGACACAAACCGCATCTCCCAAGAGGAGTTCGGCAGTCTTGCCTATGAGGTGAAAGGCCATGTCATCGACATCCACAACGACTTCGGCCGCTTCTTCGACGAGAAGATCTACAAAAAGGAACTCGCCGACCGGCTCCGAGGTGTGGAACTTGAAGTGCCCGTGACGGTCGTATTCGGCAGCTTCTCCAAAACCTACTATCTCGACGTGCTGGTCCATCGTGGCGGCTTGTTTGAGTTTAAGGCTGCCGAACTCATTCATCCCCGGCATCGCAGCCAGACGCTGGGGTATCTGCTGCTCT
Organism: Verrucomicrobiaceae bacterium; assembly: GCA_021151605.1. GTDB lineage: Bacteria > Verrucomicrobiota > Verrucomicrobiia > Verrucomicrobiales > Verrucomicrobiaceae > Prosthecobacter. The sequence goes on from JAGKWZ010000461.1 coordinate 878, forward strand.
TTGATCTCGCCCACGCGATGATTTTCAATCTGCGGCCCGAGATGCTCGGCTCCGAGTTCGTGAACTGCCATCAACGGCTCGCCGACCTCAGGAATCCGGTGTTAGACACCGCTCGCTTCGATTCCCGAATCCCTGGAGCCGCGTTCTTCCATGACACTTTGAAGGCAATGGTCAACGACTGGGGGGCTGGACTCGACATCGGTTTGTATGAGGAGGGATTGACGCATCTGCTCGGAGGCGAGGAGAAGGTGAATGTCCCCGTGCCCGTAATCGGTTCGAAAGGGCATCTTGGGGACCAGAAATTCCGCCTGCTGGCACCGGATGTGGCCTTCAAACTGACTGCGTTGGCGGAGGATGAGAACAACTTCGAGTCCCATGCTCGCAGGCTGCTGGAACACACCACGCTGAGGGCAATTCATTGGGCCAATATGCGCAATGGGAAGATCACGTTCACCACCATTCAGTGACAAGCATGAAAGACAAAAAGATGACAGACAAAAATATGGGGATCCGAATCAAGACCCTCATCCTCACCCATTTTTTTGTCTGTCATCTTTTTGTCTTCTCCTCTGAAGACCACTTTGAATCCAAAATTCGCCCCATCCTCGTCGAGCACTGCTACGAGTGCCACAGCGCGGACAAAAAGCAGAAGGGCAACCTCCTGCTCGACACGAAGGAAGGCACGCTCAAAGGCGGTGACACCGGTCCAGCGCTGGTGGCGGGCGATCCGGCTAAATCGCTACTTATCCAGGCGGTGAAGTGGACGGACAAAGATCTGGAAATGCCGCCGAAGAAGAAGCTCAGTGACGCGCAGATCGCCGATCTGGAAGCCTGGATCAAAGCGGGCGCACCTGATCCGCGCTCCGGGCCGCGCACGCTAACGAAGATCGAGCAGCATCTCGAAGACGCGAAGAAACACTGGTCGCTCCAGCCCGTCGTCGATTCGAAACCGGCATCGCTCGATGTGATCATTGGCCTCAAAGCCACGCCACCGACAGATAAGCGCACCCTCATCCGCCGTGCTTATTTCGATCTGATCGGCGTGCCACCGACTTACGCGGAAGTGAACGCATTCGCGGCAGACAACGACCCGAAGGCCTTAGAGAAGCTCATCGACAAACTCCTCGCCGACAAACGCTACGGCGAGCGCTGGGGCCGCCACTGGCTCGATGTCGTGCGCTACGCCGATAACATGGGCAGCATCTACAACGGCGACGACACCTACCCAAACGCCTACACATATCGCGATTACGTCATCGACGCGTTCAACAGCGACAAGTCCTACGACCGCTTCCTGCTCGAACAAATCGCCGCCGACCAGCTCGACACCGCGAAGGACACGCGCACGCTTGCCGCGATGGGCTTTCTTGGCCTCGGCCGTCGCAAAGACCGCCGGGTCGATGACGACATGTATGACGACACGATTGATGTGATCGGTCGCGGCCTCATGGGACTCACGATTGGCTGCGCACGCTGCCACGATCACAAACTCGAGCCCATCACGACCAAGGACTACTACGGCCTCTACTCCGTCCTGCGCAGCAGCAGGGAGCCCGAAATCCAGCCCGCGCTGCCGCAGGCCGACACGCCGCAGACGCGCGAGTATGCGGAGAAAAACAAGGCCGCACGCGCTGAATATATCCGCGTCATCGCCTTCGAAGCAGATCGCTCGATGAGCGCGCTGCGTTCACGCGTCGGCGACTATTTGCAGGCGGCGAAGGATTCCGAGTTCAAGACGATCTACGAGGGCAAAACGGTCAAAGCCGAAATCCTCGACCCGCGTCGCCTTCTCAATGGCCCGCATGGCCGTGTGGTGAAAACTTGGGACAAATGGGTCAAAGGCCATCCGGAGGTCTTTACACCGTGGCTGGAGCTTTCCGCGCTCAGCGAGGCCGATTTCGCCGCGAAGGCCAAACCGCTGTGCGAGGCCTACGGCAAGAACGGGGACAAAAAATTGCTCGTCTCCGTCGCGCGTGCCTTTTCCAAAGCCACGCCGAAAAACCTGCGCGAGGTCGCCGACATCTACAACAACCTCTACACCAGCCAGATCGACACGTTGTGGGCTGAAAAGTGGCGTGAGCCGCTCAAAGTCTCATGCGTGCCCACCGCCGAGGAACTCGATCTGCCGCTCAAAGAACTCGAACCGCGTGCCATCGACCGCCTCAACACCGTGCAGAAGGCGAACGCACTTCCCGAGGCTGAGGATCAAGCCCTGCGCGCGATTTTCATCGAGGACGGCTCGCCATTTATCTTCACCGGCAAAGATTTCCTCTCCAACCAACTCTACTCGACGCGCGATGTCGCCGATGGCATCCGCCGCAACGTCACGAAGGCCGTCACCGAGCTGCAAAACCATTCCGGCGCGCCGGCGCGCGTCATGAGCTGGGCGGACGCCGACAAGATGTATGACGGCAAGGTCTTCGTGCGCGGCAATCCGCAGACTCCAGGCCCGGAAGCGCCGCGCCAGTTCATCACGGCGCTCAAGCAGATCGCGCCGGAGCCATTCCCAAAGGACAAAAGCGGCCGACTCCAGC
>JAGKWZ010000009.1 GCA_021151605.1 Verrucomicrobiaceae bacterium
TGCAGGCTACTCGTTGTAGGGTGGAAGTCCAAAGCCAATGTCTTGCATGTCTGGAGCGCGACCTGTAAATCCTGCGTCATGATGCAAAACGTCGCACTTGTCATTTTTCTCCTAGCGCTGCTGGTCACTGGTGTGTTGGGGACGGAGACGCGGCTGCTTTTTTTCTGGCCCGGAGCCATTTTGCTCGGCGTCGCGGGGTTGCTGGCCGCTTTTCGTTGGCGGTTGCGGGTGTTTTTCCCGCCAAGTGATGTTTGTTTGGCAGCTACGCTGACCTTTGTGGCTTACATGATTGGAAGAGGAGTGTTATCGCCAGTGGAAGCCTACGCTCGTGAAGATGGTGTTATCCTGCTTGGCTGCTTCATTGCTTATGTGCTGACTGTGACAGCCGCGAGTCATCCACGCTGGCGCATAGCTTGGCTCGCGGTGCTAATGGTGCTGGTGGTGGGAAACTTGGCGATGGGGTCGGTTCATCTTTCCGGAAACTGGGGCTACCATGTGGTGCCGCATTTTCTGCGGCCTCCGGAGCCGGGCAGGATCGGAGGATTCTTTGTAAATTCCAACCATCTGGCCGCCTTTTTGTCGGAGGTTTTCTTCCTTTCGGCTGGCTGGCTTTGCTTTGGCCGTGGCGGTGCGGTGCTCAAGTTATGGCTGGCATTTTGTTGCGTGGCGATGGCCGTGGGAATGTCCCTCACGGTAAGCCGTGGGGCATTAATCGGTCTCGCTGTGGGTGGGTTGGTATTTTCGATGCTGGCGCTTTGGATGGTCTGGCAGACCCAGAGACATCTTTTCTGGAGTGTTTTAGGAGGTGGTGCGGTGATGAGTCTGCTGGCAGGCGGGGTGCTTTGGAAAGTGAATGAGGAGTATCTACGAGGACGCAATGAGCGCCTGATGCTGACGCAGGACATTCGACTCGGAATCTGGGAGTCAGCACTGGCGCAGCATGCGGAGTCGCCTTGGATTGGGATGGGCGCACGCAGCTTTTATGATGGTGGTACGCGACTAAGATCCGAGAAGCTTCCGTCTTGGGCTGCCGAACCGCTTTTTGCACACAATGAATACCTGCAACTGCTTGCCGACTATGGCTGGGTGGGAGCAATTACTCTTTCACTGATGGTTATGGCGCATGTGGCGAATGGTTTGCGTTACTTGCGCTGGTTTGTCCGAGAGAGATTTCTGAATAGTGGGAGGGTAATGAGCATGAACCTGGCCGTCTGTATTGGTGCCCTTTCGGCTCTCGGGGCCACGCTCGTGCATGCGATGGTGGAGTTTCATTTCCATGTGCCCGCGACGGCATTGGCCGGTGCTCTGTTGCTCGGCACACTGGCTAATCCAGGTTTCGAGCAAATGGTGATTCCCCAGCGCCGACTGCGTGGGGTTCGAGTCTTAACCAAGCTTGCTCTTGGCCTGGCAGCCGTCTCGCTATTAGCTGCTAGTTGGTGCTTTGGGCGTGGTGAACTGGCAGCGGCCGAAGCAAAAATGGCGCTGGCTCGTAAAGCCGAACCGGAGCGTCGTCAGCATCTTGATGACGCCGTGGGCCTGGATCCAAGGAGTCCAGAAATTCACTACCAGCGAGCCCTTGCCCGAATGGAAAACGTTACGCGAAAAGATTTAAGGCAGGGCAGTGATGCTTTAAAAGAGGTACTTTCCGACCTCAAAGTGGCCATCTCGCTGAATCCAGGAAACTATCTTTATTACCTTGCTCATGCCGATGCATGTGACGCAGTTAATCGCCATGATGAGGCTCTTGTCAGCATTCAAAAGGCACTATCCCTTGCCCCAAGACACGAGGAGCCGCGCCTTGCCCTTGGCATTCATTGGCATCGTCTTTCGCAGTGGGAAAAGGCCGAGGCGGCATACCTTTGGGCTCGTACAGCCCAGGCCATGAATAAGGATGGAACAGCAAATTGGCTGAGCAGTTATCGCCTTATGCTTCAGCACATGGAGATGCTGCACGACCGAAGCGGAGGGCGGAAATAATGAGAAACGATGTGAAATTTTTAAATAAAGTTCAAAAAAGATCCAAAAAGCGTTTGCCTATTCGCCAATCTGTCCCAGAATGCGCGCCCCCAGCCCCGACCTTCCCCCGAAGGTTAGCTGAAACGAATCTCTCGAGATTCATTTTTCTATCGGAGCAGTGAACCGGAAAAACACTGTGCTCTCTCTGACTAACGCAGAGAAGGGTGCATTGTCTCCTCCAGTCCCACGCCCGGCGCGGCCATCTTAATTGGAACGGATTTTTTAGACAACATGCCCACCATCAATCAGCTCGTCAGACACGGCCGCAAAGACAAAGCGGTGAAGTCGAAGTCGCCTGCACTCGCCAAGTGCCCGCAACGCCGTGGCGTCTGCCTCCAAGTGATGACCCGCACGCCGAAGAAGCCTAACTCGGCTCTCCGTAAGGTCGCCAAAGTGCGCCTGACGAATGGATTCGAAGTCATCGCCTACATCGGCGGTGAAGGACACAACCTCCAGGAACACAGCATCGTGCTGGTCCGTGGCGGTCGTGTGAAGGATTTGCCGGGTGTGCGCTACCACATCGTCCGTGGCACTCTTGACTGCCTTGGCGTAGACAAGCGCCGCCGTGGCCGTTCCAAATATGGTGCTAAACGCCCGAAGAAGGGTGCCGTTGCCGCTCCAGTTAAGGGCAAGAAATAAGCCTCGCTGATCCTCCCTCCCTTCCCAAAACCCCACTCATTTCGTTTATATGGCCCGCAGAAAACGCGTTTACGACAAAGAAGTCGTTAAAGATTCCCGCTATGACAGCGAGATCGTTGCCCGTCTGATCAGCCGTGTCATGGAGTCCGGCAAAAAATCCATCGCCGAGCGCATCGTGTACTCCGCCATCGATCTCCTGAACGAAAAGACCGAAACGGTCGATCCGCTGGAACTCTTTAACCGCGCCATCGAGAACTCCAAGCCCAAGGTCGAAGTCAAGGCCCGCCGTGTCGGTGGTGCCACCTACCAAGTGCCACTGGAAGTCAGCTCCGCACGTTCCGAGTCTCTCGCTATGCGCTGGCTCGTCGCTTATGCCCGTGGTCGTAAGGGACAGCCCATGCATCGTGCGCTTGCCAACGAACTAAAGGAAGCCTCCCAAGGGCAGGGCTCGTCAGTCCGCAAGCGTGACGACGTTCACAAGCAGGCCCAGGCCAACCGTGCCTTTGCTCACTTCCGCTTCTAATATAGAAGCTCATTCTTTTCCGACACACCACACGTTTTTTAGTCCCAATGTCCAACCCAAACTCTCCCAACCGCGAATTCCCTCTGGAGCGTACCCGTAACATCGGGATCTGCGCCCACATCGATGCGGGCAAGACGACTCTGACCGAGCGAATCCTCTTCTACACAGGCATGATCCACAAGATCGGCGAAGTGCATGACGGTGCCGCCACGACAGACTGGATGGAGCAGGAAAAAGAGCGTGGGATCACCATCACTTCTGCTGCTGTGACCGCAAAGTGGAAGCAGCTCAAGGAGCCGGGCATCTACAAGATGCGTGAGAATGAAGACATGCGGGTGAACATCATCGACACCCCCGGACACGTGGACTTCACTGCTGAAGTGGAACGTTCCCTGCGAGTTCTCGACGGTGCAATTTTCGTGCTCTGCGGCGTGGCCGGTGTGCAGCCACAGTCCGAAACCGTCTATCGCCAAGCTGAAAAGTACGGCGTTCCGCGCATCGCCTTTGTCAATAAGATGGACCGCACAGGTGCCAACTTTGACAACGTGGTGAAGGATGTCCGTGAAAAGCTCGGTGCCAACGCTTGGCCGATCCTGATTCCGATCGGCGCTGAAGACAATCTCATCGGTCAGATCGACGTGGTGAACCAGAAGGCCATCATCTATTCAGACGACGAAAAGTTCGGCTCCAAATACACCGTCCGCGACCTCGAAGGCGCTGAAGTCGCCAAAGCTAAGGAAGCCTACGAAGGCCTGCTCGATCAAGTTTGCAGTCAGGACGACGAACTCGGCATGCAGTTCCTTGAAGAAAAGCCAATTACAATCGCTGAACTCAAGGCAGCTCTCCGCCGCACGGTCATCGCAAACAAGATCATCCCGATGGCCGGTGGTTCCGCCTTCAAAAACAAAGGCGTGCAGTATCTGATCGATGCCGTCATCGACTATCTTCCCGGCCCCCTCGATATTGCTCCTCAAAAAGGACATGTGATTGATGAGCCAGAAAATGAGGTTGTTGCCATCCCCGATGACGCCGGCAAGTTCATCGCCCTCGGCTTCAAGCTCTGGTCAGACAAGTTTGGCCGTCTCGTTTTCTTCCGCGTTTACTCCGGCAAAGTCTCCAAGGGTGACACGATCTACAATCCCCGCACTCGCAAGTCGGAGCGCGTGGGTCGCCTGATTCAAATCCAGGCCAGCGTGCATAAGGACATCGATACCTGTTACTCAGGTGATATCGCCGCCCTCGTGGGTGTGAAAGATGTCCGCACGGGTGATACTTTCTGCGATGAGAGCCTCGAAGTGCTCCTCGAGCCACCAACCTTCCCCGAGCCCGTCATCTCCATGGCTGTCGAGCCAAAGACCAAGGGCGACCAGGAAAAAATGGGTAATGCTCTCCAGCGCCTCTCTGAAGAAGACCCCACCTTCTTCGTCAAGACCGATGAAGAAACCGGCCAGACCATCATCGCTGGCATGGGTGAGCTTCACCTTGAAATTCTCTGCGACCGCCTCAAGCGCGAGCACAAAGTCGAGACGAACACTGGCAAGCCACAGATTGCCTATCGTGAGACGCTCACAAAAGAAGCAGATGGCGAAGGAAAGCTTGTGAAGCAGTCCGGTGGTCGCGGCCAATATGGTCACGTGGTTATCAAAGTTCGTCCTGGTGTGAAAGGATCCGGTATTGTGGTCGAAAACAAGGTTGTTGGTGGAACCATACCGAAAGAGTTCATCAATCCAGCAAAGAACGGCTGTATCGAAGCAGCCCTCAATGGTATCATCGCCGGCTATCCAGTGATCGATATGGAAATTGATCTCGTCGATGGCTCCAGCCATGACGTGGACTCGAATGAAAACGCCTTCAAGATGGCCGGCATCTTCGCGGTCAAAGATGCGCTGAAGAAAGCCAAGTGCATCCTCCTTGAACCAATCATGGCCGTGGAAGCCTCCACTCCGGAAGATTATCAGGGAGACATCCTGGGAGATCTTAACCGTCGCCGTGGCAAGATTCAGGGCATGGACACCCGCGGAACCACCGCTATCCTGCGCGCTGAAGTCCCACTTGCCGAAATGTTTGGCTACTCCACCGCCATCCGCACACTCTCTTCGGGCCGCGCCAGTTACTCCATGCAGCCCTCGCACTTTGAGCAGGTGCCACAGCAGATCGTCGAGCAGATCGTCGAGCAGCGCGGCGGCAGCAAATCCTGATCCTTTTAGCAACGAACCCTTTTTCACGACGGAAACATCGCCATGAGCAATCAAAGAATTCGCATCCGCCTTCGCGCTTACGATTACCGCATCCTCGACAAGAGTACGGCGGACATCGTTGAAACTGCCAAGCGCACAGGCGCCAAGGTCGCCGGTCCTATCCCGCTCCCAACGCGCATCGAGAAGTTCACGGTGAACCGCTCTCCGCACGTCGATAAGAAATCCATGGATCAGTTCGAAATGCGCACTCACAAGCGCCTGCTCGACATCGTCGATCCGACCTCCCGCACCGTCGATGAGCTGAAGAAGCTCAATCTCCCATCGGGTGTGGACATCACCATCAAGATTTAACCTCTACGCTCTGACTCTCTAAGGAGGAACTCATTATGGCACTCGGCTTGATTGGCAAAAAAATTGGAATGACCAAAGTTTACACCGAAAAGGGTGAAGCAGTGGCCGTGACCGTCGTTGACGTGAGCGGAAACAGCATCGTCCAGGTGAAACAAAAGGCTGGTAAGGATGGCTACAGCGCCGTCCAGCTCGGCTATGGCGAACAAAAGGAGCAGCGCCTGACCAAACCTCTGCTCGGACACTTCAAAAAGCATGGCAGCGCAGTTAAGCAGTTCGTGAAGGAGTTCCGTCTCGAAAACGACGCACAACTCCCCGCCGCTGACTTCAAAATTGATGCCAGCCTGTTCAGCGCAGGCCAGTGGGTCGATGTCATCGGCACCACGAAGGGCAAGGGATTCCAGGGCGTCGTCAAACGCTGGAACTTCTCCGGTCAGCCTGCCACCCATGGACACATGATGCATCGTCGTCCAGGTTCCATCGGCTGTCGTCTGACTCCTGGTCTGGTCTGGAAGAACCAGAAAATGCCTGGTCATGATGGAGTTGACCGCGTTACCACGCAGAATTTGAAAGTCGTCCAAAGCCGTCCCGAAGATGGTCTACTGCTCATCAGTGGTGCCATTCCGGGGAACAAAGGCAGCATCGTCGTGGTGCGCCCGGCCAAGAAGAAACCCGCCCCCGCTGCCAAGTAACCCGAGGAGGATCTGAATCATGTCCGCTACCATTCTTTCAATCGACGCCGCCAAGCAGGCGAACCTGAACCTTGTGGAAGGCCACAAAGGCAAACAGGCCCTGCACGAGACGGTCATCGCCTACCGCGCCAATCGTCGTCAGTCCAATGCGCACACTAAAAACCGTTCGGAAGTCTCTGGATCGGGCAAAAAGCTCTGGGGCCAGAAGGGCACTGGGAATGCTCGAATGGGTTCCAAGCGCTCCCCCATCTGGTCTGGAGGCGGTGTCGTCTTCGGTCCGCGTAACACCACCATTTACGCCAAGAAGACCAACAAGGGCATCCGCAAGCTCGCCCTCCGCACTGCTCTGACCGCCCGCATCAAAGATGGCGCGATTTTCACCATCCCCGGCCTTTCAGTGGCGGATGGCAAAACGAAGAGCTTCGTGAGCACCGTGAAGGGGCTTTCCACTTCTGAAAAGCTTCTTGTCATCGGCTCCTTCGATGAAAACACCTTCCGTTCCGCCCGCAATGTTCAGAGCGTGCAGCTCATCTCTGCGGACGACGTCAATGCCGAGCAACTGCTGAACTATCCGCAGGTGCTGGTGACCGACGAAGCCCTTTCAACCCTTGCCCGGAGGACTGCATGATATGAGCCTAGACCCGCATTCCGTAATTCAAACCATCCGCCTGAGCGAAAAAGCCACTCGCCTCGGTGAAGAAAACAATGAGTATGTTTTCATCGTCGATCCGAAGGCCAACAAGCTCCAGATCAAAGCCGCTGTTGAAAAGCACTTCGGCAAAAAAGTGGCGGGTGTACGCACCCTCAATACTGCTGGCAAAGCACGTCGCGAACGTCGTGCTGACTATGGCCGCACGAATCACTACAAAAAGGCAATCGTTCGTCTCAAAGACGGTGAGCGCCTCGACCTCGTGTAATTCTTCCAACCCGGTTCCGAACCTTTAACCTAAAGGACTCACAGCCATGGCGCTGAAAACTTTCAAGCCCAACACCCCATCGAACCGCTATAAAGAGTGGAACTCCTTCGAGGAAATCACCAAGGACAAGCCAGATCGCGCCCTCACGGTAGCCCTGCGCAAATCCGGCGGACGCAATAACACCGGTCGCATCACCTGCCGTCATATCGGCGGTGGAGCCGTCCGTCGCTATCGCCTCATTGACTTCAAACGCGAACGTCGAGAAGAAGCCGCTAAGGTCGTCGCTATCGAGTATGATCCAAACCGCTCTGCCCGCATTGCTCTCATCGAGTATGCTGACAAACAGCGCTCCTACATCCTCGCTCCGAACAATCTGAAGGTAGGTGACTCTGTTACCGCTGGTGAAAAAGCTGCTCCAGATGTTGGAAATGCTCTTCCGCTCCGAAAGATTCCACTCGGCACTTCGATCCACAATGTGGAACTCGTCCGCGGTCAGGGTGGTGTCGCCGCCCGTGCTGCCGGCCAGGCCGCCATCCTTTCCAACAGAGAGGGTGACTACGCTCTGGTGCGCATGCCCTCCGGTGAAATCCGCAAGGTTCACTCCGAGTGCTACGCCACCATCGGTGCCGTCGGCAACAGCGAGCACATGAACGTCGTCTCCGGCAAAGCGGGACGCACCCGCTGGAAGGGCACCCGCCCGACTGTTCGCGGCATGTGCATGAACCCGATTGACCATCCGAACGGTGGTGGCGAAGGCCGCTCCAAGTCCGGTGGTGGTCGCCAGCACCTTCTCAGCCCCTGGGGCCACGCGAAGGGCGAAAAGACCCGCAACAAGAAGAAGGCCACGAACAAGCTCATTGTTCAGACCCGTCACGCCAAGAAGTAACACTCCCTGATTTCCTGACCCATGGCACGCTCACTCAAAAAAGGCCCATTCGTCCAGCAGGCACTGCTCGACAAAGTGGACAAGCAAAACGCCGCTGATCACAAGCGCCCCATCAAAACATGGGCCCGCTCCTCCATGATCACTCCGGACCTCGTCGGTCACACCTTCCTCGTTCACAACGGTAAGGATTTCGTGAGCGTCTATGCCACGGAAAACATGGTCGGTCATCGCCTCGGCGAATTCGCACTCACCCGAATCTTCAAAGGCCACGGCGCACACACCGTCAAGGCTGCCAAGTAACCCAGTCTCCATCAAGCTCCCCGCTTTTCCCATTCCGATGATCCGCCTCTTTGCCAGCTTCACACAGCCTTCCATGCTGCTCCTCGCAGCCATGGTGATGCTGGGTGCTGCCCAGGCGCAGACATCGTTTGAACTGCAGGAGCTGAATACGACGCTTCAGGTAGCCGCGCAGAAGATTCAGGCTCTTGAAACCCAGCTCGCTGCGGCCAAGGACAAAAGTGATGCCTTGGCTCAGAGTGCCGCTGCCTCCAATCAGGAGGCCCTTGAACTAAAGGACCGCTACGAGCGTCTTCGTGGCCTCCTCGAAGGTCTGGGCATTTCCGCTCTTGAGAACAATCGTGAGCAAGCCCAGGATCGACTGCTCTCAGCCCTTAGTGACCTGCGCATTTCTGAAGCCTCACGCCAGAAACTTGCTGACAGCATGATGCAACTTGCCGAAGCCTCCCTGGTTTTCGCCAAAACCGTGCCTAACCCGGATGCAGTAGCGGGTGCCCAGCTGCAGAAGGCGCTTGTGAAAGCCGAGGCAACTCTTGCTGGTGCTTCTGCCAGTCCCTACAACGGAACCGCTCCCTCCGCCGATCTCCAGGACGCCCGCATTGTAAGCCTTAAAAATGAACTTGGCGTTGCCGTCATCGGCGTCGGCTCCCGTGATGGTGTGAAGCCTGGGATGCCTTTTGAAATTTATCGCGAAGATAAACCCATCGCGAAAATACTGGTCACCGAAGTCCGCCACTCAGTCAGCGGCGCGGTGGTTCAGGAACTGGCCAGTGTCTCCGATCCAGTCCGGGTTGGCGACCGTGCCAAAGTCGATATCACCCGTTGATTCTTGTTTTATGGAAGTCCGATCCTCTTACAAATACGCCCGCATCTCCTCCCAGAAGGCGCGCCAGGTTACTCGTGCCATCACTGGCCTGCCCGTCTCCCAGGCCCTCAGCGTGCTCGACTTCACTCCGAAGAAGGCCGCATTCCTGGTCGGCAAGGTGCTCCGCTCCGCCATCGCCAACGCCACCAACAATCATGAACTCGACGCCGAGGAAATGATCGTCTCCAGCGCTGTAGCCACTCCTGGTCCCGCCCTGAAGCGCATCATGCCCCGCGCCCGTGGCTCTGCCGCTCCGATCAAGAAGCGCATGACGCACATCACCGTCATCATCGGTGACAAGCCCGAGCAGGCCGAGCAGCCCAAGCGCATTCACAAATCCAAGCCCAAGGCTTCCGCCGAATAATCACCCCCCTCACTCCACGCACTTATGGGACAGAAAGTTAATCCGATCGGCTTCCGCCTCGCAGTCAGTAAAGACTGGCGCTCCAAGTGGTTCGCCACGGGCAAGGAATTCACTGAATCCTTACACGCCGACATTGCCATCCGTAATTTCCTCAAGGCGAAGCTCATGCAGGCAGCCCTCTCGAAGATCGTCATCGAGCGCGCCTGGAACCAGGTGCGTGTCACCCTCCACACTGCTCGCCCAGGCCTCGTCATTGGACGAAAAGGTCAGGAAATCGAGGTCATGAGCCAGAAGATCTCCGAAATGTGCGGTGGCAAGCAGGTGAAGATCGACATCTTCGAGATCAAGCAACCCGAAGTGGATGCTCAGCTCGTCGCTGAAGGAGTCGCCGTTCAGCTTGAGCGTCGTATTTCTTTCCGCCGCGCCATGAAGCGCGCTGTGCAGACCGCCATGGATCTCGGTGCCGACGGGATTCGTATCCGCGTCGCAGGTCGTCTCGGTGGTGCTGACATCGCTCGTGCCGAGTGGTATCGTCTTGGCAAAGTCCCCCTTCAGACCCTGCGTATCCCCATCGACTACGGCTTCACAGAAGCCCGCACCGTTTATGGCATAATCGGCGTCAAAGTCTGGCTGAACCGTGGCACTGCCGGTGAAAACGCCGCTCCTCGTCAGGAGCGCCGCCGTGAGCGCCGCGATGATCGTGGCGGCCCGCCACGCCGTGGTGAGCGCGCCCAGCGCGATACACGTGCCCCAACTGCTGACATCGCAGCACCGGCAGACGTCGCCGAAGTCGTCGCCGCCGAGTAAATAGTTTGTCCCCCTTTTTCGAGAACCGGATACCCAGAATTGACCCATGGCCCTTCTTCCAAGTCGAGTAAAATATCGCAAGACCCAGCGCGGCAACCGCGGTGGCAACGCTACCAGCGCCAACAAGTTGGACTTCGGTGACTTCGGTCTCCAGGTGCTTGATCGCGGCTGGCTGAAAAACAACCAGATCGAAGCCTGCCGAGTGGCCATCACCCGCTTCCTCAAGCGCAAGGGCAAGGTCTTCATCCGTGTTTTCCCGCACAAGCCCGTCACCGCCCGTCCGCCTGAAACCCGAATGGGTAAGGGCAAAGGCTCCCCCGAATTCTGGGTGGCCGTGATCCTTCCCGGGCATGTCCTTTATGAAATTTCCGGCGTCAACGAAGCCACAGCTCGTGAAGCCTGCCGTCTCGCCGCGAACAAGCTGGGTTTCCGCACCCGCTTCATCACCCGCGCCATCTCCCACTAATATCTGCCTGACCGACTCCAATGAAGATCAAAGAACTCCGTGAGCTTTCCGTGGAAGAACTGGGTGCCCGCAAGCGCGAACTCCGCCAGGAAATGCTGAACCTGCGTGTGCAGCAGCAGATCGGCCAGCTCGAAAACCCCTCCCGCCTCCGCACCCTGCGTCGTGAAGTGGCTCGTCTCGAGACACTCATCACCCAGCGGACCAGTGCCATCGCCGCGAAGGCCGCCTGATTCCCATTTAAAGTAACCTTTTGAACTGAACGAAGCATCATGAGCGAAACAGCAACCGCGACCCCCATCAAAGCCCCCGTGCAAAAAACACGCGTCGGTGTGGTGGTCTCAGACAAAATGAACAAGACGATCGTCGTCGAAGTCGAGCGCCGCGTGCCCCACGCCAAGTTCAAAAAGATCGTGCGCAAGACCTCCAAGTTCTACGCCCATGATGAAAACGGCCAGGCTAAGGAAGGTGACAAGGTGCTCATTTCCGAAACCCGTCCGCTTAGCAAACTCAAGCGCTGGAATCTCGTCGAAGTGCTCAAGCACTAATCGCCACCCGCCTCTCGCAAGCCCACTCAACCAAATCATTCGAGGAGAACACCCCAATGCTTCAGATGGAATCTTCAATCCCGGTCGCCGACAATACCGGGGCCCGTGTGGCCGAAATGATCGGCGTGCTCGGCAAAAAGAACAGCCGCTTCGCCTACATCGGTGACATCATCACCGCCCACGTCCGCGAGTCCACTCCGACTGCCAGCGTGAAGAAAGGTGAAGTTGTCCGTGCTGTCGTCGTCCGCACCGCACATCCCATCCGCCGCAATGATGGCTCCATCCTTCGGTTCGACAAAAACGCTATTGTCATCATCGACAAGGACAACAACCCCAAGGGAACCCGCATCTTCGGTCCTGTCGCCCGTGAACTTCGTGACAAGAACTTCATGAAGATCGTCTCCCTCGCCCCCGAAGTGCTGTAACGTCATGAGCCGAACCAAGACCCACGTCAAAAAAGGCGACACCGTCGTCGTCATCGCCGGAGCCCATAAAGGCGCTCAGGGTGCCATCAAAGAAGTGCAGCCAGCCAAGAGCCGTGTGCTCATCGAAGGCGTGCGCATCATTAAAAAAGCGGTGAAGCCATCCCAGGCCAATCCGAACGGCGGCTTCATTGAAAAAGAAGGCCCCATCCATATTTCCAACGTCAAGCTTGCCGAAGCCCCGAAGAAATCTGCTCCGGCAAAGAAGAAGGTTGCGAAAAAGTAAGAGACCCCCTAATTGCCGCCCCCTCTGAATCCCTGCCTCGTTCGCAAGACGTGGCCCCCGGAGAAAAGGCAGCACAGCCAAACTGAATCATGACCCCCGTCCTCCAAACTCTTTACAAAGAGAAACTCCGTTCCGCGCTCAAAGAACAGCTCGGCGTCGCCAACATTCATCAGGTCCCGAAGCTTGATAAAATCGTCATCAACTGCTCTGTTGGCTCCCAGGGTGAGCGCAAGCAGGCGATCGAAGATGCCGTGAATGAGGTCCAGCTCATCACTGGCCAGAAGCCCGTCATCACCAAGTCGAAGAAGGCCATCGCCAACTTCAAGCTCCGCATCGGTGAAAACGTGGGTGTCAAAGTGACTCTCCGCGGAACCAAAATGTATGACTTCCTCATGCGTTTGGTTCGGACCGCCCTGCCACGTGTGCGTGACTTCCGTGGTGTCGCTCCCCGTTCCTTTGACGGACGTGGCAATTACACCCTGGGCATCAGCGATCAGTCCATCTTCCCCGAGATCGAGCTTGATAAAATCAAGCGTGCCCTCGGCTTCGACATCACCTTCGTGACCTCGACCAATAACGATGATCACGCTCGTGAACTCCTCCGTGCGCTTGGCGTGCCCTTCCGTGGCAAGATCAGCCAGCAGAAGAAGGGCGAGGGCGAAACTGAAGCCGCCGCCTAATCTACCTGAACCTGAACTGAAACGTCCGACTCCACTGAGCCATGACTGACCCGATTTCCGATTATCTCACCCGCATCCGCAACGCCGCCGCCGCCGGCCAGCAGGAAGTCTTCGTTCCCTTTTCCAAAGTGAAGAACGAGATCTCCCGCATCCTTCAGGAGGAAGGCTACCTCTGGAGCTATGAAGTGGACACTACCACCGCCCGTCCCCGCCTGAAGCTCAAGCTCAAGTATCAGGATAAGCTTCCGGTCGTGCGCCACATCAGCCGCGTCAGCAAACCTGGTCTGCGCAAGTACGTCGGCTCTGACGAGATCCCCCGTGTGCTCGGCGGACTCGGCATCTCCATCCTTTCCACCTCCCGCGGTCTCATGACCGGCACCCGCGCCAAGAAGGCCAAGGTCGGCGGCGAACTGCTCGCCAAGGTCTGGTAACCCACCAACAAGAGGAACCCCACATCATGTCACGAGTCGGTAAACAACCCATCTCCATCCCAGACAAAGTCAGCGTCAAGATTGGCGCCGACCGCTCCGTTCTCGTCGAGGGCCCCAAGGGCAAGCTCAACTGGACACTTCCTGAAGGCGTCACCGTCGTCTCCGAAGGCAAAGAAGTCCAGGTCACACGTCTGAACGAAGATCGCAAGGTGCGCGCCATGCACGGCACCACCCAGCGCCTCATTGCCAACATGGTCCACGGCGTTAGCCAGGGCTATCGCAAGGACCTCGAAATTCATGGCGTCGGCTTCCGTGCTGCAGTCAAAGGCAACGTCATCGACCTCCAGCTCGGCCAGAGCCATGACCGCCTCCATCCCATCCCCACCGGTGTCAAAGTCACCGTTGCGGAAAACACCAAGATCGCCATCGAAGGCATCGACAAACAAGTCGTCGGCCAGCTCGCCGCCGACATCCGCGCCTACTATCCGCCAGAGCCTTACAAGGCCAAGGGCGTCCGCTACGTCGGCGAAGTAATCCGCCGCAAGGCCGGCAAGAGCGTGAAGTAACCCCAGACGAGAACCACGAACATGGCTTTAGATCGCAAAATCATCCGCTCGCGTGTCCACGCGCGCATCCGTCAGAAGGTCAAAGGCACAGCCGCCCGTCCGCGTCTTGCCGTTTACTTCTCCAACACCAACGTTTACGCCCAGCTTATCGACGACGAGGCCGGCAGGACCATCGTTTCCGCTTCCAGCAAGGAGAAGGGATTCGAAGCCGGCAGGGCAAACATCGCCAGCGCCACCAAGGTCGGTCACACCGTCGCCGAGCGCGCCATTGCCGCCAAAGTCGAAGAAGTTGTCTTTGACCGCGGTGGTTTCATCTACCACGGCAAAGTGAAAGCACTCGCCGACGCCGCCCGTGAAAAGGGTCTGAAGTTCTAATCCCCCACCGCACCCATTTATGGCAGAAGAAAACCGCAACTCTGACGGCGACTCCGTCGAAAAGGTCGTCCACATCAACCGATGCGCCAAGGTCGTGAAAGGTGGACGTCGCTTCAGCTTCTCCGCTCTCGTCGTCTCTGGTGATCGCAATGGCCGTGTCGGCTGGGGCTTTGGCAAGGCGAACGAAGTCGCCGACGCCATCAAGAAGGCCACTGAGTCCTCCCGCAAAAAGATGAACGTCGTTCATCTTAACAACAACACCATCCCGCACGAAGTCATCGGTGAACACGGTGGCGGACACATCATGCTGAAGCCCGCCTCCCCTGGTACTGGCATCATCGCCGGTGGTGGGGCCCGTGCCGTGCTTGAAGCTGCAGGCGTCAAGGACGTCATCGGCAAATCCTTCGGCTCCAGCAATCACGCCAACGTGGTGAAAGCCACTCTCGCCGCCCTGGCAGCCCTCCGCCCGCGGGATCAGATCCTCCGTGCTCGTGGCAAAGAGATCAAAGAGCGCAAAGCACTCTAAGTTCTCTCACCTCCAATCTTTAATCACAGATTCATCATGCGTCTTCACGATTCCCAACCCCGCCCTGGTGCAGTTAAACGCAAAAAGCGTATTGGCTGCGGCGAAAGCTCCGGCCACGGCAAGACCTCCTGCAAAGGCCACAAAGGTCAGATGGCCCGTTCCGGTCGCGGTATCCGCCCAGGCTTCGAAGGCGGCCAGATGCCCCTTTTCCGCCGTCTTCCCAAAAAAGGTTTCTCCAACGTTCAGTTCCGTGACGTGTACGAAACCGTCAACGTCGGTGACCTCAATGCCTTCGACGACGGTGCCGTCATCAATGAAGCGGCTCTCCGTGAAAAAGGCCTCGTTAATCGCAACTGCGACGCCATTAAGATCCTCGGTTCTGGCGATCTGAGCCGCAAGCTCACCGTCGAGATCAAGAGTCTCAGCGCCTCCGCCCGCGAGAAGATCGAGAAAGCCGGCGGCTCCATCGCTGCCTGATCCCCGAATCCCAACCTTTGAGCGGGCCGGTCCCTGCCAACATTACTGTTGGTCATGAGGCCAGGCCCGTTTTCTTTTATCCAGTCACGCTCTTTTTGTCAAACCATCATGATTTCCGCTTTCGCTGACAGTTTTAAAATACCGGACCTGCGCTACCGCATCCTCTTTACACTAGCAATGATTGTTATCGTCCGTATCGGCACGGCCATTACTCTTCCTGGAGTCGATGGTAGCGTGCTTGATGAGTGGATTAATAGTCGTGCTGATAACGGTGGTGCCGCGGCTCAGGTGGCAGCTCTCTTAAATGTTTTCTCCGGCGGAGGACTGCAAAATTGCGCGATCTTTGCCCTGGGGATCATGCCATACATCAGCGCAAGCATCATGCTGCAGCTGCTCACAGCTGTGTATCCTCCGCTTAGCAAAATGGCTCGCGAAGAAGGTGGCCGTCAAAAGATCACCCAATACACTCGCTTGGCTACCATTGCGCTTTGTTTGTTTCAGGGCTACCTACTTGCCAAATCTCTGGCACAACCTGGTCAAAACATCTTCCTTGGCGGACTGCAGGAAGTCATCGACCGCACGGGTAAGCCACTTGTGCCTGATTATGGTCCGATGTTTGTGGTCGTTACCGTGATCACTATCACGGCTGGCACCATGCTCATGATGTGGTTGGGCGAAATGATCACAGAGCGCGGTATTGGCAACGGAGTATCGATCCTCATCTGTGTGAATATCGTTGCCGACCTCCCTGGTGCCATGGTTCAGGTCTGGCAAACCTATGTTGGCAATGCCGCCGGTGACGCCAGCAAGCCTGCCACGTTGGTTCTTTTGCTCGCCTTCATGATCATCGTGATAGCTGGAGTTATTGCCATTACCCAGGCCACGCGTCGTATCGCCATCCAATACGCCAAGCGCGTTGTCGGACGCAAAGTCTATGGTGGTCAGACCCAATACCTTCCCCTGAAGGTGAATTACTCAGGCGTTATGCCTATCATTTTTGCCCAGGCCATTCTTCTCTTCCCTGCGCAGATCCTCAGCGCTCTATTCCCTGATGTTCGCTGGGTGCAGGACTTCTCTGCTCTCATCGGTTCGGGCTGGGTCTACTATGTGCTCTCTGCGGGCTTAATTTTCTTCTTCAGCTATTTCTGGGTCGCGACAATGTTCCAGCCCACTCAAATCTCCGAGGATCTGAAAAAGAGTGGTGGCTACCTTCCTGGCATCCGCCCTGGCAAGCCTACTGCGGACTTCCTCGACTTCACCATGAGCCGACTCACCTTTGCAGGTGCCATCTTCCTTACTGGCCTCTATGTCATGCCTGCTGTTGTGAGTCGTTTCCTTGGCATTTCGCCACAGACAGCCCAGTTCTTTGGTGGCACCAGCCTGCTGATTCTTGTCGGTGTCGTGCTTGATGTGATGCGCCAGATTGAGACACATCTCCTCCAGGCCCACTATGATGGCTTCCTCAAAAAGGGCCGCATTCGCGGGCGCTTTGATCGCATGGCACAGACTGGTCAGGTCGCTGATTCCCGCACTGTGGTTTGGCTTTGGACCGGAATCGCAATCCTCGCCCTTGTCGGCGTCGCATACTTCATTGCCACAGGCAAGTAATCTGGGCCGGCATTCAAAAATATGCTCGGCAACAAGATTCCGATCCGTCATGGCTCAGTCCTAAAAGGCCTGCGAGCGGCTAATGCCCTTGCTCGCGATGTTCTCCTCAAAACGGCAGCTCAGGTAGCGGTCGGTATCACTACGGGTGAAGTAGATCGTTACGCAGCCGCAGAGATGAAAGCGCGTGGCTGTAAGAGTGCCTTCCTCGGATACCGCAAATTCCCCGGTAACATTTGTATCTCCATCAACGAAGAAATCGTTCATGGTATAGGTGGTCCTCGGGTCATTCAGGACGGTGACATTGTAAAGATTGATGTTGGAATCGAATACGATGGCTGGATTGGAGACAATGCCCTCACCGTTCCTGTCGGTAACGTCGCAAGAGAAACGCTACATCTCCTTGCTGCCACGGAGGAATCCCTCCACGTCGCTATTCGACATGCCCGTGATGGCTGGATGCTTGGCGATCTCTGTCACAGTGTCGAAAATCACGTCAAACAGTATGGCTACACCGTTGTTCGTGAATTTGTCGGTCACGGTGTGGGTCGTAAGCTACATGAGGAGCCGCAAGTCCCAAACTATGGAAAAAAGGGCGAGCGCCCCCGACTGAAGGCTGGTATGTCCATCGCCATCGAACCGATGGTGAACATGGGCACCGAGAAGACGCGCGTCCTTTCTGATAAATGGACAGCCATCACGGTGGACCGTAAGCCCAGTGCGCATTTCGAACACGTCGTGCTCATCACTGAGCAAGACCCCGAAGTTCTCACCTTCCGCAAGCGCATGTTTCCCAACGGTGTGAACGATCTAACACCGCTTCCTGTCAGCGCCTTGATCTGATCCGCTACTGCGTCGCGAACTTCGTCAGCAGACCGCGCTTCCGCGTGAGGTTCAGAATCCACAGGAACAGCCAGCCAGCGAGTGCGAGGTAGAGCACGTTCAGCCCGGCGGAGATCCAGAGGTAGCTCCAGTCCATGCTGCCGGTCTTCATCACATCTCTCATGCCTTCAAAGATGTAGGTCGGCGGGAAACACCAGGCGATGGGCTGCGTCCACGCGGGCATGTCTTCCACTCGGTAAAACACGGCCACGGCTGGCTGGAAGAAGAAAGGAATGGCCCAAGCCAAGGACTCCGCCGCCTGCCCCCAGCGCAGGATCAGCGCTGTGGAGATCATGCCGAGCGACCAGCCAAAGAGCATCAAATTGGCGAAGAAAGGGATCAGCCACCAGTTCAGCGTGAAGACATTGAAGGAGTAGCCAAACCACGAGATGAGACTCAGCACGATGGCCGTCACCACAATGCGCAACATGCCCACGATGAAGGTGGCGCTGACGTACTCCGTCGTCCTCACAGGTGCGACAAAGACGTTCAGCAGATTACGCGTCCAGACATCCTCCAGAAATGAGATCGCCACCCCCTGCTGGGCTCGGAACATGATGTCCCAAAGGATCATGCCACCCAGGAAGAACAGCACGAAATTCCCAAAGGCCGGGTTCGTGTTCTTTTGGATGAAGACCGTCACATTTCCCCAAACGACAAGATCCACCACCGGCCAGAAGACCAGCTCGACCATGCGCATCGGAGTCCGTGTGTAGAGATAAAGGTAGCGCAGCACGAGCGCGCTGATGGTGTTGAAGTTCATGACTGCTTTTCCTTCGCGGGTTCGTCGATGATTTCGCCATCGCGGGCGATCTTGATGAAGACATCCTCCAAATTCGTGCTGCTGGACTGGGCCACGATGTCCGTCGGCGTGCCTTCGCAGACGATCTTACCTTTGTGCAGGAAGATCACGCGGTCACACACCTCCTCGATGTCCCGCATGTTGTGAGAGGTGTAGAGGATGCCGATGTTCCGCTCGCGCTGCACCTTGCGCACGACTTTGCGCACCTTGTCCGCGATGTCGGGGTCCAGACTCGCCGTGGGTTCATCCAGCATCAGCAGTTCGGGATCATTCAGGAAAGCCTTCACCAGATTCACGCGAGTGGATTCACCGGCCGAGAGCTGCCCCGTCACGCGATCCGCCAGATGCGAGATCTCCAAAAGCTCCATCAGCTCAGCGATCTTCTTCTTCGGCTCCTTTACCCCATAGATGCGGGCAAAGACGATCAGATTTTGCCTCACCAGCAGGTTCCCCGGCAGTGCCGTGTAGGCAGAGGAAAAATTGGCGCGTTGCAGGATGGCGATGCGGTGCTGATGCAGCGGCAGACCAAACGCGAAAAGATCTCCGCCCGTCGGTAAAGTCAGGCCGAGCAGGCAATTCATCGCCGTCGTCTTGCCAGCACCATTGGCACCGAGCAGCCCCAGCACCTCTCCGCGATGCAGTTTGAAGGAAAAACGGTCGAGCGCCTTCACGCCGTCGAACTCACGGGTGAGCTCGCGGGCCTCGAGAATGACTTCGCGTGTGTCTTGGGGGGCTGACATGGGCGCGGAGAATCGTCGGACCTCGGCGGAATGCAAACGCGAGCCTGTATCGGGCGTTGGTTGTGGATGCTTTTCAGACGAGCCAGCATCCTACTCGCCATTCTTACCGTTCACCTCACAGCTGCGGACCTGTCGTTCAACCGCGACATCCGCCCGATCCTCTCGGACAACTGCTTCTACTGCCACGGACCGGACAAAAACAACCGCAAGGGCGATCTGAGGCTCGATGTGCGCGAGGAACTGATCAAGCTGGGGTCGCAGACGCTAATCGAGCGCATCCACACCACCGATGACGATGATCTGATGCCACCAGCGGAGTCACACAAGAAACTCTCGGCGAAGCAAAAGGACACGCTGAAGCAATGGATCGCCGAAGGGGCGAAGTATGAGCCGCATTGGGCTTTTGTGCCGCCGGTGAAATCGAAAGCGGGCAACTCGATTGATGATTTCGTCCGGGCTGAGTTGAAGAAGCATGGGCTTCAGCCTGCGCCGAAGGCTTCGCGAGAGACTTTGATGAGGAGGTTGGCTTTGGATCTCACCGGGCTGCCGCCGAAGGTGTCTGAGAAGGCTGACCTGAGTGACTTTATTGACGGGTTGCTGCAATCACCGCATTACGGCGAGCACATGGCGGTCGCGTGGCTGGATGCGGCGCGATTTGCGGATACGAATGGCTACCAGGTGGATCGTGATCGCGAGCTGTGGCCGTGGCGGGACTGGGTGATCAAGGCCTTCAACGCGAACATGCCTTTCGATCAGTTCACCATTGAGCAGCTTGCGGGGGATTTGCTGCCGAATGCCACGCTGGATCAAAAGATCGCCACCGGCTTTCATCGCAATCACATGCTCAATGAGGAGGGCGGCATCATCGCTGAGGAGTTTCTTGCTGAATACACGGCCGACCGCGTGGAGACGACCGCTGCCGTGTGGATGGGACAGACCTTCAACTGCTGCCGCTGCCACGATCATAAGTTCGATCCCTTCACCGCGAAAGACTTCTATGCGATGAAGGCCTTCTTCCACAACGTGCCGGAGCGTGGTGTGGGCCTTTACAGCAATCCAGTGCGCACCAATGCGCCGCCCTTTGTCAAACTGCCCGCTCCGGAGCTGGAGGCCAAAATCGCCGCGCTGAACACGAAGCTCCAACCCGTCGAAGACAAGCTCAAAGGCCTCGCTGCGGGTGATCTGGAGCCTTGGGCGAAAAACTCGTCGCGGCGAAGATCGACTGGCTGCCGCTGGAGCCGCAAAAAGCCACGGGTGGTGACAATCCGCCTCAAATCGCCGACAAGGCCGTTTTGATCGGTCCGCAGGAAACGCGGGCCAACAACATCGTGATCAAGGCGAAGCTTCCAGCGGGCAAAATCACCGCGCTACGCCTCGAATGCTCCACCACGGCTCCTTCGGCCAGTTTTCAATGGAGCGAGCTCAAAGTGGGCAAAACCAAGCTACATCCCATCGACGCCACGCACGACAGCGTGCTCGACAATGATCGCAAAACCAAATCCGTGCTCTCGGTGGCACCGAACAAGCCGGTGCAGGCCCTGTTTGAGCTCGAAAAGCCTCTCGAAGGCTCCGAAGTGGACATCACGATCGGTGTTGAGAATGCCGGCGGGCCTTCGCAGTGGCGTCTCTTTGCCACCACGACTCCGACTGAGGTCATTGCGCCTGCGAGCATCGTGAGCATCGCAGAGAAAGTGCATGCGAAACGAACCGCAGCCGAGCGCAAGAAGCTCGCGGACTTCCGCATGGCGCAGATGCCGGTGCATCGTCGCCTGAGTGAAGAAGCGGCCGCTTTGAAGAAACAGATCGCTGCGGCGGAGGCGGAGATTCCCACCACGCTCGTCATGGAGGAGCAGAAGGAGATGCGTCCCACCTTCATCCTCATGCGCGGTGCTTATGACAAGCCGGGCGAAAAGGTGGCTGCGGCTACGCCCGGTGTTTTGCCTGCGCTCGCCGCTGATCTGCCACGCAACCGACTCGGCCTCGCGAAGTGGCTCGTGAGTCGCGAGAACCCGCTCACCGCACGCGTGATCGTGAACCGCTTCTGGCAGCATTTCTTCGGCACGGGTCTCGTGCGCACCAGCGAGGATTTTGGCTCCCAAGGTGAACAACCAAGTCATCCTGAACTGCTCGACTGGCTCGCGGTCACCTTCCAAGAAAGTGGCTGGGATGTGAAGAAGCTCGTGAAGATGATCGTGACCAGCGAGACGTATCAGCAGAGTTCTCAGTTCTCGGTTCGCAGTGCTCAGTTGGACCCGATGAATACCTGGCTCTCCCGTGGTCCACGTCATCGTTTGAGCGCGGAAGTCATTCGCGATCAAGCTCTGGCCGCCAGCGGGCTGCTGGTGGAGAAAATCGGCGGCCCGAGCGTGAAGCCGTATCACCCGCCCGGCCTTTACGAGCAGGTCGTGGCTCAGCGTGACAATCCCAAGGCCACCTACCAGCAAGGCAGTGGCGACGATCTGCACCGCCGCAGCCTTTACACCTACTGGAAGCGCAGCGTGCCGCATCCTGGCATGTTGCTCTTTGACGCACCTTTCCGCGAAACCTGCGCGCTGCGTCGCTCTCGTTCCAACACACCGCTGCAGGCTCTCAATTTGATGAACGACCCGACCTATGTCGAAGCTGCCCGATTCCTTGCGCAACGCATGATCCGGGAAGGCGGCGCGAGTATTGAGTCACGCCTCACGCATGGATTCCGGCTTCTGCTCGCTCGAAAGCCGAGTCAGCAGGAACTCCAAGTTCTCACCGCCGCTGTTGAACGATCCATCCGAGACTTCACGAAAGACGCAGAAGCTGCCAAACAGCTCCTCAGCCTCGGTGAAGCCAAATCTGACGACAAACTGCCCCCCGTTGAACTCGCTGCCTACACCACCGTTGCCAGCACGCTGATCAATCTCGACGAAACCATCATGAAGGAGTGATTTCGATGCCTTCAGTTCACCTTCAGCCCTTCCAGCTCCGCCAGCTTTTTCGCCTTCGCGTCAAAGCTCCAGAAGGTGTCGCAGCCCAAAATGAGCGCGGCGGCCACATGCAGCACATCGTTGGTGCGAAAGCCATGCTTCGCTGTATGCCGATGAACCAGGTCATAATACAGATCATCCAAAAGACGCGCATCTGGCTCACGGATCGACAGTTGCTGCCCTTGTTGAATTTCCAACTCAAAGCTCGCCTCAGCAGCACGGGCTGTCCCGCCAGTCACTGTGTAGCCTGGACTGCCGTGATTCGATTCATAAACCAAACGCTGAAAGGCGTTCACCAACTCATGGTGAAGCAGTCGCGTGACTGGAAGGGGTTCGTTGCTTCTCTTCGACCACTCATTCAGCAACCGATCCGCCTTCGCCGTGAAAGGCAGATTCAGCAGCAGGTTGGTAAAGAAATTCGTGTCGGCATACACTTTCATAGCTCACCGGCGATGACTTTGTTCAGGCGTTCGACATCCACCTCTGGGCCGCAGGTGTTGCCCAGCGCCGTCATGCGTTGTCTGTGCGCACGCATTCTTTCGACCATGCTCGGCAGCACCAGCTCAGATGTTGGCCGGGCGACTGAAATCTCAAACACCTCGCCACTGCGGCTTTTTACTGTTACACGGCCCAGCTGCCGTGCCGCCTCCAGCAGCTCCGCACCGCTGCGGTTCATGTCACGCACGGTGAATTCACGCCGCAGCGGCTTCTGGCTGCGCACACGGGCTTTTTTGGCGGCTTTCTTGGATGCGGTCTTCATGTCCGACATCATGACCGACATCGCCGCGCCTTTCAATTCCTCTTTTCTTCACCGCTAATGAGCACCGAATCCTCTCTCGCACCCTTTTCGCGTCGTAACTGGCTCAAAAGCCTCGCCCTAGCGTCACTCGCGAATCCGAAGCTCTTTGCTTCGCCTGCGGCTCACTTTGCGCCGAGGGCGAAACGCATCATCTGGCTCACGCAGGCGGGGGCGCCGTCGCAGCTCGATCTGTTTGATTACAAGCCAGGGCTGGCCTCGCAGTTCGACAAGGATTTGCCGAACTCCGTGCGTGGCGAGCAGCGGCTCACGGGCATGACGGCGGGGCAGAAGCGCTTCCCCATCGCGCCGTCGGTGTTCAAGTTTGCGCAGCATGGCCAGAGCGGCATGTGGCTGAGCGAGTTGTTGCCGCACACGTCGAAGTTCGCGGATGAGATCTGCCTCATCCGCTCGCTGCACACCGAGGCGATCAATCACGATCCGGCGATGACGCTGCTGCAAACCGGGCATCAAATCGGCGGTCGGCCCGCGTTTGGCGCGTGGGTGTCGTATGGCCTCGGCTCGGACAACGCGGACCTGCCTGCGTTTGTCGCGCTCATCTCGCGTCCCAGTGGCCCGACGAATGCACAGCCGCTGCACGAGCGCATGTGGGGCAGCGGTTTTTTGCCGTCGAAGTATCAGGGCGTGCGCATGAGCTCTGGCAAAGACCCCGTGCTCTTCCTTTCCAATCCGCCCGGCATCACCACCGAGCGCCGCCGTGCCATGCTCGACGATGTCGCCGCGCTGAATCGCCTCAAGCTCGCCGATTACCACGATCCCGAAACGCAGGCCCGCATCGATCAATACGAGATGGCCTTCCGCATGCAGTCCGCCGTGCCTGACCTCGCCGATCTCTCCAAAGAGCCCGCCGACATCTACGAGCGCTACGGCCCCGAGTCGAAGAAGCCGGGAACGTATGCCGCGAACTGCATCCTCGCCCGCCGACTCGCCGAGCGTGGCGTGCGCTTCATCCAGCTCTACCATCGCGGCTGGGATCAGCACAACAACTTGCCCAGCGGCATCAAGAGCCAGTGCCACGACACCGACCAGCCGACCGCCGCGCTTTTGGCCGAACTCAAAGAGCGCGGCATGCTCGATGACACGCTCGTCATCTGGGGCGGTGAGTTTGGGCGCACGGTCTATTCGCAGGGCGTGCTCACCCGCGACAATCATGGCCGCGACCACCACCCACGCTGCTACAGCGTCTGGATGGCCGGCGCTGGTGTGAAAGGCGGCCACGTCCACGGCGAGACGGACGACTTCAGCTACAACATCGTGAAGGACCCCGTCCACATCCACGACCTCAACGCCACCGCGCTCCACCTCCTCGGTCTCGACCACACCCGCCTCACCTACCGCTTCCAAGGCCGCGACTACCGGCTCACGGACATCCATGGCGAGATCGTGAAGGGCGTGCTGGCGTGATGAACCGGGCCTGACGCATTCCGCACACTCTTTGTCGTGGAGTTTGGCTGGCAGGGCTCGTTATGATCGGGCCATGAAGCCTCTGCTCGCTCTCTTCCTTATTTCCGTCACCGCCTTTGCCGATGACTCGGCAAAGCTCACCTCTTTGCTGGCGAAAGATGGCGTCGTGACCATTCCGGCGGGGGATTATCACCTTGATGGCTCGAAGCCGATCTCACTGCGTTCGAACACGGCGGTTATGGCCCACGGCGCTCGTTTCATCCTTCCGGAGAAGCTGCCGGATCAGGCTCGCGTCGTCCTTTTCGCCGGGGAAAACATCGCACATTTCGCGTGGCATGGCGGCGAATTCATCGGGCATGTTTTTGATCCGGCGAAGAAGGACAACACTTGGGAGCCGAATGCGAACACGAAGGGCATCGAGATCACGACCACCGTTGCGGGTGGCACGCATGACCTGCTTTTTCGCGAGGTGAAGTCGAACGGTATGGCCGCTGCGGTCATCGGGGTGCATGGGAAGTATGGCAAGAGCAGCGAGAGCGAGGTCGAGCACTATGCCGAGCGAGTCGCCCTCGAAAGCTGCACGCTGCTGCGCAGTGGGAAGTTCATGTGGGACTACGGCTACCTGTGGCAGATCATGACCTTCCCCGAGGCCTACGAGCCCTGGGAGGTCGAGCGGGCCAAAAAATATTTCCGCACCGATTTGATGCACGAGGTGACCTTCAGCGGCGACCTCGTGAAGTTCGACAATACGATCAAACCCATCGCCATCAGCGCTACCGAGGAGCCGAAAGAGGCGCTGACCTTCATGGGCACCGCGTTGCCGAAAAACATCGTCCGAGGCCAGCATTACTTCGTGGTCGAGTCCACACCCACACACATCCAAATCGCCGAAAAGCCCGGCGGAGCGCCGATTCGCTTCGAGGGCGATGGCAGCGGGCAACTCGCCCATAACATCCAGGCCACCTACCTCGCCGCCTATGCCCCGACCGGCAGCGGACCCGGCAAAGGAGCCTTCGACATCGTCGGTGCACGCGAGGTGCGAGTCACCGGTTGTCAGCTCAGCGCCATTGGCGACACGATGCACATTCAGCGTTGCCGGAACATCGTCTTCGCGAATAACCACATCCTTGGCAGCCGCATGGGCGCGTTCTTTTTGGCCGAGTTCTGCCAGAACGCCACCATCTCCGGCAATCTCGTCGATGGCACGAATGGCAGCCGCGTCATCAGCGTCGAGAAGAGTTGCACGGATGTCACCATGACTGGGAACACCTTCCGCAATGGCGGTCGCGGCGCGTGGATCAATCAGCCTGTGAACTTCATCATGACCGGCAACGTCTTCATCAACAACACCATGAAGAACGACCCCGACATGCGCCGCGGCCGCATCGCCTTCCAGACCGCGAAGCCAGGCACTTTTCCCGAACTTTACTTCACGCTTTATGAACCCGGAGCCACCTACGGCCCCATCATCGTGAAGGACAATATCTTCCAGCTCGGCGATCATTGCCCGAAGGAAGCCGTCACCTTTGCGCCAAATGGCCACGACCTCGTCTTCACCGGCAACACTTTCCAAAATAAGGCCGCTACCATCGTCGTTGATCCCACCTGCATGCGCGGCACTATCGAAGGCAACCTTGGCGCGAAGACCGTGAAGAAGCCCGTCGATTTCAATCACGGGCGGCGGTGATTTTCCAGACTGGTGCGATTGCTAAGGGCCGCTCCTTTAGAAGGCACTTAGTTCATACCAAATCGTGCGGGACATAGTCGATCTCCATAAACTCGGCTACTTCGGGAATCCAGCGGCCTTGGACAAAGGCGGTGTGATCAGGGTGATCGTTGTAGTGGGCGTAATCGGTGTTGTCGGCGAACTCCATGCTAAGGCCGAAGGTAAAGTTGTTCTTCGCGCTGATCTGGCGCAGACACTCGAACTTTTGCACACCGTTGATCTTCGTGAGTTCACTGGCGGCACGGAGAAAGTCGCGCTCAGCATCAGAGCCGGGCGCGTGTTTGAGACGGAAGACGACGGTATGGCGGATCATGGGGACGAAGGAACGTGTTCAGAATTCAAACTCCATCGCTGCGCCTTTCGCGGGCACGACCTTAATGAAGTCGATTTCGCTGTCGGGAAGATAAACACGCATGGTGCCCAGCAGCACTTTGGTGGTGACTTCGACCTGAACGTCCTGCCAGTCGCCGGGCTTCACGCTGAAGGGCAGCGAGAGCATGCCGTTGGTGTCGGCGGAGCCGTTGGGGAAGCTGTCGATATTGGCGGGGCCACCGGTTTGGCTGCGCACGCGGAGCTTGATCGTGGCGGGGCCGGTCATTTTCGCCATGGCGTGGCCGAGGAAGGATGCGCCGGGCTTCCCGATGGCCTTCATGCTCAGAATGCCATCGGTGATCGTGGCTTTGCAGCCGCGTTCCTTCCAGCCTTCGAGCGGGTCGGTGCTCTTCGCGGGGGTTTTGGTCGCGATGGGTTTGTAGGCGGGATTGGGGCGGGGATATGCCGCGCCGGTGTCTTTGAGGAAGCCGTCGATGAGGGCATCAAGTTCCTTCACTTTGTCCGGCATGGCTCCAGCGAGGTCTTTGGACTCGCTGAGGTCGTCCTTGAGGTTGTAGAGCTCATGCGTGCCCGGATTGCCGAACCAGCACAGCAGCTTGAAATTGCCGCTGCGAACCCACACGCCGCCGGCTTTATTGGCTCCGGCATGCGGGTGGTAGTTGAAGTAAGCGGTGCGGTCGAGCTGGCCTTCGCTCTTGAGCACTTTGGCGTAGCTGACTCCGTCAAAGACCTGCTTCTCCGGTTTGGCGATGCCCAGCAGGTCGATCACGGTCGGATACACGTCGATGGGGCCGACGACTGCCTCGCTGGTGCTGCCAGGGGCGATTTTTCCGGCCCAGGACCACATCATGGGAACGCGCGTGCCGCCTTCGTAGAGCGTGCCCTTGCCGTCACGCAGCGGTGTGTTCATCGTCGGCGGCTGATTGCCTGCCCACTTCGTCCAGTCCTCGTTCGCGGCCTTTTTGCCTTCGCTGGTGATGTTGCTGTGCGTGTTGCCGCCGTTGTCGGAGGTGAAAATGATCAGCGTGTTCTCAGCGAGGCCTTGTTGATCGAGTTCGGCCAGGATGCGGCCAAAACACTCGTCCACGCTCTTGAGCATGGAGGCCATGATCGGGTTTCCCTGACGGCCTGTGGGGTCTTTTTTCTCCTGGAAGGCCTTCGTGTATTCCTCCTTATGTCCCCACGGGCCGTGGACGCCGTAGCACCACAGGTTGAGGAAAAAGGGGCCGCCTTTGCTGGCCTGGATGAACTTCACCGCCTCCGCTGCCTGGCGATCCACGATGTATTCGCCCACCGGGCCATCGGTGATGGTGCCGACGCGCTGTTTGTTCGTCGGCATTCCCTCAGGCACGACGCTGTAGGGCGAGAAGTAATTCCCGGGCGGCCCCGGATCGGGATGGCAGTGAAAGGCGAAGTCAAAGCCCTGCTGCTCCGGCCAGTGCGGCTGCGTGAGGCCGAGATGCCACTTGCCGATGTGCGCCGTGCGGTAGCCACTTTGCTTTAAAGTCTCCGCCAGCGTAATCTGCGAAGGTTCCAGGTAGTTCTTGCTCTCCGGCGTCAGCATCGGCTGTGTGGGTGCCCCTGTTTCTTTTAAAAACACATGCCCCTCTGCCTGCGGCGGCTGATGGCCCGTGGCGCTGGTGATCTGATGCCGGGCCGAATACTGACCGGTGAGCAGCGAGGCCCGCGTGGGCGAGCACAGCGGCTGTGAGTAGGCATTCGTGAACCTCATCGCCCGCGTGGCAAAGCGGTCGATGTTTGGCGTCTCGTAGTATTTGGAGCCATACACGCCGCTGTCCATCCAGCCCATGTCATCCGCGAGGAAGAGGATCACATTGGGCTGCACAGAAAATGCTGAATCCAGTAAGACGAATGACAAAAGAAGGAACGAAAGACATTTCATGGCGGTAGGGCGCTGAAACGTGGGGGCTGCTTCAAACTAGCTCAAAAGCAGACCTCGATTTGCCTGATCTCTTTATGGTATCCCGAAATCCAGCGCCAGTTCGCTTAGCCTTCAGCACTCTCTAGCCTGGAGGAAAGCACTCCAGCAACACGTCGAGCATTCATAGCGTTTGGAATTACCTCATGACCACACGACATCTATTCGCTTCCCTTGGTTCCTTGCTCGCGGCAATCACTGGCTATTCTGCGGACACCGCCAGCCTCACGGGCTGGTATCAGTTCCGTGGGCCAGGGCGCGATGGCATCTCTCACGAGACAGGATTGCTCAAAACCTGGCCTGCGGAAGGGCCGAAGCTGCTGTGGGAGATCAAAGGTGCTGGCGGCGGCATGGGGTCGGCCACGGTCGGTGGTGGGAAGTTGTTTGTGATCGGCAATCGCAAGGAAGGCGCATCTCTCACGGCTTTCGATCTCGCCACACAGCAGGAAGTTTGGTCCACGATCGTCAGTGAAAAGCGCGATCAGCCCAACGGTGCGCCGACCTATGATGGTGAGCGCGTCTATGCCGTGAGCAAAGATGGCGTGCTGATCTGCTGCGATGCACGTGATGGCAAAGAGCTGTGGAAAACCAACTACGCGGCTGATCTCGGCGGCCTGATGATGAGTGGTTGGGGATTTAGCGAATCGCCCCTAATTGATGGCGAACTTGTCATCGCCGTGCCGGGTGGAAACGAGGCTGTCATGGTCGCGCTCGACAAAAAGAACGGCTATGTGAAGTGGAAGGCACCAATGCCAGCTGATGTCGGCAGCAGGGGTAAAGATGGGGCGGGATACACGGGCGCAGTGATCTCGAATGGCGGCGGCGTGAAGCAATACATCACTCTGGTGGGGCGCGGGCTCGTGAGTGTACGGGCCAGCGATGGTAAGACACTGTGGAGTTACAATCCCGTCGCCAATGGAACGGCCAATATACCGACGCCACTGGTGTGGGACGATTATGTCTTCACCTCTTCCGGCTATGGTACAGGAGCGGCTCTGCTCCAGCTCAAGAAGGATGGCGATGGCGTGGCCGTGGAGGAGAAATACTTCCTCAAGGCGGGCACATTTCAAAATCACCACGGCGGCATGGTGCGCATCGGCGATCACATCTACGCAGGCAGCGGCCACAACAATGGCATCCCCGTATGCCTCGAATGGAAGACGGGTAAGATCGTGTGGGAACAATCGGAGCGGCCGGGCCGTGAAAGTGCAGCGGTGATCAGTGCCGATGGTCAGCTCTACTTCCGCTGGCAAGACGGCACTGTGGGCCTGCTGGAGGCCTCACCTGCTGGCTACAAGCTGCTCGGTTCTTTCAAACTTCCGATGGTGAAAGGACCAAGCTGGCCGCATCCGAGTATCCATGAAAAGAAGCTCCTCGTGCGCTCGCAGGATCAGATCTTTTGCTACGATTTGGCCGCGAAGTGACGAAAACCAGGGTGGTGGATCAGCCGAATGAATCTCTACCTCAGACCTTGTCTTTGGACTTCTTTTTCTTCTTCTCGTCGGCACCTTTGGGCTTGCCTCCATTAGGACTCAGACGCTTCCACCAGTCGGGGCCTTCGGCGTCGATGCTGGCATTGTGCTGAATGAGCCGGGCTTTCAAGGTAGCAAACATGGCGGGCTCCTTATCCTTCAAGTCGGTGGTTTCTTTCTCGTCGGCTTTGAGGTTGTAGAGTTCGAACTCGGTGAGGGTTTCGTTGGCCAAAATCTTCCAGTCCTCGACACGCATGGCGATCTTCATGTTTGGGGCCATGTGCAGACGCCAGAACAGCGGCTGCGGGCGCTCTAGCTTCGTCGCTGTGCCATCAAGAGCTGGGATGATATTGACTCCATCAAGCGTGCGGCCTCCAGGGATCTTGACTCCGGCGATGCCGAGCATGGTGGGGAAGATGTCACTGCCGATCACAGGCACATCACAGGTGCTGCCAGCTTTGATTTTTCCAGGCCAACGAGCCATGCCAGGGACACGAATACCGCCTTCATGCATGTCACGTTTGCGGCCACGCAGACCACCGCTGCTTCCACGACCGGGAGATTTGATGCCATCGCCTTCGGGGCCGTTGTCGGAGGTAAAGAAGACGAAGGTGTTGTCGGTCAGCTTTTGCTCGTCGAGCGACTCCATCAACATGCCAAAGGCGTGATCCATCTGCGTCACGTTCGCGTGGTGCTCGCGCTGGATGTCATCAGTGAGGTTGGGGTAGAGCGCTTTGAACTTGGGGTCCGATTTGATCGGGTAGTGCGGCTCATGGGTCCAGACGGCGAGGAAGAAGGGCTTCGAGGCATCTCGCTTTTCTTTGAGCCAGGTGATGGCTTCACTGACGACGAGAGGAGCGGAGTAGCCCTGCATTTGACCGACAGGCTGACCGTTGCGGGCGAAGTTGTTCGGGTTCTCATGCGATGGTCCGGCGTTGTTCTGCGTGGCCATCCACCAGTCGTAGCCGTGGTCGTTTGGTTGTGGCTGGGCAGGATCATTGAAAAGACCGTTTAGATGCCATTTGCCACTGTGGCAGGTGGTGTAGCCAGCACCTTTGAGCAGTTCAGGTAGCGTGTTTTCACTCGTGCGCAGATGCACTTCCGCACCTTCAGCGATCCAAGTATAAACCCCGTTGCGATGTGGTGTGCGGCCTGTGAGCAAGGCCGAGCGCGATGGACTGCACACGGCGCTGCCCGAGTAGCACTGGGTCAAACGCACACCCTGCTTGGCAAACGCATCCAGGTTTGGCGACTGGATGATGGGATGCCCAAAGCTGCCGAGGTCTCCGTAGCCGAGATCATCAGCGAGGAAGAGAATCATGTTTGTCGGCACCGAGAATGCCGAATGTATGACCACGAATGAGGAAAGGAGAGTGAGGAAAAGCTTCATGGCAGAGGTTTGGGTTCGATGTCGGTTTGATTGATCCAGCCAGCTTTCACCGGCTCGCCACGCATGAACTTCTCGTAGAAGCCCACGTTGGCCTTCGAAGCGTGTTCGTATTTGTCGAAGATGTCCCCTTTGCCCTCCATGCGTGGGTCACCTTGCTGTTTGAGTTCCGCGTGGAGTTGATCTCGCATGGCAGTGCTTCGCGGGTCGGCGGGGAGGTTCTTCACGAAGTCAGGATCAGCTTTTAGATCATAGAACTCTGTCGCTGAGCGCAGACCAAAGCAGAGTTGCCAATACGGATCGGCTGGGTTCTTGCGATGGGCATCAATGATGTAGCTCTTCGTCGCGCCGGCATCGCAGTCCATGTAGCCGGTTTCAGGATTGCCACCGGGCCAGCGAGTGGACTCGAAGTTTTCGATGAAGACGCAGTCGTGCTTCACGATGGCGCGGATGGGGTAGCCCCAATCATTCGGACGTCCCACATCTGTGCGCTCTTTGCCCAGAAGCACATGATCACGCGTGTGAATGGATTTGTCCGCAAAGAGATCCGTCAGGCTTCGTCCTGGCGACTCGGCCATGCCAGTGTCATTCCATTTCAGGCCCGCGACTTCGACAAAGGTCGGCGCAAGATCGATAAAGCTGATGAAGTCATTGATCACACGGCCAGGGTTTGCGATGCCCTTTTTCCACATGGTGGCGAAGGGCACATGGTTGGCCTGCACATTCGCGTTTCCCTTGCTGCGGGGGAAGGGCATGCCGTGGTCAGCGGTGACGACGATCAGTGTGTTCTCAAGCAGACCGCGTTTTTCCAACTCGGCGATCATGCGCCCAAGATGCGAGTCGAAGTGCTCCACTTCAAAGGCGTAGTCGAGCATGTCGTTGCGGATCACTTCGTTGTCCGGCCAGTAGGCAGGCACATGATCAATATCGGAGATTTTCTTGCCCCCCTTTTTCACTCCGCTGCCAAATTCATAACCACGATGCGGCTCGATGGCTCCGCACCAAAAGGCCCAAGGTTTGTCATTAGGTGCCGCGTCGAGGAAGTCCGTGAAATTCGCTGCGTAGTCGCTGTTTCCGATCTCACTCGTTGGCGGCTTGGCTTTGCGTTTGTTGTAGGCTTTGCCAGTCATCTCGCGTGGCTTGCCATTGGCGTCTTTGGCGCTGCCAGGACCCCAGCCCTTCGTGGTATGGCCCACATTCCAGCCTTTCTCAGCCAGTGCCTCTCCCCAGCCTTTGAACTCGGGTGGGAAGTAGCAGATGTGGTTCGCTGCTTCCTTGAGCTGCCAGGAGTTTCGTCCGGTGAGGATGCAGGCTCGCGATGGAGCACATTTGGCATTGGGCGTGTAGGCATGGTTGAAGAGCAGGCCTTCTTTGGCCACGCGGTCAAAGTTTGGCGTCTTTACCCACGGCGTGCCATAAGCGCTGGCATGAGGCCCCCAGTCATCGGCGATGGCGAAGAGGATGTTGGGGCGCTCGGCGGCAAAAAGCGGAGAGCAGAGTACAAAGAGTAAGCAAAGAACACGAAACATGGCGGTGGGCGGAAACGTCGCCCACGCGGACATCTTGATGGCTATTTCTCGCCCTTCTTCTTTTTGCGCGGCTCTTTGCCCTTGCCCGATTGTTCAAAGGCTTGGTCAAGCTCTGCTGGGCGGGCATTCTGAAACTGATCGAGAGCCTGTTTCAGCTTCGCGGCTGCGGGCGAATCAGCGGTGAGCGGTGACTTTTCCTCTGGATCATTTTTCAGGTCAAAAAAGCTGCCATCTCGATAGAGCTTGTGTGCTTGATCGAAGACGCACTCGCTTACTTTCATGTCCTTCGACTGTCTCGGCGAATACCACATGTAGAGCCACTCGCGCGGTGTGTTGGGCTCGCCTTTGAGCCGAGGCAGGAAACTCACGCCATCTACTTTCGCGGGCACCGTGATCTCGGCGGCTTGGCAGATCGTGGGCAGGAAATCAGTGCTGCTGATGAGGTCCCTGCTCACACGGCCTTCTTTGATCACGGAAGGCCAGCTAACGATCATCGGAACGTGCGTTCCGCGATGCGTCGTCTTGCCTTTGCCACCCTGGAAATCCGCGCCTTTGAATCGGCTGGTCATCTTGCTGGACGTGCCATTGTCTCCCACGAAGAGGATAAGCGTGTTTTCGCGCAGGCTGAGCTCATCCAGCTTGGTAACGAGCTTGCCGATCAGCTTGTCCATGTAAGTCACCATGCCTGCGAAGTGCTTGTCATCCCGTTGCTTGGCCTCGCTGCTGATGGTGCGGTCATACTCGGCACTGTCAGGCGTCGGCTGAAAGGGATCATGCGTGAGCATCATCGGGTAATAGAGGAAGAAGGGTTCGGCCTTGTGTCGCGTCACAAAGTCGATGGCGAAGTCGTTGACCAAATCGGGGCCATACTCGCCTTTCGTGAAGTCTTTCTCGACGCCGTTGTATTCCAAGCCGGGATTCGCGTAGCGCGGAGGACGGCGTGTCTGTTGCCAGAGGCAGGATTCCTCGAAACCGAAGTGCTGGGGCGAATCGACCTCGTTCCCGAGCTGCCATTTGCCGCAGATGCCGGTCTTGTAACCTGCGCTTTTAAAGAGCTGTCCAAAGGTCATCTCCGTGCGCAGCAGGGTGCCGAAGTTGATGTAGTTCCGCACGTTGTATCGCCCGGTCATGAGTTGCACGCGTGTGGGTGTGCAGAGCGGCTGGACATGGCAGTTCTCAAATCGCAACCCAGTGGCGGCCAGCTTGTCGAGATTCGGTGTCTTGTAGGACTCACTGCCATTCGCTCCCACACACTCATAGCCGAAGTCATCAGCCATGATCAGAATCACATTCGGCCTGGCGGCGAATGACGAATTCAGAGTGATGAGAGACGAAAGCAGCAGAGCAAAACAGCGCATGGGCATCTGAACGGCACGCAGAAGCTGCCTTATCACTCGATTCCCCAGAGCTTCTCCAGCAGCCCGAACATCTCGGGATCATGCTGCTTCAACTCATCGCGGGTGAAGGGGAAGAAGTCATTCCGGCTGAAGTAGGCCTCCGTGCATTCGGCGAAGTATTCCTGCGGCGTGGTCATCGCATAGGCACGGTCCATGTGACTGCGACCTTCGCTGTCTTTGCGTTCGACGCGATCATACTTGCCGCTGGCCTTGGCTTTCTCGTAGGCGTTCTTGATCTCCAGATTGCCATAGCTCATGCGCACCGTGCGGTGGTGGTAGGCGTGCGCCAGCTCATGCAGGGCAAAGTTCGGCATGCGGCGCGTTTCGGCTTCAAAGATGCGCACGTTGGTGAACTCCACCGCCTTCTCCATGGCTGGATCGCGGCCATTTTCGCGCAACCAATCCGCACCGGGATGGTACTCGGCACGGGGACGCACTTTTGAATACTCGGGATTCACCCAAAGCGGCACCTTTCGCAGTTCCGTCACCGCTTGGGCCGGAACGACGCGCACGATCTCGTCGAGCTGCGCACGCAGCAGTTGCAGCGCCTTTTCCACCGCCACGGCATCCTGCTCGATCAACTTCGTGCTCACCTGCACCTTCCAGCCTGCGATGAGGCGCTCGTCATGCGACTTCGCCCCGGTTGCTTCCTGAAAGCGCTTCACCTGCTGGCCCTTGATCAAGCCACGCGCCTTCATGAGCCGATCCGGCCACACAAACTTCGGTGCCTTCGCCGGATCGTAGCCTGCGAGATGTCCAGTGAGCCGTGTTTGCGGCTTCGTGTATTTCAAAATGGTGTCGCCAAAAACCTCGCGACACAGCGCGGCCAGCTTCGGATCGTAGGCGATCAATTCGTCGCGTGTGTTGACGTGGTTATGCTGCGCATCGTTCTCGCGGTTGTTGTCGAACCAGCTCTGCACACCCTCAGCCCAGTATTCGTGATGATTCGACGATGCGTAAGCGCCTTTCCAGAGCCCCGCCTTCATCGCGGCATCAAAAGCTGCCTTCAATCGCGTGTCGAAGGTCGGATCGACATTCGTCAGGCCGCGCAGATGCATGTTGTGCGCGAACTCGTGAATGAGGATGTTTTCCGTGTCATACGGATCGCCGTCGTAAGCCAGCAGGTTCTCCTCCGCGCACGAGCAGAAGGGATCGTCCTCGCTACCGCCCAGCCCGCGTGCCCGCGCATCCCAATACTCGCGCGGCGTCAGCGCCTCATAGCCCTTCACGGCTTCCAGGCTCGCAAACTCCGGTTGATCCATCGTGAACTCGTTGTGCGCCAGGATGCACAGTCGCGCTCCGCTCGCCGTCATCGCATCTCGCACGTCAGGTCGCTTCGCCAACATCAGATCCACGAGATACACCGCCTCCTTCACCGCATACGCATTCACCTTCGCCGAAGCCACGATGGGAAACCCGCCCGCACTCGCTCGCTGCGTGTAAAACGCGGGCACACCATCCTTCGCCGCCGGATCATAGCGAAAGCCCTGGATGCGCACCGTGCTCACCACCTCCGTCTCCTTCCCATCATCCACGATGACAAACCGATGTCCTAACGTCGTGCCGATGATTGTATCCTTGCCCGGCTCGATTTTGCCATTCGGCACCCGCTTACCATCAGGAGACATCCAAAAGACCTCCACGGCCTTATCACCCGCGTTGAGGATTTGCAGCTTTGGTCGGTCCAAAGCCTGAAGTGTCACGGTGTGGATGAATAGAAGGGTGAGCAGAAGTCGAATCATAGAGTATAAACGCTTTGCCGAAGGGTTTATCGCGCCACCAGCCAAGTTCCCGCGAGGCGATCAACGAGGCTGCGGCGTGGGATGAGGGCGATGACCGCGAGGATGAGGATCACGGGCACCCAGATGAGGCTGGTCTGCGGCAGGGTGCGGATGGGGTCGTGGCCCGTGACTAGAAAACGAATCGACATCACGAGCGCAGGCAGCCACAGCGGCACCCAGCCGATGGTCCAGCGCCAAAGCATGCGCATCCGGCTGGCGGGCCGTTGCGTGGTGGTGACGGCGGCCACGCCGGTGAGTCGCATGAGCAGGGGCGAGCCGCACAAGGCGAGGCTCACCAACTGCGAGACGGCGATCAAAGCGAGCAGCAGCAGGGCCATCGGCACGAGCGCTTTCCGCAGCTCGATCTCGAGCGGGGCAAACACCAGCACGCGTGCTTTCAGGAGCTGGCGCACTTTTTGATCCGCGAGCTGGGTTTCCATGGCCGGTGCCTGCCGTGGCAGGATGGCCAGCATGGCTTTGCCTTCCTCTTCCTTGAGTTCAAATTCGCGACACAGCTTCGTGAGCTCCTGTTTTTGCAGCCAGGACCAATGCGCGATGAGATGGTGCTCCACGGCATCGCGGGCAGATGCATCGGGTTGATCCGCGCGGCTGAGTTCCGCATGAAGACTCAGCACCTTCCGGAGAGGCGGAAGATCGGGATACAATTGATGCCAGCGGGCATCGTGAAGAGAGCTGGTGGCAAACAAACCGGAAAGGAGGGCGATGAGCGGCAGCAGCAGCGGTCCGATGAGGCACGCGGTGCGAACAAAGCGGCTCACCTCGCCGCGGCGTTGCAGAAAGTGCGCGAGATTGCCCGCCACATGGCTGAGCCGCTCAAACGAGGCGCTGGCGAGGCCATGCAGGAGGCTATCGGCATGCAGCGGTCGCGTTTCGGAAGGGGACAGCATGGCGATGCGGTGCAGAAAGGCCTGCGGGTCTTGAGTGGCGGTGTCATCCGATGTGATGACGGGCCACGGAGCATCCAGTAGCATGGCGCGGCCATCGGAGGTGATCCAGACCTGCGAAAGCGAGAGCGCGGCAGGCATCGTGTGATCTTTTTGCGCCGCATCGAGCTCCGTGGCGAGGTCCTGCATCCACGCGACGAGTTCGCTCCAGGCGGGCGGTGCGTTTTGGATCAAACCCGTGAGCGCCGTGCCTGCGGGCGACTGCCAGGCATCCCAGGTGGCTCCGGTATGATCCGTCACGCTTTGCAACCAGCGAAGGCGCCCGCCTCGGTTGCAATCACGACGCTGAGTGGTCGGGGCCTCGGAGCGACGTTGCAGCAGCACGGGGCGCTTCAAAACGGGATCGTGACCCTGCCGCCAATCGGGCGTGAGGATGGTGCCAGGCACGAAAGGCCCCCAACGCTCCTCGTCTGACGAAAGGCGGCCCTGCGCGGCCTGCGGCACGGCTTTGCGCCGTGAGGATGAGGCGCGGCGGACGACGCGGATGCCGGTGAGCAGGTCATGCCAGCCTGCGCGGTCGCCCCGACGCCATGCAGGCAGAAACAGCAGCACCTGACCATGAGTCGAGAAGAAACTCAGGAACAAAGTAAGCACGGACCCCGCAAACATCTTCAGGGTGGAATCCGGGACATACAAAGCGAGGTGAATGGCTGAGTACAGCTTTCGATTCAGCAATTGGAAGATGGCTGGCAGCGCAAAGATCATCACTGCACGCAGCGCCGTGGCCACGATGCCGGGCCTGCCGCCGTGCAGCCGACGAACCTGAAGACCGCAGAGCCTTTTTCCAAGTGTAGTGCCCCAGATGCACTCCTGAAGCAGGAAGTAGGGCAGCCCCACCAGCAGCACCTGCGCCCATGACCAGTCGAACCAGAGATCGAGGTTTCCTTTCGAGGCGAGCGCGGTCTTCAGCCCATTTAAAAGGATCTCGATGATGCCAATATCGACGACGCCTGCGACCACGCGCAGCCCGAGCGGTGCGCTCTCCGGCATGTCGGAGCTGAAAGGAGTGAGGAGCTGCCGCATCTCCGCATGGGTGGCGGGACGCTTCGCCGCATCGGCGGAAAGGCAGCGCATGACGACCGCAGCGAGGTCTTTCGGCACATCGGGCCGCAACTGATGCAGCGGCTTGATGCGGCCCTCCAGCACCGCGGCGACGGTTTCCACGCTGGAGCTTGTTTCCACCGGTGCGCGGCCCGTGAGCAGGTAATACAGCGTGCCCGCGGTGGAGTAGATGTCCGCTCTTTGATCCAGCGCCTGACCGCGAAGCTGCTCCGGCGGTGAAAACGCGGGCGTGCCCATGATGGTGCCGCTTTGCGTCAGGCAGTCCTCCACAGGCTGGTTTTGCGAGACGGAAAGCCCGTAGTCGCCCACGATGGCATGACCGTCGCTCGTGACGAAGCAGTTCGTGGGCTTCATGTCGCGGTGGAGGATGCCTTTGGCATGAGCGGCCTCCAGGCCATTGATCACGCCAAGGATGGCATCCACCGCATCACGCACCGGCATGCTGCCGCGTCGTTTCAGCTCATCCCGCAGCGTGCCGCCCTCCGCCAGCTCCATCGCGATCACCGGGATGCCATCGATCTCCTCGGTGCCGAAAACATACACGCTGCTCGGATGGTCGATCGTCGCCGCCAGACGCCCCTCACGCAGGAAGCGTTGGCGCTGTTCCTCGTTGTCGAGGCTTTGATTCAGCACCTTCAGCGCCAGCCGGCGGCCGCTTTCGAGTTCCTCCGCCTCATAGACGATGCCCATGCCACCGGAGCCCAGCTTTTTCAGCAAACGGTAGCCGCCGAACACACACGGCAGTGTCGTAATGCCCGCGCTCACGGGCTGCAATGGCAGCGTTTCGTTGCCCGCGCTGAGCAGGCAGGCTGCGCAAAGCGTGGAGCCGGGTTTCATCGTCGCGCCGCATTCAGGGCAGGTGGAGGAGTTCATGGTGAGGAGGTGTTTTCGGGGTTCACCAGAGTCCTTTTGAGTTTGCGGCGGCAGGTTACAGAAAAAGTTTTCAGCGCCGCAAACAGGCCACCAGATAGGCCAGTTCGGCATCCACATCGGCCTCGTTTTCAACCGTGTCGGCCACGGTGGCGCGGAGCAGCTCACGGTAGCGTTTGCGCAGGCGGTGGATGGTCACTTTGAGGGCGCTTTCATTCATACCGGTGGCCTGCATCAGCGCGGTGCGATCCTCACTGCCGGTCAAAGCCGGTGCCAGCAGGTCAAAGCGCGCCTCATCTCGCTGCTCGGCGCGGAGCTGCTGCATCGCACGATCCAGCACGCCATGCGCCCAGCTTTGATCGAAGACCTCCTCATCGCTCGTGCTCAGCGCCTCCACCTCCAACCGGTAGCGCTCCTCCGCCTCCAGCGCATCCAGATGCACCGCAGCTAGATGCCCGCCACGACGCTGCGCTTGCCGCTTCTGCCACGCATTGCCGAGAAAGTGCTTCAAGCACCCGAGTAGGAACGAGCGGAAGCGACCACGTTCCCGCCGGGCTTCCGCCATCAGCTCATGCGTCAGCAGATACTCAAAGAAACCCTGCGTCGCATCCTCCGCGTCCGCCGCGGCCATGCCCGTGCGCCGCACGAAGGCATAAATCGGAAACCAGCATCGCTGGCAAAGCTCCCCCAGAGCCACCCGGCTTCCCGATTCATTCCCCTTCGCCCGCAACTGCGAAACGAGGCTCCAGCGAGTGGTGTGAAAGCTGTGGTCGGTCATGCAAAACGATCCGGTGACATCAGCTCCAGCGCAACGGGCGACTTCTCGCCGCCAAGTAGGTCGGCAACGATTTTTCCCGTCGCCGGAGCCAAACTCAGACCCATCATCGCATGGCCGGTGGCGATGGTGAGGTTCTGCCAGCGCTGCGTGCGACCAATGTAAGGCATGCCGTCCGGTGAAACGGGGCGAAGGCCGCTCCAGGGCTTCACCTCGGCGAAATCGGTTTCGGAGAAGGCGGGGAAGTAATCAGGGAACGCCCGCGTGATGCCACGCACTCGACGTGGGGTGATGGATTCGTCGGTTCCGGCCATCTCCATCGTGCCGCCGACTCGTAGCGATCCATCCATCGGCGTCACGGCGAGCCGTGCTTCGGTGCAGATGCTGCACAGCTCGGGAAGCTGCTTCGGATTCGTGAGCGTGAGGCTGTAACCTTTGCCCGCCTGCATTGGCAGCTTCAAATCGAGTTCCTTCGCCATTTCCGCCGACCACACGCCACCGCACAGCACCACTTCTTGACCCTCGACTTGACCCCTTGACGTGCGGACTGCTTTCAAAGCTCCGCCTTGCACCTCAAAGCCGCGCACTTCGGTTTCCCAGAGCATCTCCACGCCGAGTTTCAGCAATTCCGCCTCCACCGCCGCAATGAAGCGCCCCGGAGCGAGATGGCAGTCCTTTGGGAAGAAGACGCTGCCGCAAACATCCATCGTTACGGCGGGATCGAGCGCAACGGTGGACTTCGCATCCAGCACCTCGGCGGGGATGTCGAGCTGGTTCGCCATCGCGGCCATGTGGGCTTCTTCGTCGAGCGTCTGCTGTTTTTTGCACAGCATGAGCAATCCGCGCTTCACGAGGCCAAAGTCGAGGCCGATCTCCTCGTAGCATTGGCGACTCAGCAGGCTCAAATCGCGTAAAACAGGCGCTGCAGCATCCACACGGCCTTTCGAGGCCGCTTTCCAGAATTCGAGGCCCCAGGTCATCAAATCGAGATTCAGCCTTGGCTTGATGTAAAAAGGCGATTCAGGGTTCCACATCCATTTCAGGCCCAGTTTGACCATGCCGGGTGCCGCAAGCGGGATGAAGTGACTCGGCACGATCATGCCCGCATTGCCAAACGAGCAACCATCGCGCAGACGCGGCTTTTGGTCGATGATCGTCACCTTCATGCCGCGCCGGGCGCAATAAAGCGCCGTGCAGAGGCCGATGACGCCTGCGCCGAGGATGGTGACCTGTTTGCTCATGAGTGCGGCATGAAGTCGCCGCTTTCGGTGAACGTCTTGGACGCTTTGGCGGTTTGCGCCCGGATTTTTGCCAAGCACAGACTCGACGCCCCGCGCGTGCTCGTTAGCGTCAAAGGATGGATCAAAACTGGACAGACAAAATCGTGATCGTCACCGGCGGTGGCGGCGGCATGGGACAGGCAGCAGCGAAGCGTTTCGCAGAAGCTGGCGCGAAGACGTTTGTGTTTGGACGCACGCTGGAGTCGCTTCAGGAGACCGCTGCGCTGTCGCCAAACATCATCCCCGTCGTCTGCGATGTCGCCGAACCCGCCAGCGTGACCGCAGCCGTCGATGAGGTGCTCAAACACGGCGTTCCCTTCGCCCTGATTCACACCG
This sequence comes from Verrucomicrobiaceae bacterium, assembly GCA_021151605.1. GTDB lineage: Bacteria > Verrucomicrobiota > Verrucomicrobiia > Verrucomicrobiales > Verrucomicrobiaceae > Prosthecobacter. The sequence continues at coordinate 41,389 of JAGKWZ010000009.1, forward strand.
CAGGCATCAACACGCCAGATCGTTTCATGGCGCACGCGGACCCCGCACGCATCGCCAGTGCGGAAACGTGGCAGAAGGTCATCGAAATCAACGTGCTCGGCGTCTCGAACATGATCCAAGCCGTCGCCAAACCGATGGCGGAGAATGGCGGCGGGCGCATTGTCGTCGTGTCATCCACGGCTGGGCATGGCTACGATTCCTATGCCGGTGTGCCTTACACGGCGAGCAAGTGGGCCGTTCACGGCATGCTTTTCACCGCCCGCATGCAGCTCAACGCCCACGGCATCATCCTTTCCGAATACGCACCCGGTGAGGCGCTGACGCCGCTGGTGAAGCTGCGCCCCGTGCAGCCCGGTGAAGATCACAAGGCCAAAATGATCAGCACCATTGACTGCGCGGACACATTGTTCTTCATCGCCGGGCAGCCGCACAGCATGAGCGTCATCCAGCTTCCGGGCTATCAACCCTTCGGCGGCATGCCTCCGCAGATCACTGCACCGTGGTTGAGTGGTCTGGAGATCAAGCCGAAGTGAGAATCATAAGCTCCACCCATCGCGATAGTCCGGCATGAGCAGTGCTGTTGCGAGGCGAGGTAGCCCTGGACGCCAAGTTTCCACTGACCCTGCTTTTGAATGTGCTCGAAGTAACGATTGCGAGCGAGCTTCAGTCCGGCGGGCGGTAAATCATTCACGTCATCGGCCTTGAAGCCCGGTCCTGGTTGGATGCTCTCGAGCGGGAACGGCTCGAAATACTTCTTCGGCACAAACCACGGCTCGTGCGGCCGATACAATCCACAGGCTAGGAAGAAGGGCTTGTCGCGCTTGAGCTGAAGTTGTTCGCCGATCCACTTCGTCACGAGCCAGTCGCCGCCGTATTCTTCATCGGTCACATCGAGTGCTGCCCAGTCCGTTTCATCATACTGCCACTCGCCTGCACGTGGCAGATTCACGGGACGTTTCTTGGGATAGAAGGTGCGTGGAAAAGGATCGTCCTTGGCCTTCTCCGGGAAGTAGTCGTCCCACGATTGAGGATCGATGATGTAGTGCAGCATCTTCCCCGATCCCGCACTCCGGTAGCCGTTTTGCGAGAAGTAGCGCGGCAACAACACCGCATCCGGCAATACCTCGCGCATCTTTTGCCCGTTCCTGTAAAGCCCCGAGCGATGCGGCAACAGTCCGCTAAAGATAGCCGTGCGCGAAGGATTACACGATGCTGCGGCCGTGTAAGCGTTGCGAAACAACACACCGCTTGCTGCGAGCTTGTCGATGTTTGGTGTCTTCGTCTGCGGATGACCACCAAGGCAACCAATCCAGTCGTTGAGATCGTCGAGGCCGATGAACAGAACGTTGGGCTCCTTTGCCGCAGGAGAATTGCTGCCGAGGAACGCGAGAAGCGCAAGAACGGTGAAGAATCGAATCATGATCAACAATGGCAAGTGCCGCAGCCCTTGCTCTTCAGCGAAGCGAGCTTTCGTTCGATCTCTAGCGAGGTCGGCGTGATCGCCAATCCGCCTAGCGAGGTGCAGCGATGCTCACGGGGCATCATAGTGGAGACGTGTTTCGCGGCATCGATGACTTCATCGAGCGGAATGAGCGGATCGAAGCCCGCGAGTGCCATGTTCGCACAAGAAAGCGCGTTGCTGGAAGCCATGATGTTCTTGCCGAGGCATGGAGCTTCGACGCGATTCGCGATGGGATCGCAAATGAGGCCAAGCATGCTCTGGAAGGCCATGGAGGCCGCTGCGATGGCTTGATCACGCGTGTCGCCAGCAAGCGTGACGAGAGCCGCTGCCGCCATACTCGCTGCGGAACCACCCTCAGCCTGACAACCACCCACTTCAGCCGCAAACGTCCAGCGTGTGGCGATAAACACGCCGATCAAACCAGCAGCGAGCATCGCTTTGGCCATGTCCTCCTCGTTTTGATTCATCGCCTCTGCCATGCCGATCACCGCACCGGGCAACGCAGCACACGCGCCGGCAGTCGGAGCCGCGACGATGACACCCATGCTGCTCTTCACCTCCATCAAGGCGGTGACATAGAGAACGATGCGATTCAGCGCACCTCCATCGAGCAGACGGCCCGCGTTCATCATCTCAGCAAAGAGACCGCTTTGATGCCCAAGCACTCGATCCTCGTAACTCGTGCCCGCGATGCCGCTGGCGATGGACTTCCGCAAGATGCGCACGATGGCTATCATCTTGTCGATGACTTCACGCTCCGTAAAGTTGCCACGAGCCCGCTCATACTCGACGGCCAGCCGCCAGAGCGGCGTGTTTTGGTCTCCATCGTGTCGCAGCATCTCCTCGCAGCTCGTGAAGGGCACATACATGTCTTTGCGCGATGGCACCGGAAGTACCGGAGAGAACTTTTTGATCGAAATAGGGCCGTATAGGTCGGATGGGACGAATGAGGCGGCTTTGACCTGAAAGAGCTGCGTCTCGCCCAAGTCGTGAACGACGACTTCATCGGCATCGAAGTGCGCTTCGCTGCCTTTGGGTAGCCAAATCAGCGTTTCATGGTATCCGCCGTCCATATGCATTGCCACCCCGTCGATGCTGAGCACCTCCATCATGCCTCCACCGGTGGAGATAGCGATGAGCGAGTGTGTTTCGCGTTCGTTGCGAAGCGTGAGCCGATAAGTATTCGGATGCGGATCGCCGACATCGACGGTTTCGATGCGCAGCTTGATCCCGGCATCAGCAAGCGCCTTTGCCGAGTCCGGCAGGCGTTCATCATCCGCGTCCCAGCCGAGCAAGCCGCCAAAGAGACCCATGTCGCTACCCTGGCTTTCGTGTGTCGTCGGCAGTGATCCCTCGCGATCAAACTCGACGAGCACCTCGCTGATTTCTCCATCCATCAAATCGCGCGCCAGTCTGCCGATGCGCAATGCTGCCGCACAGTGTGAACTCGACGGTCCCCGCATGACGGGGCCGATGACGTCGTTGAAGATAGAGACGGGTGTCATAGTGGTCAGGGGGCGCTGCGGCCTTCAGCCTTGGATTTATTGAGCAAAGCTTTCAGTTCGGTCACGATCTCAGGACATTTGAAGTAGAGGTTGGTGATTTCGCCTGGGTCGGCCTCGAGATCATAGAGCTGGCCCGGCGCATCGGAAGCGGTGTCGGGCAGCGCGTAAGGCTTCAGCTCGCCTTTGTCGTAGTTGTTTCCGCCGGAGCCGCGGTGGGCGATGTATTTCCAGTTCCCGCGACGAATCGAAAGCGTGCGCTGTCCACCAAAGGCCTGGGTGAGCAGATAAGGCCGGATCGGAGCTGTGGCGGTGCCTTCGAGGGCGGGCAGCATGTTGAAGCTGTCTTCGGCGGCATTGTGCGGCAGCTCAGCACCGGTGATCGCCGCGACGGTGGCGAGAATGTCGGTGAGGCAGAGGGTTTGATCGCTGGTGGTGCCTGCTTTCACCTTTCCGGGCCAGAGCACGATGAAAGGCACGCGGTGGCCGCCTTCCCAGGCATCGCGCTTCATACCGCGCCAGGGCCTTGTGCCATCATGATCGTGGTCGGAGCGCATGTGAAGCACGCTTGTCGTTTCGGGACCGTTGTCACTGGAGAAGAAGACAAGCGTATTATCGGCGATGCCGAGCTTCTCAAGCGTCGCCATGAGCTCGCCGACGATGTAATCGAGTTCGTGAATGAAATCGCCGTGCGGCCCGGCTTGCGTTTTGCCTTGGAACTCAGGTGTCGCGAAGGACGGCAGATGCACGGCATGAGAGGTGTGGTAGAGGAAGAAGGGCTTGTCTAGAGACGTGCGCCTGTGCTGCTCCATAAACTCGCGGCTCTTCTTTAGGAACAGCAGATCCACCTCCTCAATCGGGAAGTCCGGCGCGATGAACCCAGCACGGCAATCATTCGCATACGGGTGCTTGGGCAGCTTCGATTTATCAATGCGACCTGTGGGAGGCAGGGGAATGTAATCGCCATCAATGAAGGCATAGAGCCAGTCCGTCCCTGGACAGCACGCCGTGCCGAAGAAGCGATCAAAGCCATGATCCAACGGTCCGCCCTCGATCCGGCGGGAGTAATCAATGCGTTCCACGTCCTCCTGCTTGCCACTATGAATCGCTTCACCCGCCTTGTCGCGAAAGGTCAGCCCTACATGCCATTTGCCTACCGCAGCGGTGGCGTAGCCTTGCTTTTTCAGCATCGCAGGAAGCGTTAGACGGCCCGGCGTGATTAATGAAGGACCACCAGCGCCCTGAAACACCGTGCCGCCATTCGGCACGCGAAAGGCCATCTGACCCGTCATAAGGCTGTAACGCGATGGAGTGCAAACCGTGGCCGGGCTGTGTGCATCGGTGAACTTCATACCCTCCGCTGCGAGACTGTCGATGTTCGGAGTGGGAACTTTGGAGTCGGCGTTGTAACAGCGCAGATCGCCATAACCGAGGTCATCGGCGAGGATGAGGACGATGTTCGGTTTCACAGTCGCAAAAAGCGGTGGGCTGAGGGCGAAGAGGAAAGTGAAAACCGATTTCAACATGGCGAAGGGTAAGCGTCGTGAGCTGTAACCCCTAACGTCTGTCATGCAGAGAATCTACCTTCTCAGCTCATTGAGCAGACACTCGTCACGCCTCAGTTCACCACCTCAAATCTTCGACTCTGGCTACTGTTGAACGGCCTCCCTCCGACCACCTCGAACCATGCGAGCTAGCCTTAAACCGTCTCCGACCAGATGCGCGTTGGCCTCAGACCATGGAGCGAATGAGATCCTTGAAGCCTTTCACCTGAGAGGCTTTTCATGGCTCCGTCGATCATGGCGTGACCGGTGACGGCGAGCAGGGTATCGCGGAACGGTTCCAGATCGAGAGGGCGAAGGGGGAAATCGGCACGCTGATACGCGGCGGTGAGCATGAGGTACTTATGCCGCTTCTTGAAGCTCCAGCCATTCTCCATGAACCACGCAGCGAGGTGTTCGAGAAGCGGTTGGTTGGTCGGTTTGTCGCCACGGAAGCCGAAGTCACCCGGTGTTGCGACGATGCCGCCGCCGAAGTGCCAGCCCCAGACGCGGTTCACGATGACGCGGGCGGTGAGCGGATAGTTACTGGCAATGGCCTGTGCTAGCTGGAGTCGGTCGCTTTTGTCTTTGGGGAAAGGCTCGGGCGCGATGTGATGCAACGCGGTGATGAATTGCCGCGGATGAAAACTTTGTCGTCATGCATCTTTTCGGCATCGACGAAGGTCATGGCTCGGGCGGGTGAGCCGGGATGATTTTGCAGATCGGTGAGTGGCTTGGCGGTGTCACGGCGCAGGCCATTGGCGACATTGGGGTTGGCGAAGAGCCGGTTCCTGAGGAAGTCTTTGCCCGCGAGGACGAAGGCCCATCTCGGTGTCGCCGTAAAGATCGCGTGGCCTCGACTTGCATGCGGAAGGCGTTTTCGAAAGCACTCACACGACCTTCGAGCAAAGCATCGCCCGGATGCTTCTGCGCGAAGTCCTCGTGCATCTGGCGCATGAGGTCGAGCTGGCGGCGCTGCTCGCGTAGCGATGTGGTGCCGCTGCGGATGTGCTCCAGCATCTTCGTCACCGTCGGGTCCTTCGTTGGGATACCCGTGCCACCGCACCACGCAGGCAGGAAGGCATTGCTCCACTGCTTGTCCCCGCTGCTCGTCGTGCCGTTCGGTGATAGCGACACAAACCCCGGCAGGTTTTGATTTTCCGTACCAAGGCCATACACGGTCCACGCTCCCATGCTGGGCCGCACGCTGGCAAACTCGCCCGTGTTCATCACGAGCTGCGCTGGTTCATGCACACTGGTCTTCGTGTGCATCGAGCGGATCACGCACAGCTCATCCGCATGTGTGGCGAGCTTTGGAAACAGCTCGCTAATCTCCATGCCACACTGACCGTGCTTCGCGAACTTGAAGGCCGAGCGCTGCAGCTTCCCACTGAGCCGTCCCATGCCCGCAGCAACGTCGCCCGCAGCCTTTTGGTAATCCTTCATCACCTCATCGGCCATTTTGCCGTGATACTTCTCCAGCGCGGGCTTCGGATCAAACGTGTCCACCTGCGACGGCCCGCCCTCGCAGAAGATGTGGATCACGCGCTTCGCCTTCGGCGCGAAATGCGGCTTCTTCGGTGCCAGCGGAGCCTCCGCCGCCATACCGAGTTCCTGCAACATCGCCGCCAAGCCAAGCCCTCCGAGGCCAAAGGCACTGCGCGTGAGGAAATCACGCCGGGAGGCGAGCGGGCGGGAGTTGGAGCAGAGACGGGAGTTCATGTTGAGGATCAATACCGAACCAAGCGTCCCATTTTTACCCGCGTGATCGAACAATCTTCCTCAAGCTGTTTAGCCAGAGACTAACCTCCGCTTGATGATTGACCCGCAAAGGCACCTTCGATGCAGAGGCGGAGATGTTTGGCATGATCGTGAGCGTGTCCCTCCGCCTTCAGCGCTGCCGTGGATCAACCGTCCCAAGATGCTCGTTTACTTCTTCGGTCTGCCCTTTCCTTTACCTTTGCCCTTTGGTCTGCCGCTGGATACTTCGCCGCGTTCCAGGGCCGAAACAGCCTCCGCGCCGAGTCCGGCCAGAAC
>JAGKWZ010000106.1 GCA_021151605.1 Verrucomicrobiaceae bacterium
CCATCGCCGAAGCGCTGAAACCCGCTGGCTACGCCACCGCCTGCATCGGCAAATGGCATCTCGGTGATCAGCCCGAGTTCCTGCCCACCGCGCAAGGTTTCGACAGCTACTTCGGCATCCCTTATTCCAATGACATGGGCCGCGCCTCCGAGGGCTCGAAAAGCAATCCGGGCGAGCCTTTGCCCAAAGCCAAAAGTGGAGGCAAGAAGGCCAAAGCCGCGCCTGCCGATGATGAAACCGGCCTCAAAGGCAACAACCAGCCACCATTGCCGATGCTGGATGGAACAAAGGTCGAGCGCATCAAAGCCGCCGAGCAGCACACGATGTCCCGCCGCTACACCGAGCGCACCGTGAGCTACATCCGCGAGCACCAGGACAAGCCCTTCTTCCTCTACCTGCCGCACAATGCCGTTCACTGGCCGCACTACCCGCATCAGGACTTCATGGGCAAATCCGGCATCAGCCTGCAAAAAGACTGGGTCATGGAGGTGGACTGGTGCGTCGGTCAAATCCTCGACACGCTCCGCGAACTCCAACTCGACTCCAAAACGCTCGTCATCTTCACCAGCGACAACGGCGGCCCTACCAATCAAGGCGCGGACAACACCCCACTGCGTGGCAGCAAAGGCAGCACGCTGGAAGGTGGCATGAGAGTCTGCACCCTCGCCTGGTGGCCAGGCAAAGTTCCAGGTGGAGCCACCACCAATGTCATAACCAGCCACATGGACTGGCTGCCCACCTTCGCGGCGATTGGCGGGGGCGAAGCTCCCACAGATCGCAAAATCGACGGCATTGATCTCTCCGCCTTGTTGCTCGGCGACCGCATGGCGTTCAAACCACGCGAGGTCTTTTATTACTACCGAGGATTCGCCCTTGAGGCCGTTCGCTCTGGCCCGTGGAAACTCCACCTCGCCAAGAAGGAACTCTACGACCTCGACTCCGATATTGGCGAGGCCGAGAACATCGCCGCGACCATGACAGATCAAGTCACCCAACTCACGGCTTTGGCTGAAGCGATGAAAGCTGACCTCGGTCTCGATGGCAAAGATGCTCCCGGCGTGCGTCCGCTGGGCCGCGTGGAGAATCCGAAGCCGTGGATCGAGAAGTAGAACGAGTTTCCAACTCGTAAACTGGTGTGGCGGGTTTAAAACCCGCCAACATCGGGCGAGATAGAATCTCGCCCCACCAGTTCAACGACTTGAAAAGTCGTTCTACGGGCCGATTGAGAGCCCATGCCCCGCCCGCTCCATCTGCCTGAACTTCTCTCCCCCGCCGGAAACTGGGAGTGCGCACGTGCAGCCGTCGCGAACGGGGCGGATGCCATCTACTACGGCCTGCCGAAGTTCAACGCGCGGATGCGTGCGGACAACTTCACGGCGGATGATTTGCCGGAGCTGATGCGTTTCCTGCACAAGCACGGCGTCAAAGGCTACTGCGCCTTCAACGTGCTCATCTTCACCGGTGAACTCGCCGATGCTGAAACACAGCTCCGCGCTCTGGAAAGTGCAGGCGTCGATGCCGTGATCGTGCAGGACCTCGGACTCGCCCGCATGGTGAAGGCACTAACTCCGGGCCTGCGACTTCACGCCAGCACGCAGATGACCATCACCTCGCCCGAGGGGCTCGAACTGGCGAACACGCTCGGCATTGATCAGGCCGTGCTTTCGCGTGAACTGAGCCTGCGCGAGCTTGAGCGCTTTAAAGCCAATGACTCCCCACAGCTCCCGCTGGAAGTCTTCGTTCATGGAGCGCTCTGCGTGGCCTACAGCGGCCAGTGCCTCACCAGCGAATCTCTCGGACGCCGCAGCGCCAATCGTGGCGAGTGCGCCCAGGCTTGCCGGATGCCTTATGAAATGATCGTCGATGGTGAATTGCGCGATCTCGGCGACAAGCGCTATCTCTCTCTCCGAAGTCATCACCGAAGAAGACCGCTATGAACTCGAGATGACCTTTTCCCGAGGTCTCTTCTCCGGCTGGATGCATGGTGTGAATCACCAGCAGCTCGTCGGCGCCATGTATGGCAAAAAACGCGGCTACTTCGTCGGCACCGTCACCGCCGTGGAGCAGGACAGCATCCAGCTCGAAGCCGTGCCCGATCATCTCAAGAATGGCGATGGCGTCGTCTTCGAGAACCTGAAGGACACCAACGACGAACAAGGCGGCCGCATCTACGGCATCCGCGGTCGCTGGCTCGACTTCCAGCGCGGGCGCTTGCGTTCCCAATACATCCGCCCTGGCATGAGAGTCTTCAAAACCGGCGACCAAGTGCTGGAGCAGAAGCTGCGGCAGTCTTTCCAAGGTGACATTCCGCTAAGGAAGAAGATGCGGATGGACTTGATCGTGTCTGGCAAAGCGGGTGAGCCACTTGTCGTGCAGGTCAAAGGTCAGGAGGTCAAGATTGAGTCAAGCATGGTGCTGGAAGTGGCGGCGAAGCGTCCGCTCACGCTGGAGAGCCTGAAGGAGCAGTTCGGCAGACTCGGCGGCACGGGTTTTGAGCTTGGAGAAGTCGAAGCAAACCTGGTGGGAGAGGTCATCGTGCCCGTCAGCGAACTGAATCGGATGAGACGAGCACTAGTCGATGGATGGAGCGCCGACGAGTCGTCGGCCATCAAGCCTCATGCCCCCATCACGGCGACCTATCGTTCTCTCTTACCCCAGAAGGCCGACGACTCGTCGGCGCTCCATGGCCCGATTCTCCACGTCCTCTGCCGCACCGACGAGCAGATCGACGCCGCTCTCGCCTGCGGCATCACTCATCTCTACGCCGACTACGAAGACATCCGCCGCTATGCCGATGTCGTGAAGCGTGTGCGTGAGCACGGCAGCGGCGCGAAGCTTTACCTCGCCACACCGCGCATCCAGAAATCCAGCGAGGCAGGCTTTTTCAAGCTCATCCAGCGTGCCGAGCCCGATGGCGTGCTCATCCGCAACCTCGGAGCCATCTCGTATTTCCGCGATGCCGGCATCCCGATCACGGGCGACTTCTCCCTCAACGTCTCCAACCCACTGAGCGCTGACTTCCTCAAGCAAACAGGCTTGGAGCGGCTCACCATCAGCTACGATCTGAACATCGAGCAAGTGCTCGACCTGCTCGCCAGTGCGCCGCCGGAGTGGTTCGAGATCACCCTACATCAGCACATGCCCATGTTTCACATGGAGCACTGCGCCTTCGCCGCCTTCCTTTCCAAAGGCACCGACTTCACGAACTGCGGACGCCCTTGTGACCATCACAAAGTCCGCCTGCGCGACCGCGTCGGCATGGAGCATCCGCTGAAGGCCGATGTCGGCTGCCGGAATACCCTCTTCAATGCCGTGCCGCAAACCGGCGCGCAGTTCTTCACCGGACTGATGCAGGCTGGCTTGCGGCATTACCGAGTCGAGCTGCTGGAGCAGGACATCCCCGAGACCAAGCGCATCCTCGAAACCTACCAGGCGCTCCTTCGCGGCAGCCGTGCGGGTGAAGTCATCTGGCGTGATCTGAAGGCTCAGTCCCAGCTCGGAGTCACGAGAGGAACCATGGCGGAACTCGTTTAAGCTCCTGACATGAAAGCCGCTGATGCTGCCCAACTGCGCTCCAAATTCCTGAGCTCGCTCGATCTCACGAGCCAGCCTTATCGGATGTTTGACACCCTTCCAGGCATCTCCTTTTTCGCCAAAAACCGCGACTTCCGCTTCGTCTGCGCCAATCGCCACTTCATCGAGACCATGGGCTTCAAGAGTGAAGACCAGCTCATGGACAAAGACGACTTCGATGTCTTCCCTCGCCGGCTCGCCGAAAACTTCCGCCGTGACGACGAAGAGATCTTCCGCACCGGAGAGCCCAAGCTCAACATCGTCGAGCTCTTCTTCAATCAGCAGGGCATCCCCGACTGGTTCATCACCAACAAGATGCCGCTTCGGGACAAAAAAGGCCGCCTCATCGGCATCATGGGCGTCACCCAGAGCTACGGCCAGGCCATGACCATCGTCCACGCCAGCCAGCATATCGAGCGAGCCCTGGCCTACATCCGCGAGCACTTCCGCACCCGCCTCAGCGTGGAGGATCTCGCTCAGCAGGTCCACCTCAGCCCCCGCCAGCTTCATCGGAAGTTCGTCGAGACCTTCGGCTGCAGCCCCCAGACCTTCATCATGAAGCTCCGCATCCAGGCCGCGTGCGAAGCCCTCCAGCACGAAGACGCCCAGATCAGCCAAATCGCCACCGACCTCGGCTTCTACGATCAAAGCGGCTTCACCCACCACTTCCACAAACACGTCGGCCTCACCCCGCTGAAGTATCAGCGGCAGTTCAGGCTCGGACGGCGCTGACAAGTGATGCGGGCACTCCTGCCCGCAGAGAGCTGCACCTATCACTTCCGGCCCTTCAAACCCTTCCCATTATGCAGGAACACACACTCGCGCAGATCATCTTCGGACCTTGGCCCGAAGATGCTGATGATGCGTGGATAGAAGAAGTGGAGCATGAGTTTCATGGAATGATGAACAGCCTCCTGCGACAGGGGCAGATCTACGGCGACTACACGCACGGGATTATTGAAGGAGAACTGCGGGCCTATGTCAGCCTTCCGGCTCGCGACGCTCTCGATCCAAAGCACTTTTCCAAATATGCTGCGGCGGATCTAACAAAGCTGGAGCAGCGCTTTGGTCAGCCGATGAACGTCACTCTGCTTTCGCCTGGGAATGTCATCAGCCTGGATGGCGCCTGGAAGAACCCGCCCTGGCTGGTGCTGCTGAGCAGCGTGACAGATGGGACAGGCGTGATAGTCACGCCAAATCTTGACCCTCTGCCTGGCTACACGCTACCTCTCGATGCCGACACGTATGAGCAGCTCTACTTCTGGTCACGCAATTACCAGCGCCACGAAGGGATATGGTTCAATGGAACCTCCTTGGAAGTGGCCTGCCTCAAAGCGATGGCAGACCCGCTCAGTGATCTGAACCGGCTGGCCGCCCGTCTTGCATACGAGGTGGAGCAAGCTGTGGGCAAACCTGTTTACACGGCTCTTTTCCGCCACTACGCGCTGCCGGGAGATGCAGAAACACAGCGCCCATGCCCGCTCTGCGGTGCCGATTGGCATGTGGAGGGTGAGCTTTTTCCATTTTGTTGCATCTCATGCCGTCTCCTTGGGGAAATCGGTCCCTCCAAGGACGAAAACCACTGGGCGAGAATCGGCACCTGGGAAGAGCGTTTGAGGCGGATGGCTGGCCGCTCATGGCTGCGAAGAAGCCGCAGATGTTTTGGAGCAGCAGATTCAGACCGCAGCCTCTTGGGATAAGGTGGCCCATGAACTGGCAGAGTCCCCTGAAGACATCGCAGGTCCGCGACTCTGCCGTGCCTTGCGGCAGAGATTCACCCAGCCCGAGGATCTCGCCGCCGCTATTCAGGAATTCTGGCATTTACCGTCGTCCCTGTTCTCAGGCCTTCGTGACCATCCATCTCAGGAAGTTCAAGCAGCTCTGTGCCGCCAAGAAAATGGTCTGGCATCCTTCCAAGCGTCAGATGCGAAGGCAGCCCACGAGTGCGCAGAAATGAGCCTGCCTGAACTCGTCGACCAAGCTGACGATGCCGCCGCTAACGTCCGAGCGCTCACCCAGGCAGCCGAAAACCAAGTCAAGCCACACGATGCTCCGTGGCTCTGGCAGGCGCTGGATCTGGCTCAGCCAAGCCGCTGTCGGGTGATCTTGGCGGCACTCCAGCAGATCGTGGATGAGACGATGCTGCCGAATTTGCTCCCCCTTGCCGACCAGATCCAGGAAACCAAAGATCGCGTAAGATTTCAGCCACAACTAACTCGCCTTTTTCTCCGACTGCCCAGTCGCGTAACGCTGCCACTGGCCCGAGTATGGATTCACGACGATTCACCTCTCCGCCAAAGGATCGCCCAAAGTCTGCTGGCCTCTCATGCCGATGAGAGCGATCTCCCCCTGCTCCGAAAGCTCCTGGCAAAGGGCCTGCAAAACCAAGATGAGGACGCCTACCTGATCTGCGACTGCTTGAAAGCCTGCACACGGTTCCCAAACATCGGCGTGATCGATGAAGTGGCACGTGCTTACACCGAATTGCGCTACGATTACGGACGAAAGCTTGCCGTAAAAGCACTCAGCGTTCTCTCTCCGGAAACATTCCGTGAGCAGTATGCCGAGGACTGCCTTTTCGACTCAAACGAAGAAGTCAGAGAGTTAGCCGCGTCCCCTGAAATATCACCGGCAGTTTAGACTCGGGCGGCGGTGATCAGTCAGTGATGCGGACATACCTAACGGGAGAGTTTTGGTAGTCTGGGGCAGATGGCGTGACCATCTCCGCGCAAAGGGATCAGCGCTCGGCTGGTCAGTCTTCGGGGGCACCTTCCTCGCCATGGCCTTCTTCAGCCATGCGCTGGATGATGGCGCTGAGGTGGGCGATGTAGCCATGGACGTCGAGGTGCTCGTCCTCGGGCTCGCCTTTCACAGAGTAGAGCCAGCCGACTTCATAGGGGTCGCTGCGGACGACACATGCGTCCTCCTTCAGATAAGGGTTTCCTTCCACAAAGCTGCCTTTCATGACGCAATAGACGTCTGACGCAGCTTTGAATCCTTCGACGCTGCCGATGGTCTGGCCGGGCTCGACGGGGTCACCGGCCTTGGGTTTCCAGTCGGAGTCCACGAGTTCCCCGAGCATGCGGGTGGCAAATTTGGTGAAGCCGACACGCCAGAGCCCTTCCTGCCCCTCTACGGGTGCCATCCAGTAGTGGGAGCGGGAATAGCGGTAAGTCTCGGGAAAGCGGGCAGAGAATCGGGCGTGCTTAAAACGAACGGTCGGGAGGGGCATGAGCAGAGGGTCAATCTATACGTCACTGCATCACTTTCCAGGCAAGCCGGGCATTTTCATTTCCTGATAGCCTTGTGGGGCGACGAAGATGTCGTTACTCACAGGCTCTTGTTTGGCAGAGACAAGTTCGGAGATGTTTTTCTTGCCCATGACTTCCATTTCCGACTTCACCACGATGCCTGGGAAGTCCGTGTTTTTTGGGACCAGGCTGGCCATGGGGTTACCGAGGGACTTCGTCATATTGTCCTGAATCTCATTTAACTCTTTGGCATTCGGGAAATCCCTGGCCACCCAGAATTTGCCGGCACCGAGCTTGCCCGTCCATGTATAAATCTCGCACTCATACTCTCCCACTTTTTCCTTCTGGCCGGTGGCTGTAGGCTTGGCGGCGGGTTCGTTCCCGAGCTGCTGGGCAGCCATGGCCATGATGCCCTTCATGCTGTCCGCGCTTAGTCTCATCATCATCTTCTGCGGATGCATGAACATGGTCGAGTCACCCGTCGTGCTATCGAGCATGAGGCTCATCTGATCGCCCATGTCCATGCGCGATTTACCATCCTTGGTTTTGATGGTCATGAGCGTATCTTTTGCCTGATCCGTGGTGACTTTCTGAATGATGACCCAGTCGGCATGGGCCGAGTGGAGGCTGATAAAGGCCGCGGCGATGAGGGGAATGATTTTCATACAATTCCAGCTTATTCGGAAACGCCGCTAAGCGTCAAGCCTGCCAGGAGAAACCTCAGCTCTGGCGCAAAGCCAGATAAGCGGCTTTGACCACCCAGCCAGAGGCATAAAGAGCCGCCCGGGCTTCCTCACGAGAGCTGCCAGTGAGTTCGCTGACGATGCGCACGGCACGGTCACGCAGTTTGATATTGGATGGGTTCAAATCGACCATGAGATTGCTCACGACTTTGCCGACCTTGGTCATGGCCAGCGTGGTGATCATGTTGAGGATGAGCTTGGTCGCTGTGCCGGACTTGAGGCGGGTGGAGCCGGTGAGCACCTCGGGACCGGCATTGGGAGTGATCATGACAGCGGGTTTCCACGAGACATCTCGGACGCGCTGGACGGCCTGTCGCATGGCCGGATTAAAACAAAGGAGCACGGTGAATGCGCCGCGCTTTTTTGCCTCACGCAGGGCTCCCCAGACAAATGGGGTCCGCCCGCTGGCGGCGATGCCGATGACGACATCTCGCTTCGAGATCCGGCGATTTTTCACCGCGAGCACCCCAGCCTGGACATCGTCTTCGGCACCCTCGACAGCGCTCCACAGCGCCTGCCGCCCACCAGCGATGATGCCCTGCACCTGCTCACGCGGAGCACGGAAGGTGGGCGGGATCTCGCTGGCATCCAGCACGCCGAGCCGTCCGCTGGTGCCAGCACCGACATAAAATAGGCGCCCGCCAGTCTGAAAAGCACGCACCACCTGATGGATGACCTGGGCGATGTTTTTCTTCTCAGCACGAATGGCCTGAGTGAGGGCGGCATCCTCACTGAGCATGAGATCGATGCCTTTGCTTAGCGACATCTCATCCAACTTCAGTGAGCGCGGATTGCGCATTTCAGTAGGAGATTTCGCCAGCACGGCGAGGTCGGCGATCTCGGGCGGCAGGACAAACTCAGAGGCTGTCTTGCGAGGTTTCGATGTCGTCGGCTCCAAAACACTCCGAGCAAGGGCGATGGCCCCCCAGACGGAGGGCTGAGTCAGGGGCGTGATCCGTGCCCCAGGCCAAACTTTGCGAATACGGCGGGCGACATCGCGCTGAAAGGACGGGTTTTTTAAAATGACACCGCCATTCAGCACAAACTCGATCTCTCCGTGATCGCTGCCGAGCAACTGACGAGCGCAGACGCAGGCATCCTCGGCGAGCATGGCTGCGGAGTCGGAAAGCAGGCTTTTGGCGAGCTTGTCGCCTTTTGCAGCAACGGTGAAAACGGTGACTGCGAGGCTGGCAATCTCGGTTTTTCCGGCATTCACCGACCAGGGAATGAGCTGCTCGGGCTCGTTGAATGTGAGGGAGTTGAGGATCGCGACCCCGAGCGCGCCCATCTTTCCATGATGATCAAGGTCGGCGATGACCGCCCGAAGGGCACGCAGGCCAATGTCGCAGGCGCTGGCACGATCCCCGATCACATGTCCGCGTCCGCCGACCTTGGCAGTGTGGCCATCAGGTGTGCGTCCAAAACAACAGGAGCCGGTGCCGCTAAGCACTAGCACACGAGGCGTGGGGGTCTTTCGTAATGGAGCGGCAGCCAGAGCGGTGTCGAGATCGTTGGTGGCGATGAATGGCACCTCTGGCCAAATGCGTGAGGCGACGCGGCGGAGGCGATCTTTATCCGCTTCCGTGCGGGCACCAGCCATACCGATGCCGATGGAGGAGGGGGAGAAAGGAAGGCGCGCGGCAATGTCACGCAGATGCCAGAGCAGCTCGCGATCTGACATCAGGGGCAGCACCGCCGGGCCAGTATCAAAGGCCAGCAAGTGCTGGTCGGCGGCATCGACGAGCAAAACCGTAGTGCGAGTCCCCCCAGCCTCGATGCCGAGGGTGATTAATTGTGCATCGACTGAACCAGGAGTGCTGTAGGGTTTCATCCCATGAGCATAAGCGGACTCAGATTTCAGCTCAATCAATGAAGATGCCGTATCACTTCATTCCTGAATGATGCAGTGACGAACTGTCTGCTTCCTTGACGGGTCTTTGACACTCCTTTAGTATCGCGGCCTGATGAGTGCCTTATCCTGCCCCCGCATTTCAGTTTTCGTGACTGTGACCGCCTCGCTTTTGACGCTGACTTCTCCAGCCCCAGCCTTCCTCGGACTGTTTGAGAAAAAAGAAAAAGCCGTTCCAGCCAGCGAAGAGCGCCAGCGTCAGGAAACTGAGGCCACCGGCCTGCTCATGGAGGCCCGTGCCGCCCAGAATGATGGCAAAACAGGCCGCGCCCAGAGCGGCTACCAGGAAGTTATCCGAAAGTATCCTTTCACTGTCGCAGCATCCGAGGCCTCTTATGCGAATGCTCTAATCGTGAAGGAAAGCGGCAGCAGCCTCAAGGATTCCTTCGATGCCTTCCAGGCATTTATTGATGGCTACCGCTCTAGCCCTCGTTTCGAGGACGCGATCCAGCAACAGTATGAAATCGCAGAAGTGGCGAAGGGTGGCAAAAAGGAGCGCAGTCTGATTCTTATTCCCTTCAAAATGGGTGGTGAAGATATCGTCGCATTTTATCAGAAAATCATTTCCAACGCTCCCTTCGGCAAACTTGCCCCAATCGCCCAGTTCAGCATTGGAGAAATTTATCAGGACATAGGCGAAAAAGCCAAAGCCGTACAAGCTTTCCAGACGGTGGTGGATAACTACCCAAACACCAAACAGGCAGGTGAAGCCCAGTTCCGCATCGGCTCGATCAGCAGTGTGGCCGCCAGCCGGAGCGAAGATAAATCCAACATCATCGCCGCCCGAGACGCCCTGAACACATACATGACCACCAACCCGAAGGGCGAACGTGCGAGTGAAGCCGAGTTGGGCCTGCGCCAAATCAACGCAGTCGAAGCCAGCCAGTCCTTAAACGTCGGCAAATTCTACATGCGTTTGGGTAAGCCCAAAGCTGCGGCGATCTATTTCAACGAAGCCCTTAAATATGGCTCACCTGAGGCATCCGCTGAAGCCCGCACTCTTCTTGCCGAACTCGCCGCCACAGATCCAGACGCCGTGGCAGACGCTCAGAAAGGCCAACCTGACCAGGACTACACTGTTTCTTCCGCCAAAAATTTGAAGAACCGCGACGATTATATTGGCCCCCTGGCTCCCGAGCTCGCCAAACTCGGCCAGAAACCCCAGATGCGGGCTGGTAATGATAATTTCCTCCCCATCCCACTCAGCGAGCCAGCCCTTCCGACCAAGCCTGGCGCAGGCCCAGGACCTGGCGGCCTGCTTCCAGCCGTGCCTGAGGAAAAGCCCGCTCTCATTCCCGTACCTGCGGCCCCCTCAATCAGCCCCACAGTTCCCGCTCCAGGAAGCACTTTACCCGTGCCACCTAAGCCGCCAGCTCCCTGATCATTCGGCTTCATCTGGTTACCTTTCAACTCCCTCCCTTTCCAGCCTGGATGAAAACACTTCTCCCCCTGCTCTCCCTTTGTCTCATTCTCAGCAGTTGTGCTGGTTACCATCTCGGCAGCCAGAAACCCGCCCATCTCGCTGGAGTGACCAAGCTCGCTGTGCCCACCTTTGATAATCAAACCCTGGAGCCAAGGCTCTCTTCCGTGGTTACCAATGCTCTCATCAAGCAAATTCAGGCTGATGGCTCATACCAGATCGTGTCAAAAGAGGAGGCTGAGGCCGTTCTGGAGGGCGTCATTCTGAGCACCAACCGTTCCCAGTTCCGCTCCGCGCGCCAAAACGTCCTTCGCACCTCCCAGCTGCAAATGAACCTGACTGCCAACTTCGTCATTCGTGACACAGCTTCAGGTCGTTCTCTTCACTCCGGCACTTCCTCGGGGCTCTCCTATGTGATTCTCGGTTCCAACGTCCAGAACTCTGAGGCCCAGGCTCTGGATGACGCCGCACAGCGGCTTGCCTCAAACCTCGCCAACGAAATTTCCGAGGGATGGTGAGCCCATTGGAGGACAGTCAGCCAGCAGACCCCTCTCCAGATGTAGCGCCTGAAGTTCTCGGCGCTCAGTGTTCAGATGAATCCGAGGCTGGAATTGAGGAACTTGGTCTAGAGCAGCTCAACTTTGCTGCCGAACCTGCGCTCTACCTCATCGCCACCCCTATCGGCAATCTTGCTGATATTACCCTCCGTGCGCTCGATGCACTAAAACGGGTCGATCTTATCGCCTGCGAAGACACGCGTCACTCGGGTCGTCTGCTTTCTCATCACAGCATCCGTGGGCGGCTCGTCAGCCTAAACGAACACAACGAAGCTCGCCGCATCCCCGAGCTAATCGCCTACATCAAAAGCGGCGGCAGCGTGGCACTTATCTCGGATGCTGGAATGCCCACCGTTTCTGATCCAGGACAAAGACTCGTCCAAAGCATCGTCGCTGCAGGATTGAGAGTCGAGAGCCTCCCCGGACCTAGCGCTGTGCTTACCGCGCTAGCCGCCAGCGGTTTGCCGACGGTCCCATTCTACTTTGGCGGCTTCCTTGCTCATAAAAAAGGCCAGCGCGAAAAAGAACTCATCGCCGCCATGCAGCGTGAGGCCACCAGCCTCTACTTCGAGAGCCCCTACCGCCTCGTGGACACGCTCGGCATGATCGCCGCCGCCAAACCCGAGCATCGAGTCGTCGTCGCCAGAGAGTTGACGAAGAAGTTTGAGGAATTCCAGCGCGGTCCGGCACAGCAAGTGCTTTCACACTACCAAACCAAGCCACCCAAAGGCGAAATCACCCTGGTCATCGCACCTGTGGAGCTTCCGAAATGGGTCACTTGGTGATCCCGACCTTTCTTCACCTACCATGATCCCCGCTCCCTGCGACCTCGGCAATTCCCCTGAAGCCATCAAGGCCTCCATCGTCAATCACGTCCGCTTCACCCTCGGAGCCTTTGTGGACAGCGCCAGCGCCAATGACTGGTGGGTCGCCACCTGCCTCGCCGTGCGGGATCGTGTGATGGATGGGGCCACGAAGTCGCGCGCCATCCACCGCCAGTCCGGCGTCCGCCGCATTCACTACCTCTCGCTCGAATATCTCATGGGCCGCCTGCTGGAGAACAACCTCCGCAACTCTGGCCTCTACGATGCCACGAAGGCTGCCCTACTCGATATGGGCAAGGACCTCGACACCCTCCTCCAGAGCGAGCCCGACATGGGGCTCGGCAATGGTGGCCTGGGCCGTCTCGCCGCCTGTTTCATGGACAGTCTAAGCACCATGAATCTGCCCGCCATCGGCTACGGCATTCATTATGAATTCGGCCTCTTCCGTCAGGAATTCGTGAACGGCAAACAAGTCGAGCATCCAGATGCCTGGATGCGTGATGGTTCACCTTGGAAAATTGCCCGCCCAAGCTACCGCCAGCGCGTCCATATCTACGGCCGCGTCATTCAGAAGTTCGACGACCACGGCAATCCTCATGCCGAATGGATCGACACCAAATGCCTGCTCGGCCTCCCTTGGGACATCCCGATCGTCGGCTATGACAGCCACACTGTGAATGTCCTCCGCCTCTGGCAGGCTCAGGCAGATGAAGACTTCAACTTCCAGGTCTTCAACGAAGGAAGCTACATCGAAGCTCTCCGTGAAAAAGCCATCGCTGAGACGGTCTCAAAGGTGCTCTACCCGAACGACTCCACTGAGTCCGGAAAAGAACTCCGCCTCGTGCAGCAGTACTTCTTCGTCGCCTGCTCCCTAGCCGACATCGTCCGCCGTTTCAAAGGCGGCTATTCCCTGCCCTGGAGCGAGTTCCCATCAAAAGCCGCCGTCCAGCTCAACGACACGCATCCCGCTGTCGCCATTCCAGAACTCATGCGCATCCTCGTGGATGAGGAAGGCCTCGCCTGGGCACAGGCATGGAAGATCTGCCAGGAAACCTTCAGCTACACAAACCACACCCTGCTCCCAGAGGCGCTGGAAATGTGGTCCGTTGGCCTGTTCGAGCGGGTCTTGCCGCGTCATCTCCAGATCATCTACCGTATCAACGCCCAGTTCCTCGAAGGCGAAGTCGAAGCCAAATGGCCGGGTGATTCTGAAAAGAAGCGCATCCTCTCCCTCATCGACGAACGTGGCGGCAAATACGTCCGCATGGCTCATATGTCCGTCCTCGGCGGGCACGCCACAAACGGTGTCGCCGCACTTCATACACGTTTGCTTTGTGAGCGGCTCTTCCCCGAGTTTCACGAACTCTTCCCCGAGCGCTTCGTTAACATCACCAACGGCGTCACCTTCCGCCGCTGGCTCGATGTCTGCAATCCTCAGCTTTCCTCCCTCATCACCGAAAGCATCGGCATCGGCTGGCGCAAAGACGCAACCAAACTTCGCGAACTCGAGCCCTTCATCGAGGACAGCTCCTTCCGCGAACGCTACCACTTCATCAAGCGCCAGCACAAGGTCGCCCTCGCCAAGATCATCCAGGATCTCTGTGGGGTTCACGTCAGCCCGGATGCGCTCTTCGACGTCCAAATCAAGCGCCTGCACGAATACAAACGCCAGCACCTGAACCTGCTGAACATCGTCACGCTCTACCGGACCATCCTGAACAATCCCGGTGCCGACTTCCACCCCCGCGTTTTCATCTTTGGCGCCAAGGCCGCTCCAGGCTATTTCCTGGCCAAAAACATCATCCACTGCATCAACGCGCTAGCTGCCAAGGTGAACAATGACCCGCGTGTGGGTGACAAGCTGAAGGTCGTCTTCCTGCCAAACTACGGCGTCTCTCTCGCAGAAAAGATCATCCCAGCGGCCGATCTTTCCGAACAAATCTCCACCGCAGGCAAGGAAGCCTCCGGCACTGGCAACATGAAGCTCGCCCTCAACGGCGCGCTTACCATCGGCACCCTTGATGGAGCCAATGTCGAAATCGCTGAAGAAGTCGGCGATGATAACATCTTCATCTTCGGCCTCACCGTCGAGGAAGTCACCGACCTCAAAGCCCGCGGCTACAACCCCTGGGAATACTACTGGGGCAATGAAGCCCTGCGAGACACCATCGACTGGATCGGCAGCGACTACTTCACCGGTAATGCGGGCGACTTTAAACCTCTCCGCGACAGCTTCCTGGAGCACGGCGATCCCTACCTCTGCCTCGCTGACTATCAGTTGTATGTCGATGCCCAGGCCAAGGTCGATGCTTGCTACAAGCAGACCGACCTGTGGACCAAGAAAGCCATCCTCAACACGGCCCGCGTCGGCTTCTTTAGCAGCGACCGCACGATCCTCGAATACGCCAATAAGGTCTGGAATCTGCCCCAGGTCGAAGTGCCTTAAAACAAATCACCGGCCCCCGCCGAGCACGCGCATCTGAGCGCGATACTCGCGCGGGGTGCTGCCCACCACCTCGCGGAAGCGGCGGTTGAAGTTGGCCAGGTTTCGGTAACCACAGTCCAGAGCGATGTCCGTAATGTTCTGCTGATCTTCCGTGATCATGCGGCAGGCACGACCAATGCGGACTTCATTGATGTATTCGGGCACCGTCTTGCCCGTGCGCGAGCGGAAGAAACGGCTGAATGCGCCTTCACTGAGATGCGCCAGCTTGGCGAGCTGCTTGCGGTCGATGTCTTCCGTGAGGTTTTGATGGATGTGATCGACCACTCGCTGCATCCGGTCCTGATCGCCTGAGTGAAGAGCAGGCTCGTAGCTGGCACTGGCGAGAGTGTTTAGATCCTTCGAGCGCGAAAGCGTGTCCAGGATGCCCAGTAGCTCCACCACGCGAGCCAGCCCCGAAGCATCCGCCATGCGGCGCATCCGTGCCGAGATATCCGCACGCGTGCTGCCTTTCACTTCCAAACCGCGCGCAGATCTGCGCAGCAGGCTCTTCACCGGCTCCATCTCAGGCAGACTCATGAACTCCGAGCCGAGGAAGGACTCCGTGAAGCGCACGATGATGGCATCCACACTAGCTCCAGCGACTTCGTCCTGATGCCAGACATGAGGGAGATTCGAGCCGAGCACCACGAGGTCTCCATCGCGCAGCGGCGAGATGTTATCCCCCACCACCCGATGCCCACGGCTGCGGATCGCCAGGGTGATCTGATACTCAGGGTGAAAATGCCAGCGTGTGCCGTAGTCCGGCCCATGCACGATCTCACAGTGAAAGGATTCCCAGTCGCGGCGCGGCACTTTTTCAAAAACAGGTTTCATGATGCTGCCATTAACTGCGATTCAGTTCGGGAACTCAAAGCAAAATGCCCTCTTTGTGTTCTTTTCAGGCCATGCGATCTGATGGAGGGCGGCTACAAAACCTCTTCCAGTGACCATTTCTCCCCTTGGATGAAAAAGTGTGTAACCTCCGCGCCAAGTTTCCTCAGGAGGCTGGCATGAACCCCGAATCCACCCCTTACACCTGCCCACAATGCCACGCTCCGCTGCCCGCGGATGCTCCCCAGGGGCTGTGCCCGAGCTGCCTGATGGCTGTTGCAGGCCTGCCTACTGATCAGGACACACTGCCTCTCACTGCGGCGGATTTGCCAGAGCTCGCGGACATCGCGGCGGCTTTCCCGGATCTGGAGATCATCGAAAAGATCGGCCAGGGCGGCATGGGAGTCGTCTTTAAAGCTCGGCAGCCGAAGCTAGATCGACTCGTCGCGCTGAAGGTGCTGCCGAAGGCACTGGCAGCCACACCAGGCTTCCCCGAGCGCTTCACCCGCGAGGGTCGCGTGCTGGCGCGGCTCAGCCATCCGAGCATCGTCACTGTTCACGACTTCGGCGAGAGTGGGGGCTACTGCTACCTCATCATGGAGTATGTTGACGGCGTGAATTTACGTCAGGCGATGCGGGCGGGCCGTTTCACGCCTGAGCAGGCTTTGAAAGTCGTGCCCGACGTCTGTGCGGCGCTCCAGGCCGCGCATGAGCAAGGAGTGCTGCACCGCGACATCAAGCCGGAAAACCTACTGCTGGACTCGAGAGGACGCATCAAAATCGCCGACTTCGGCATTGCCAAGCTTTTGGATGATCGCGGCACGGATCTGCTGCTGACGCAAAGCGGTGCCAAGCTGGGAACCGCACCCTACATGGCCCCGGAGCAGATCGAGCAGCCGAGCAGCGTGGATCACCGCGCAGATATCTACAGCCTTGGTGTCGTGCTTTACGAGATGCTCACGGGTGAGCTGCCGCTGGGCCGATTCGCTGCGCCTTCGGAAAAAGCAGCCGTGGGTGGAAACATCGACGAGATCGTCTTCCGCGCCTTGGAGAAGGAGCGCGGACGCCGCCAGCAAAGTGCGGGTGAGTTTAAAACTCAGATCGAGGGTGCGGGACTGCCTGCGGCACATCGAGTGTTCAGGAGTACCCAAGAGCCCTTCGAATACAAATCGAAGCGCATGCTCTGTGGTCTGCCGCTGATTCACATTGTCAGTGGGCGTGATCCGGCGACGGGCAAGGTGCGCACGGCGAATGGCTTCTTTGCCTTCGGAGACAGGGCGCGCGGGGTTTTCGCTCTGGGCGGCATCGCTCATGGTTACTTCGCCTGCGGCGGCATCGCGACAGGGCTGGTGACCTTCGGTGGATTGAGCTTCGGGCTGATTTCCATCGGTGGGCTCGCTCTCGGCCTGCTGCTTGCCTGTGGCGGTCTGAGCATCGGCACTTTGGCGGCGGGCGGTATCGCGCTCGGCTACCACGGCTGTGGCGGCATCGCCATGGCCTGGCATGGCATGGGAGGCCTGGTGATCGCACATCAAGGGTATGGCGGCACCGTCCATGCGGCGGAGGTGGTGAAAAATGCGCAGTTCATGCCGCCTCTGACTATGTGGCTGGAATCACTCACTAAATACATGGGCCTCATCGGTGTCGCCTGGGTTCCCATCAATCTGTTGATTTACCTCATCTTCTGGTGGGCCAAAAGCGAGAAGGCTATCGAGGCTGGTGAACTGCCACGAGAAGCCTCCAATGGGCGGATTTTCTGGCTGTTGCCTGCTCTTTTGGCCGTGTGTCTGATCTTCTGGTGGATGGTGGCCTGCCTAGTAGGTTCACCAGTGCCGCAGCTCGCGAGAATGATCGTGCCAGTGTGCGTGACGAGTGCTGGACTGATCATGTTCATCGCTGCCATTCCACTCTGGCTATGGATGGTGCCCATCAATTCCTTTTATGGCGTGCGTCTGCCCTCCGTGATGGTCTCGCACGAGCGTTGGTATACGGTGAACGCCTACGCAGGCAAACAATTCTTCTGGTGGTCACTCACGGTCATCGGCGCTGGCATCGCTGGCTTTTATCAGTTGCCCCGGCATCAGGACTCTTACCCCTGGGCGGCACTGGTGATGACGCTGGTGGCGGTGCTGGCCTCCGTGATCTCGACCCTGTGGTGGCTGCGGCAGAATCCAGTCGATGGCCAGAAGCCCAAAGCGGGACGCTTCGCCGGCTGGGGAGGTCAGGCGATCGTGGCGATCGTGGTGGCGATGTTCATCCGCAGTTTCATGATCACGCCTTATAAAATACCCCAGGGAAATGAGCCTGGCGTCCCCAAAGGCAGCCACTGGATCACGAGCCGCATCGATACTGGCTTTTCCGAAGGAGATCTGATCACCTTCGAGCATGAGAGTGGCAACCCTTGGATTGCCCGTGTAGTGAAACGCGAGCCTGACGGGCTCCTTCTCAAGCGCGGAGGCAGCCCGGATGTGTTCTTTGTGAAGTGGGACAAAATCGTCGGCAAGATGCTGTTTTCTCATTTCTCCCCAAATGCAGCACTTCAGCCATGACATCCCCCTTCCAAGCCACACGCTGGACACTCGTCGTTCGTTCGCGCGGAGATGACACCCCCGCCAAGGCGGCGCTGAGTGAGCTGTGCGAGGCCTATTATGAGCCGGTGGTGGTCTTCCTCCGCCGCGAGGGGCGTGGCGATGATGCAGCTCGTGATCTGGCGCATGGATTCTTTGCCCGACTCCTGGAAGGTGGAGCCTTGGAACAAGCTGAGCAAGTCCGCGGAAGATTCCGCTCCTACCTGCTCGGTGCTTTGAAGCACTTTTTGGCCGACCAGCGAGACCACGGGATGGCGGCAAAGCGCGGTGGCAGAGTGGAGCATGTTTCCGTCGATGTGGATGCTTCCACGAGTGCACCCGGACTTCAGGTGGCCGACTCCGGCGTGGCAGGGCCTGACGCCGAATTTGACCGTCAGTGGGCCATCAGTCTGCTGGATTCCGCTCTGCGAGATCTCGAATCCGAGCTGACTGCTGAGGGGAAGGCGGCGGTGTTTGATCTGCTAAAACCCTGGCTCACAGGCGATGCGGATGCCGCCAGCCAATCCAACATTGGCGAAGCCCTCGGCATCAGCACTGATGCCGTGAAGGTCTCCGTGCATCGACTGCGAAAGCGCTTCCGGGCGCTGGTGAAAAAGCGCATCGCCGACACCGTGGAAGGTGCGGCTCAGGCACAGGAAGAATGGCAGCATCTCATGGCTGCGCTGCGTTCGTGACCTGCCGCTTTCGCGCATCTCGAAAAGACATTCGCCTGTGATTCTTGGAGGACGGCGGTCGATGCAAATCAAGGCGTGAAGGCTCATTGGCCGGACCCTCTGAATTTGCCGAGCATCAGCCTTCCACTTTTTTCAGCAATCGGCGCAAGTTCCGTCCGCGAGTTTGTCATGGGAGCAAGAGCCACGTCATCACGGCGGGCAACGCTAACTCCAAATCATCAAATCCAAATGAAAACGACATCACTCTTGCAGAACATCATTCAAAGCCTCGCCTCAGCCCCTCGTGCTGGAGCTTGGAGAAAATACGCGAAATCCATGACCACCGCTTTTCTGGTGAGTGCCATGGCCTCACAAACCGTCAGCGCCGCAAACGAAGAATTCGGCACGGGCGACCTGCCCCCCACGGCGAGCGACATCGCGTGGATGAATGCCAATGCCAGACGAGTTGGCTCGGTTCGGCTGAACAACCTCGGCCTCGATCGCCTGAATGCAGATCGACTTTCCCTCGGCCTGCCAGCCCTGACACTACCTACTGTCCCTCATGGCTTTGAGGTGGTGCCGCCGAGTCTCGCCTTTAGCGGTCAGTCAGACACGACTGCGCCACTGCCATCTTCCGTGGATAACAGCACACTCCCCTACTTTCCCCCGATCGGCAACCAAGGCAACATCGGCTCCTGCGTGGGCTTTGCCACCACCTACTACATGGGCACGCACATGCTTAGCCTGGCACGAGGGATCAATAGCTCCGATCCAGCGGACATGAGCACGAAGCTTTCGCCAAAGTGGACTTACAACCTTCTCAATGGAGGCGAAGATGACGGCCTACACACGCCTCCCGTCCTGGAACTATTGCTCAAAAACGGCGCACCTTCCTGGGCTGACTTCCCTTATGCAAACAACCGCAGCGTGCCGGCCAATTACCTCGAATGGAGCCGTGATGCGGCAGTCTGGCGGAACGCGATCGGAAATCGCTTCGATTCCGTCGGGGAAGTGACTGACCTCGACACGACTGGCGGTCGAAATCAGCTCAAATCCCTCCTGAGCAATGGCTATGTGTGCGTCTTCTCCACTAACATTTACGGCTGGCAATACCGCACGATCAGCAATGATCCCGCCACCACGGCTGACAATGCTTTCTCAGGTAAACGCATCTGCGCCTTCGCTAAAGATGGCAGCTTTGGGCACAAGATGACGGTCGTGGGATACAACGATCACATCTGGGTGGATCTGAACAGGAACAACCAAGTGGACAGCGGGGAGAAGGGCGCTTTCCGAATCGCCAATTCTTGGGGCACGGGCTGGGAGGAAGATGGCTTTTCCTGGCTGAGTTACGATGCGCTGAAAGACACCTCAGCCGTAGCCGGTGCAGATAACACAGATAGATTCCCCGCCTGGGGAAACAAGGCAGTCCAATACATCGTGGCCCGCAGCTCCTACACGCCCAGCTTGCTCGGTGAGTTCACTCTGAATTCCGCCCGCCGCTCGCAAATCAAGATCACCATGGGTCGATCATCCGCCGGAGCGACCACGCCAAGCAGCTCATTCCTCAGCGGCGCATTCCTCAATCACGGTGGCGACTTTGGTTTCTCTGGCACAGCGTCAGCTTTGGATGGCAGCTTTGTCATGGACCTCACTGACCTCGTACAGAGCTCCAGCCGCTACTACCTATCCGTCGCAGACAATACCGTCGGCAATCCAGTGAACCTCCTCGGCTTCAAGATCACCAACGCGGCTGGCAAGCCACTCGGCAACGCAGCCATCGGCACTCAAGGCAGAGCTGACAACAGCACAGCTCGTGTTTTCACCAGCATCGGAGCCAATCCATTGGATGACGTCGGAAATACGGCTGCCACCGCAAAACTCGTGACGATCCCCGGCAGCCATGCAGGCAGCATCGAAATTATCGACGACCAGGATGTGTTTCGCTTCGTCGTAGGCGTCGCTTCCAATGTCACGATCAGAACTACTGGCAATCTCGACACTGCTGGCAGCCTGCTTAGCCAAGCCGGAACTATCCTCACCTCAAACGATGACTCCAATGGCAGTCAAAACTTCCTCATCAATCGCAACCTGGAAGCTGGCACCTACTTCGTCATCGTGAGATCCCACGCCTCGCAATCCGCCGGAGACTATGGCCTGATTCTCAGCGCCACCCCCCTGCCTGCGGCTCACATGGCCATCTCGAGTCAAAATGGTCTGGTAAACGTGACCATCGCCGATGGTTCCACTGCACCTTTCGCCATCAACAACACCCTTTTCTCCAATGTGGCTTCAAATGGTGCCGTCAGTTCACGCACCTACACCCTGCGTAGCACAGGCACCGCTAACTTGGTGCTGAATGGCAGCCCAGCGGTTCAGCTTAGCGGCACCGGTGCCAGCAGCTTCCGGGTCATCGCCCAGCCTGTGACGAATGTCGCCATCGGCGGTTCCACCTCCTTCCGTATCGAGTATGCTCCTAGTGCTCCTGGCACCCATAACGCCACAGTCTCCATCACCAGCAATGATGTCAGCACCAGCCCCTTCACCTTCGCCATCCGTGGCACAGCCACCTTCCCCCGCGATGAACATGGCGACAGCTTCGAAACAGGTACCCGGGTGGCCCGCCCATCCACCACAGTTGGTAACATCAATGGTTCTGCAGATACCGACTGCTTCGCCTTCGCCCTGCTGGCCCCCACGACCGTCACCGTTCGCAGCACTGGCACGACCGACACCGCTGGCGCTCTGTTCAGCAGCACTGGCGCACTTCTCGCCGGCAATGACAACGCCAGCAACGTGGACAAAAACTTCAAGATTCAGAGGCAGCTTCCCGCTGGCATCTACTTCGTGAAAGTGGTGGGCCAGACCTCAACCGTGATCGGCAACTACTCCCTCCGCATCGAATAACGAACCTTCAACAAACGGGCCGACACCTCCGGGTGTCGGCCCTTTCCAGCTACCAGCCTCCATCCTCCTTACGCTCATGAAAACGAAACTAACGCTTCTATCCTCCGCCGCCCTGATCCTTGCCGCTGCCTGCGTGGGATGGTTCAGTGGCCCCACAGATCGCCCCCCAGAGTGATGAAGCCTTTGCCGCCATGCAGGCTCTCGGACAGGCGGGCAAAGAAACCGAGGCTCAGCTCATCGCAGCACTCGCAAAAGCCGATAGTGCGGCAAAGGCCCAGGTGCTCGCCTCGGCCCTTGCCATCTATGGTTCCGAAGATGCCGTGGATGCGATTTGGCGCGCATCCATCGCCGTCAAAGACCCGCAGATGCGCACCGCCATCCTCACCGCCTTTGATCATGTGACCACCACCGAGGGGATCAATCTCATCGCCTCCGCCATCGTCGCCAGTTCAGATGCCGAGGTGCTCCAGGTCGCCATGCGCACCGTCGCCCGCGCCAGCAGCGCAGACACGGTGGACTTCCTCGGCGAACTCTATGTCGCCTCAGCCTCACAGCCTGCCCTGCGCACCCAAATCGCCACCGCATTAACGACCATCACCACCCCAGATGCCGTGCCCGCCCTCAGTGCCCTCGCTCGCCGGGGTGATCTGCCCGACCTCGCCAGCGCCGCAGCCACCAGCCTGGCAAAATCAGGCTCCGCCTCCGCCAGTCTCGCTCTCGCCTTGGCTTTTGAATCCACCCCGCCAGGAACCCCTTTGGCGCAGACTCAGCTGGAAAGCTTCAGCGGCACTCGAGTCACGGAGGACAACTTCGCCTTTCTCACCATGCAGGCAGAGCAGTCCACCTCCCCAGAATGGCGCGCCGCCGCGCAAAAGATCCTCACTGCAGCCAAAGCTACATCGCTTTAAAGGGATTTTTTGAGATCCCTTTCCTCCAAACATCCTGCGTAGCGATCTGGCTCTTCTATATTTCGATTTGGTCCTCCCTTGGGTTACCAGGGGCATCGGGCGGGCGTTTGGGGCCAGTTGCCGGACGTTGCGTTCAGGTAATCACTTATTTCGAAGTGTATAGCTGCCATTGCGTTCCGGTATTGGTTGATTGCAAAGCTGTTAGCTACCATTGCGTTCCGGTAATTGTTCACTGCGAGCTTGATACCGGCGATTGAACTCCTGTAATTCTCAATCGCGCGACTGTTAGCTGCCATCGCATTCCGGTAAATGCCAATAGCTAGCCTGTTACCTGCGATGGCATTCCGGTAATTGGTAATTGCAAGAGTGATAGCGGCGATTGCGTTCCGGTAAATGCTCGTCGCAAATGCCCTCGCGGAGGTTGTGACGAGGCGATCTTCCCTTTTTCATGCCATGAGCGTTTCTGCGGATTCCTCTGCCCCGACTTCGGTGATTTCATCCTTTGCGCCGGAGCCGGTGGGGCTTCATGCGGCGCTGGGAGATGAGGTGCGGCTGGGGATCGTGCGGGAGCTGGCTGCGGGCACGGCGCTAAATGTGCAGATGCTGGCGAAACGGCTGGGTCGCGACCCAGATCTGATCTCGAAGCACCTGCGCGTGCTGCGTGAGGCGCGAGCGATCGAGCGTGTGCGTCCGCCCGACACGGACGGGAGGCAGCAGTTTTATCAGGTGCCGCAAGGAACTCTGCGCACGCTGCCGGATGGTACACGTGAGGTGGACTGGCAGGTCGCGGTGGCACGGTTTCGGATCTGATGGCCCTCAATCCCTGGTGGGGAGACTGATTGCCCACGATCCGACACAAGATTCGCACGATTTCGCAAAGCCAAATGCCGTATGAAGACGCATGAAAGACATGCCGCTAGGCTCATACTCCCGTCGTGAAATGCTCGCTCGTGCGGGCGGTGGTTTTGGCATGTTGGCGTTCGCTTCGATGCTGGAGGCGGCGAAGAATCCTTTTTCGCCGAAGGTGCCGATGCAGGTCGGAGGCAAGGCGAAGTCGATCATTTGGATCTTTACCAATGGTGGGCCGTCGCAGGTGGATACTTGGGATTACAAGCCGGAGCTGGCGAAGCGGGATGGGCAGACGCTGGAGGGATTTGATCCGAAGACGGGCTTCTTTCCGGGGTCGGTGGGCGGTTTGATGAAGTCGCCGTTTGAGTTCAAGCAACATGGCGCGAGCGGGACATGGGTGAGCGATCTGTTTCCGAAGACGGCGACGCATGTGGACAAGATGTGCTTCATCCACAGTTGCTGGACGGGCTCGAACAACCACTCGCCTGCGCTTTTCATGATGAACACGGGCACCACGCGAATGGGTTATCCCTGCGTGGGCTCGTGGGTGAACTACGGCCTCGGCAGCGAGAGCGATTCGCTGCCCAGCTTTGTGGTGATGAGCGATCCACTGAATCGCGGCCTGCCGAAAGGCAGCGCGGCGAACTGGGGCGCTGGCTTTTTGCCGAGCGTGTATCAAGGAACGTGGCTGAAGCCCACGGGATCACCGATCGACAATCTCGCTGTGCCTGCATCTCTCACACCGCAGCGGCAGCGGGCGCAGCTCGACCTGATGGCGAAGCTGAATCGAGGTGCGCTCGGCGGATCGGCCATCGAGAGCGAATTGAATGCTCGCATCGAAAGCTTTGAGCTGGCTTACCGCATGCAGACCTCCGCGCCGGAGGCTTTTGATGTCAAAGGCGAGCCGGAGCACATCCAGAAGCTCTACGGCGTGAATGAAAAGCACTGCGGTCACTTTGCGAAGCAGTGCCTCACGGCGAGGCGCATGGTGGAGCGCGGCGTGCGCTTCATCCAGATCTATAGCGGCGGCATGGAGAACCAACAGAGCTGGGACGGTCACAAGGACATCCTCGGCAACCATCGCGGCTTCGCGAATGAGAGCGACCAGCCGGTGGCGGCGCTGATCAGTGATCTGGAGCAGCGCGGACTTCTGGATCAGACGCTGATTGTCTGGGGCGGAGAGTTTGGCCGTCTGCCCATCGCGCAAAAAGGCGCGCAGCCGGGTCGCGATCACAATCCGCATGCCTTCACCGTTTGGATGTGCGGCGGCGGCGTGAAAGGCGGCTACCACCACGGCGAGACCGACGAGATCGGCTTTAAAGCCGCCATCGACAAAGTCAGCGTGCATGATCTGCACGCGACGATCCTCGCCGCGGCGGGACTCGATCACGAGCGGCTCACCTTCAAGTTCCAAGGCCTCGACCAGCGTCTGACCGGCGTGGAGAATCCGAAGGTGGTGAAGCAGGTGTTTGCATAAAACCTACCCGTTCTCACTTCCGCCGAAGTTTGACGGCACGCACATCTGCCAGCTCTTGCTTCAAGGCTCCATCAGGGCGCATGAGCAGCGACTGCGCGTCTGCTTTCAGCGTGAGACTGCCCGCCGACTGCTCGACGAAGGTCTCATAGCCGCCTGTCGATTGCACCACGCCCTTCACGCTCGAGTTGGCAG
>JAGKWZ010000462.1 GCA_021151605.1 Verrucomicrobiaceae bacterium
TGGGCAGCAGGCTGGCGCTGCTGCTGGCCACCGCCGCCTGCGCGGCGCGCAGGCGGGCCACACTCTGCGCGATGTTCTGGTTGCCGGCGGCGGCCTGCTGCTGGATGAGCACGGAGATTGGCGTGGTCAGGATCGCATTGAGATCCTGGTGTATCTCTGAAGCCGATTGATACCGCATCTCGCGGTCGGTCTGCATCGCCCTGGCAATGATGGCATCAAAGCGCGGATCGCTGCCGATCCTCTGACTCGGCATCGTCCACATGCCTCGCGGGATGTCCCCGGTCAGCATTTGGTAAAGCATGACGCCGATGGCATACAGGTCTGCGCGGCCATCGAGCGCGAAGCCCGGGATGAAGGCCTCCGGAGCGACGAAGTCAGGCGTGCCCATGGCCATGTTCGTCTTTGTCAGGCCACCGCTCTGACTGGCGTCATTGGCCTTGGCCAGACCAAAGTCGGCCACCTTGATCTCACCCGCCATATTGATGAGGATGTTCGCCGGCTTGATGTCGCGATGCACCACGCCGTTCCGGTGCGCGTAATTCAGCGCATCACAGACATGGGCGGTGATTGCCAGGGCATACTCCTCCGTCAGCCGGCCCTGAGACAGGATCAGCTTCGAAATGTCCGTGCCGTCGATAAACTCCATCACGATGTAGAGCAGGCCGGTCTGCGTCTCGCCGAAGTCGTACACGTTGACGATCGCGGGATGGCTCATCTTCGCCATGGTGCGCGCCTCGTTTTTGAAGCGCTCGGCGAACTGCACATCCTCGTCCATCACCAGATCCCCAGGCAGCACTTTGATGGCCACGGGCCGGTCCAGCGAGACCTGAACCGCTTTATAGACAGCACCCATGCCGCCGCGTCCGAGCAGGCAGATGAACTGATACTGCGGCAGCATGGCCTGCATCTCCTCCAGCGTGGGCGGCTGCCACATGCCGGAGGGTTTGGAAGCGGATGAAGAGGTGCTCAGGAAGGGGATTCTAGCGGGGGATTTAGAGACAGGACAAGGCTCTTGTCGGTGCGGTCGGCGATCACTTGGGCGGGGCGGGAGCGGCTGATGGCACAGCTGCCGACTTGTCTCGTGCTACTTGTTCGCGCAACGCCGATACCTTGGTCGCCTCGGCGATTTTGTCCGCCTTCGTCAGCTCGACGATGTAGTCGTCCAGAGCCTTGAGGTAGATGTCATAAAGTGGGGCGGCTTTTTGGGCTCGGTCTGCTTCTATTTTCGCCAAAGCAGTGCGGTAGATGCTCCGCAGCTTCTTGAGTGGCTCAGGGGTGTCGGGTGGGTCCACCTCTGGCACGCTGTCGCCGCCGTTTTTGGCATAGCTTTGATTCAGCGCGGCTAAGGCGGCGCGGTAGGGCTGCTGGGCGTCGGATTCATAGCGGGCTTTAAAGCCTGCCTCCAATTGCACGAGCCGCAGATCTTGGGGAGCAGCAGGTTTTGGCTCTGCCACCGGGCCCAGTTCATGGATGATGGCACGATGAAAGGTCACGGCACGTCCGCCGAGGCTTGCCAGATCAGGATCACTGCCCACACCCCAGGCGCTGCTCATGCCCAATCGGTTGGTCGGCCCCCGATAGGCTGCCATGAGCTGGCCATTGACCATGAAGCGAATGTCCACCTGACCCGAGGTGCGTCTGACCTCCGCGCGCATGAAGGTCAGCTCTCCCGGGACGAGCTGGAAGTGCGTGGAGCAGCCTTTCTCCATGTCGGGCTGCTGAGGGTCTCTCCCATCCACCTTGCCCAGGCCGGCCCAGCCGCCGGCCCTCGGCCAGAGCCAGCAGGTCGTGCGAAGCTGATCCCCCACCGGAATCGTCAGGCCGACATCAGATCCTCCTTCAGCACTGTTGGTAAACCAGGCTTCGATCACATAGTCGTTTGGAAGGGTCACGGGGAGGGTCATAGAGCTTTTGTAGGGCCCGGGATCCTTCAGCGATTTGAGTTCGATTCCGGCGGGCGTTTTTGACCAGGAAAAGGTGTCATCCGCCTTGAGCTGTAGAGCTGCCAGCACGTCGGCGACTCCAGGCGATAGAGGCGCAGCGAGTGACTTCTGTCGTGCCGCCAGATCCAGGCTTCCCGGCGTGGCAGGCGGGGACTTGGAGGTGACAGCTGACTCCTGGCTTCCCAAAGCCATCCACTCCAGATTCTTGAACTCAATGATGGCCGTGTCTGACCCGAAATTCGTCCGCTCGCCTTGGTGAAAGGTGTCGGTCACATCAATGATCACCTCGCCATTCAGCTTCACGCTGAGGCGGTCACCTTGGGCGGAGACTTCGAGGTCAAACTCCGTCCCATTTGTGAGGCTGATTCCAGTCTGTACTTCTTTCAGGGACATGTCTTCAGCAGCCACCACGCTGCCGTTTTGCACCCGGCGATGCAGCAAAAACGCCCCGCTTTTGGTGATGCTCAGCCCATAGTGCTGGAGGTTGCCGTTCGAGTGATCCCGGAACCGCAAAGGCCAGGCGTAGTTCCTCCCAGCGCCGAGGCGCATGCGACCACGCAGGGCCATGTCTTTGCCCATGTTCACGGAGTGGAAGGCATTGTCCATCCTCACCCAGCCATCTGGCAGTTCCGTGATGCCTGGTATTTTCTTCGCAGCCTCCGTGAATACAGGCTGCCAGACGCCATTTTTCCGACCCGGAGGCGGAGGAGCTGGGGGGGCCGCTTTGATCAAAACTGTTTCCAGGCTGATGACTTCCGCCCCTGGGCCACCAACAACGCCGGGGAAACCATACTGGAGGGTGGAATCGGAGACGGCCCCCAGTTCCTGGCCATCCAGGAAGAACGTCAGGCGCTCGCCGATGGCGTAAAGTTCAGCCGTGTGCTCTTTGCCAGAGCCCAATGGAGGCTGCGCGGGGATGGTGGTGAGAGTCCTCCGTGGTCCATCTTTGGCCCAGGGAACGAGGTCGATCGCCGCGTTCAGCTTTCCCGACGGACTGAGGGTGACTGTGTAGCGGGGGCCGTTGCCGGATTTATTGAGGCGCTGGATCAGTTCCAGGAAGGCACCTTCGCCGCTCGAACTGAAGCGAAAGCGCACCCGCAGGCCGGAGTCCTGGCTTCGCGGATCTGGATAGTGGTGCGCCGCCTTGCTGCCAGCCACGTGCATCTCCGTGCCTACACGTTTCCAGGCCGGCCCCCAGGGGGTGCGGTTCTTCATTTCGCCCATCCACTTCGCACTGGGGACAAAGTTCGAGAAACCAGGCTTCTCTGAATTCGCCGGGATCGGAGCCGGCGCTGTCTCTGGGGTGGTTTCCTTCGGCTCAGCAGGTTTGGCAGCAGTGCTGGCTGGCTCCTGGCTCTGCTGGGAAGGCTTGATGAGAAAAATGAGTCCTGCGACGAGGCCTATCGCTGCCGCCAAGCAC